>DASWNZ010000167.1:0-18738 GCA_036398975.1 Longimicrobium sp.
CCCACTCCCCCACCCGCACCGCAGAGGCCCTCTGTCCGCACTGAACTCCGCCACTCCGAACAGCACGGACATCGCCCAGATCGAGGCCGCGTTTCAGCGCAAGCGGGCGGAGCTGGGCGTGCGCATCGACTTTCCCGCGGAGGTGGTGCGCGAGGCGGACGAGGCGGCGAAGCGCGATCCGGCGGCGCTCACGGACATGACGGAGGTGCCGTTCATCACCATCGACCCGCCGGGGAGCCGGGATCTGGACCAGGCGCTGTGCATCCAGCCGGCGGAAGGGGGCGGGTTCCGGCTCTGGTACGCGATCGCGGACGTCGGGTTTTTCGTGGATCGCGGCGGCGCGGTGGAGGCGGAGGCGTGGCTGCGCGCCCTCACCTTCTACGCGCCGGACCTGCGCGCGCCCGTGTATCCGCCGTCGCTGTCGCAGGGGGCGGCGAGCCTGCTGGCGGACCAGCTGACACCCGCCATCGTGTTCGCGTTCGAGCTGGATGCGCGCGCGGAGATCCGTACGCTGCGCATCCAGCGGGCGCGGGTGAGGTCTCGGGCGCAGCTCACGTACGAGCAGGCGCTGGTGCATGTGGAGAGCGGGGGGAAGACCTTCGCGGAGCCGTGGGCGGCGTCGCTCGTGGAGCTGAAGCGCTTCGGCGAGGAGCGGAGGAAGCGGGAGACGGAGCGCGGGGGCGTGTCGCTCCCCATCCTGGACCAGCACGTGGAGCGCGCGGCGGCGGCACGGCTGGGCTACGCGGTGGAGTACGAACACCCGAACGCAGCTGAGGACTGGAACGCGCAGGTATCGCTCCTCACCGGCCACGCGGCCGCGCTGCGCATGCTGGAGGGGCGCGTCGGCCTCCTGCGCACCATGCCGCCGCCCGAGGAGAAGCGGGTGGAGCTCTTTCGCCGCGTGGCGCGGACGCTGGGATTCAAGTGGGACGATGCCACGAGCTATGCGGAGTTCGTTCGCTCGCTCGATCCCAGGCACCCCAGGGTGACGCCGCTGCTCTGGCAGGCGCGGCGCGTGTCCCGCGGGTCGGACTACGTGGCGTTCGACGGCGACCCGCCCGCCGATCCGCTCCACCACGCGCTGGCGATGCCGTACGCGCACGTCACCGCCCCCCTCCGCCGCCTCGCCGACCGCTACGTGCTCGATCTGCTCGTGCAGCTGGAGGCGGGAGGCCGCCCCTCCCCCGCCGAGGTCGAGACGCTCTGCCGCCTTCCAAAGGTGATGAACGACACGGAGACGCGCGCCAACAAGCTGGAGCGCGGCGTGGTGGACATCGCGGAGGCGTGGACGCTGCGCGGCTGCGAAGGCAAGCTCTTCGCCGCCACCGTGCTGGACGCGCGGGGAAGCCACGTCGAGGTGCAGATCGAGGAGCCCGCCGTCCGCGTGCAGGCGTCGGGCGGCGGCGCGAAGCCGGAGATCGGCGGGCGCGTGCAGGTGCGCCTGGACGCCGTGTCGCTGGAGGACGGGCGGATGGATTTCAGCGTGGCGGGCGAGAACGGGACCTGAACGGCGTGGGGGCAGGATGCCAGGGGGCACGAAGTTCTCCCCCTCCCCCGCTTGCGGGGGAAGGGGGCCGGGGGGTGGGGGCTGCGCCATCCCCGGCGCGGGGCTTGCGTGCCGCCGCGTGATCCTTAAACGAGACGTCCACAGGCAGCCGGAGCTTCGATCCCCTTGCACCGCGAGCACCACCGCTGGCACAGCCCGTCGCTCGACCGCGACATGGATCTGCTGGTCTTTGGGCACGCGGGAGCGCGCGTGCTCGTGTTCCCCACCTCAATGGGCCGCTACTACGAGTGGGAAGACCGGCGGATGACGGAGGTCCTCGGCGACCACCTGCGCAACGGGTGGCTCCAGCTCTACTGCGTGGACAGCGTGGACGAGGAGAGCTGGTACGCGCGCCGGAAGCACCCCATCGACCGGGCGAGGCGCCACCAGCAGTTCGAGGACTACGTGCTGCGCGAGGTGCTCCCCCTCTCCTGGCAAAAGAACCCGAACCCGTTCCTGATGGCGACGGGGGCGAGCTTCGGCGCGTACCACGCGGTCGACATCGCCTTCCGCCATCCGCACCTCTTCGGGCGGGTGCTGGGGATGAGCGGGCTGTACGACATCAGCCAGTTCGCGGACGGGCACATGGACGGCAACGTGTACGGGCACAACCCGTCGCACTTCGTCCAGCACCTCGGCCACGAGCACCTGGAGGGGCTGCGGCGGATGGACATCATCCTCGCCACCGGCCACGACGACCCCAACGTCGACAACGTGAAGTACCTGTCGCGCACGCTGTGGGACAAGGGCGTGGGCAACGCCCTGCGCCTGTGGGACGGCTGGTCGCACGACTGGCCGTACTGGGAGCGGATGCTCCGCCAGTACATCGGCGGAAGCGACTGAACAGCGGTGCGTGAGTGCGTAAGTGCGTGAGTGCGTTTCTTCACCTCACGCCGACGCCCCAGCGCACTAACGCACTAACGCACCAACGCACTAACGCACTTCAACCGGAACCGCCGATGACGCTGAAGATCGGGTTGATCGTGGGCCGCGAGTGGTCGTTCCCGCCCGCATTCATCAAAGAAGTCAACAGCCGCGACGAGGGCGTGACCGCCGAGATGGTGCAGCTCGGCGCGCCCGCCATGGACGAGCCCTGCCCGTACGCGGTGATCGTCGACCGCATCTCGCACGAGGTGCCGTTCTACCGCACGTACCTCAAGCAGGCGGCGCTCCAGGGATGCCAGGTCGTCAACAACCCGTTCATGTGGACGGCGGACGACAAGTTCTTCGGCGCCGCGCTGGCCACCAAGCTGGGGATCGCGCATCCCAAGACGGTGGTGCTGCCCAACCGCGACTACATCCCCGGCATCGTGCACGACGAGTCGCTCCGCAACCTGCAGTACCCGCTGGACTGGCAGGGAATCGCGGACTACATCGGCATGCCGTGCATCCTCAAGGACGCGCACGGCGGCGGGTGGAAGGAGGTGTACGTCTGCCACACGCTGGACGAGCTGATCCAGAACTACAACAGCTCGGGGCTCCTGACGATGATCGTGCAGGAGTTCATCAAGTGGGACCAGTTCATCCGCTGCATCTGCCTGGGGCAGGAAGTGGTGATGCCCATCAAGTACGACCCGGGCGAGCGGAAGTACCACGTGGCGCACGACCACCTCTCGCCCGAGCTGGGGGAGCGCGTCGTGGCGGACTCGCTGAAGCTGGTGAGGGCGCTGGGCTACGACATGAACTCCATGGAGTGGGCGGTGCGCGACGGCATCCCGTACGCCATCGACTTCATGAACCCCGCGCCGGACATGGACCTGTACTCCCTGACGCCCCACTACTTCGAGTGGGTGGTGAAGGCGATGGCGGACATGACCATCAAGCTGGCCAAGAACCCGCGGCCGCAGGTGCGCGAGGCGGGGTGGCAGCAGCTCTTCGCCGGCAGCCGGCACACCGGCGGCGGCGGGCCCGTGCAGGACGCGGTGCCGGACGGCTCTTCCGCGCCCGTACCCGCGTGACCGGGGAGGCCGCCGCGCTGCGGGACGCCGTCGCCCGCTACCACGACCTGCTGGGCGACGA
The DNA here is from genome assembly GCA_036398975.1 of Longimicrobium sp. Lineage (GTDB taxonomy): Bacteria > Gemmatimonadota > Gemmatimonadetes > Longimicrobiales > Longimicrobiaceae > Longimicrobium. Next base: position 3,566 of record DASWNZ010000167.1, read on the forward strand.
CGCCCTCGCGGCCGACACGCACGCGCGCATGGAGGAGGAGCACCGCCGCCGCGGGATGTTCTTTGGCGACCGGCCGTTGTGCAGCGTGCTGCGGCCGCGCTTCCTGACGCCGGGGCAGTGGGTGCACATCCGCCGCGGCGTGGAGACGCTGATGCGCGCCTTCCACACCGCGCACGAGGCCGCCATGGCCGACGCGGAGTTTCGCCGCCAGTTCCGCCTGCTGGACTGGGAGGAGGGGCTGCTGGAGGCGGACCCCGGCTTCCGCGATCCCAGCCCCACGGCGCGGCTGGACGCCTTCTTCGATCCCGACGACGGATCGCTGCGCTTCACCGAATACAACGCGGAGACGCCGGCCGGGCCCGCGTACATGGACGCCCTCTCGGAGGTCTTCCTCGCGACGCCGGCGATGGGCGAGTTCCTGCGCACGCACGCCGTGCAGCCGCTGCCAGCGCGGCACGGAGTGCTGCACGCGCTCCTGGGCGCCTTTCGCGAGTGGACGGGAACGCGCGACCTGCCGCGCATCGGCGTGCTGGACTGGGACGAGGTGCCCACGCGCAGCGAGCACCGCTTCTTCCAGTCGTACTTCCAGTCGCACGGCATCGCCTGCGAGCTGGCGGACCCGCGCACCTGCGAGTACCGCGAAGGGAAGCTGATGTCGGGCGACTTCCACATCACCCTCATCTACAAGCGCGTCCTGATCGACGAGCTGGTGCAGCAGATGGGGCTGGATTCGCCCGTGGTGCGCGCCGTGCGAGACGGGGCGGTGTGCATGGTCAACCCCTTCCGCTGCAAGGTGCTCTACAAGAAAGCCTCGCTCGCCGTCCTCTCCGACGAGCGCAACGCCCACCTCTTCTCCGCCGACGAGCGCGCCGCCGTGGCCGCCCACGTTCCCTGGACGCGCGTGGTGGAGGAGCGGAAGACGGAGAAAGATGGCGCCACCATCGACCTCCTGCCGTGGGCGGTGGAGAACCGCGAACGGCTGGTGCTGAAGCCCAACGACGACTACGGCGGCCGCGGCATCGTCCTCGGCTGGCTGGCGAGCGGCGAGCTGTGGGAGGACACGCTGCGCGGCGCGCTGGAGGCGCCGTACGTGGTGCAGGAGCGCATCCCCCTCCCCTCCGAGCCCTTCCCGACCTGGACGGACGGCGGGGTGCAGATCTACGACCGCATGGTGGACCTGGCGCCCTTCATCACCGGCGGCGCCACCGTGGACGGCGCCCTCACCCGCATCGCCACCGACCCACTCCTCAACGTCACCGCCGGCGGCGGCTCCAGCGTGGCGACGATGCTGGTGGAGGCGCGGTGAGGGCGCGCTGGCCCGTTTCCTTCTGTATCCTGATCGCAGCCGAGCCGTAACCGCGCAACCCACGAAGGAGCGCACCGATGAAGCCGCCCTCGCTCACCGTCGGCATCGAAGAAGAGTACCAGATCATCGACCCCGAGACCCGGGAGCTGCGGTCGTACATCACCGAGATCCTGGACCACGACCACCTGATCCTCGGCGAGATCAAGCCGGAGCTGCACCAGTCCATCGTGGAGGTCGGCACCACCATCTGCCAGACGCCCGCCCAGGCGCGCACCGAGCTGCGCCGGCTGCGCGGGATGGTGATGGACCTCGCCGACCGCAAGGACCTCAAGGTGGTGGCGGCGGGAACGCACCCCTTCTCCAGCTGGATGACGCAGGAGATCACCCCGCTGGAGCGCTACCTGGGGGTGAAGCAGGACATGGCGGACCTGGCGCAGCAGCTCCTTATCTTCGGCACGCACGTGCACATCGGCATCGAAGACCGGGAGTTCATGATCGACGCCATGAACGTGGCCCGCTACTTCGTCCCCCACATCCTCTGCCTCACCAGCAGCTCGCCCTTCTGGATGGGGCGGAACACGGGGCTCAAGTCGTACCGCAGCGTCATCTTCCGCAACTTCCCGCGCACCGGCATTCCGCGGGTGATGCGCGACTGGGCGGACTTCCAGTACCTCACCGAGAACCTGGTGAAGACGCGCTGCATTCCGGACGGCTCCAAGATCTACTGGGACCTGCGCCCGCACCACGCGTACCCCACGCTGGAGTTCCGCTTCCTGGACGTGTGCACGCGCGTGGAGGAGGCCGTCTGCGTCGCCGCCATCCTGCAGGCGATCATCGCCAAGGTGTACAAGCTGCGGCGAGACAACATGACCTTCCGCGTGTACCCGGGCGACCTGATCGAGGAGAACAAGTGGCGCGCCGTGCGCTACGGCCTCGAGGGGCAGCTCGTCGACCTGGGCAAGCAGGAAGAGCTCCCGGCGCGCGCGCTGATCCGCGAGATCCTGGAGTGGTTCATCGACGACGTGGTGGACGACCTGGGGAGCCGCGCGGAGGTGGAGTACGCATTCCGCATCCTGGAGGAGGGCTCCAGCGCGGACCGCCAGCTCGCCGTCTTCGAGCGCACCGGCAGCCTCCGCGCCGTCGTCGACCACCTGATCGCCGAGACCGAGGAAGGCGTCCGCGGCCCCACCGTCGCGCACGCCCACGCCGCGCAATCGTAGCCGGGCTCCCGCTGGGCCTCACGCGGAGGCGCGGAAACACGGGGAGAGTTGCCGTAGGCTCTCTCCGCGTCTCACTTTTTGCCGCCGGGGTTTATCGCTGCAGACGAGGGTCATACGTGAACGGACGCGACCCCACGACTTGCACCCGCACCGCGTCGGGATGCGCCGGGTTGATAAGGTAGTTGGGTTCTTCAGGGATCATCACGGAGGGCACCACCAGAACCAGCGCGTCCGCGGAGCGCGCCCATGCATCGCCCTGCCGCTGGCAGCCGGGATGGCGTGGGGCCTGCCAGTCGCGATCCAGATCGCCCGGCGTGATGGCACGCGAGCGAGCATCATCCGGGAGTCGCACCTCGAATAGCTCCAGGTCCGCGGGCTCGGTTCCAGGGCTCACGTATGCCAGCAGCTCGAGGGCCGCGAGAGCACGGGAGCCTGCGGTGTACACGCTGGGAGTACCCGGAGAGTTCCAGCGGCCACCTTCTCGCCGCGCGCCCTCGCCATCCAGCACCCGATGGACACGGCGCGCGAGTCTCCAGACGCGCATCAGGCGAAGATCCCGTGTGCGAGCCGGAGCAGAGTCTCCTCCACGCGGCGCGCCCCTTCACCGCTCGCCAGCAGATCGACGGGGACCGCGCCCTCCAGCGCGCGATTCGGAGCGCGCAGCCAGCGGGCGGCGCGCTCCGGCTCACCTATGGTTTCGTTCGCGAGGGTCGTGATCCGCGCCACCCGAGCGAGCCGCACCGACTCCTCCGGAGTGAGACGCCCGGGCACCATCCGCTCGGCCGCGGCGCCGTTGCGGAAGACCAGCCGCTCGACCTCATCGGCACAGAGTGCGCTCTGCCGGATCACCGCGGCGACGGCGCTCGACGGCAGGCCGTCGCGGACCGCCTCGACGAGGTCGAGGTCCGACTTGATGACGCGCCCCACGAACACCTGCCCTCCGCCCAGCATCTCCACGACGTCGTAAGTGGTCATCGTTGTTTCGTCTGAGATGGCGCCCCGCTGGCGGCCAGTCCGCCGACAGAACAACGATGGCGGCAGAAAAAGGCAAGCACAACCCCTGCAAACACTTACGTTCGAGCGGTGGCGCGTTCGTTGTGGATGCGTGCCAATTCAGCTACCTTGCATCATCCCAATCCGAACGGCCCTGATCTTGCCACCTGCCGGGTCATTCTTCCGGAATCGATACTCGTAGAAGGTAGTGTTCCATGCAGCAACGTCCCGTGATCGGCATTCCAACGCAGAACCTGCAGGCTATAGACCGCATCCCGGAAGACCTTCCGGCGTCGTGGGTGATGAACCAGCGCTACTTCATCGCGTGCACCGCGGTGGGCGCGGTGCCGTGGATGGTGCCGCTCCTCGACGAGGACATGGACACCATCCGCGCCATCTACGACCACCTGGACGGGATCTTTCTGGCCGGCGGGGTGGACATGGACCCGGCCTCGTACGGCGACGAGCGCACCGAGTACTGCGGCCGCACGGACGGCGCGCGTGACACGGTGGAGCTCGCCTTCGCGCGCTGGGCGCTGGAGGACGGCAAGCCCGTCTTCGGCGTGTGCCGCGGGATGCAGGTGCTGAACGTGGCCGCCGGCGGCACGCTGGTGCAGGACTGCGCCGCGCAATGGGAGAAGTCGATCAAGCACGACTACTTTCCCGGCGCCGGCTGGGCGCGCGACTTCCTGGCGCACGTCATCGCGGTGGCTCCGGGTTCGCGCCTCTTCCGCGCGTTCGGCGGCGACACGGTGCAGGTGAACTCGATGCACCACCAGGGGATCCGCCGCATGGGCGCGGGCCTCAAGCCGACCGCCACCGCCCCCGACGGCCTGGTGGAAGCGCTGGAGGCGGAGGACGAGTCGCACTTCCTGGTGGGCGTGCAGTGGCACCCCGAGATGCTGATCGACACCGATCCCGGCACCCGGCGCCTCTTCGAGGACTTCATCGAAGCCTCGCTCCAGTACCGCGACAGCCGCGCCGCCGTTTTGGTCTAGCACCCGCGGTTGGCGGCTGAAAAACGGGCTCGCACTCGGGTGGTTCGGGTGCGAGCCCGCTTCGTTGGTGCCAGGCGCGAAGGCCGGGGCACGGAGAACCGGGGGCTAAAGCCCCCGGCTGGAACTACGGGAAGGCGGCTGAAGCCGGCTCGCGAAGCGCGGCATTGGACCCGGAGTCCGCGCAGGCGGGCTTTGCATAGGTCCAGCGGCGAATCCATTCGCTCCGGGAGCGGACATCGGCGCATGCGGGACACGGGTAGCCACGTGGGGCGGCCCCCACGAGGCACCGCGTGCAACACCGAGCTTCGGAGGCGGGCACGAAACAAACCCCCTCCCCCAGGCAGTTTTGGGGGAGGGGGATGCGTCGCGGAGCGACGCTGGGGGTGAGGGCCCTACCGCAGCCTGCTGTGCCGCATGCCGTACAGGAAGTAGATCACCAGGCCGGCGGCCAGCCACAGCCCGAAGCGGATCCAGGTGAGTGCCGGGAGCTGGAACATCAGGAAGCCGCACGACAGGATGGCCGCGGGCGCCACGAACCAGATCGCCGGCGTCCGGAAGGGGCGCACCCGCTCCGGCTCGCGCACGCGCAGCACCATCACCCCCACCGCCACTAGCACGAAGGCGAAGAGCGTACCGATGTTGGTGAGCTCGATCACCTCGTTGATGTTGGCGAAGGCCGCAAAGAACGCCACGAACGCGCCCGTCACGATGGTGGTGACGTGCGGGGTGCTGTACTTCTTGTGGAGCCGCGCCGCGATCGGCGGCAGCAGGCCGTCGCGGGCCATCGAGTAGAAGATGCGGGGCTGGCCCAGCTGGAACACCAGGAGCACGGAGGCCATCGACACGATGGCGCCGAACGAGATCACCCCCGCCGCCCAGTCGTACCCGCGCGCGCTGAACGCGCTCGCCAGCGGGTCCGCGTTGCCGTGGTCGCGCCAGGGCACCAGCCCCGTCATCACCAGCGTCACGATGATGTAGATGACGGAGGTAACCGCCAGCGAGATCATCATGGCCCGCGGCATGTCGCGCTGCGGGTCTTTGGCCTCCTCCGCGGCCGTGGAGACCGCGTCGAAGCCGATGTAGGCGAAGAAGATGAGTGACGCCCCCACGAACACCCCGTTCCACCCGTTCGGCATGAACGGCGTCCAGTTTTCCGGCCGCACCCAAAACGCGCCGATGAGGATGAAGAAGGCCAGGATGGCCAGCTTCAGGATCACCATGACCGTGTTCGCCCACGCGCTCTCCTTGATGCCGATTACCAGCACCCAGGTGATCAGCGCCACGATCGCCACGGCGGGGAGATTGAAGATGATGGGGAAGCCGAGGAAGTGCGGCGCCGTCTCCCAGATCCGCGCAGCGTCGATCGTCCCCTGCGCGGTGATGGACGGGTCAGCCTGCAGCGCCTGGAAGGCGATGCGGGCGGTACGCGGGTCGGTGCCCAGCCAGCCGGGGATCTCGAGCCCGAAGCCGGCGAGGAGCGTCTGGAAGTAGGCGGACCACGACACCGCGACCGCGATGTTCCCCACCGCGTACTCGATGATCAGGTCCCACCCGATGATCCACGCCACCAGCTCGCCCAGCGTGGCGTACGCGTAGGTGTACGCGCTGCCGGCCTGCGGCACCACGGAGGCGAACTCGGCGTAGCAGAGCGCCGCGAAGCCGCAGGCGAACGCCACCAGGATGTACGAGAGCACCAGGCTCGGCCCGGCGCCCACGTGGTTGGGGCCGCCGGAGATGGCCGTGCCCGCGCCGGAGAAGATCCCGGCGCCGATGATGGCGCCGATCCCCAGCGAGGTGAGCTGCCACATCCCCAGCGACCGGCGCAGCCCCGGCTCGACGTCGATCTGCGGGTCCACGTGCTCGGAGCGGATCTCCGAGATCGGTTTCCTGCGGAAGATCTGCTGCATGGGCTGGGCGGGCAGGAGGGGGTCAGGCGCCGGGCGGACCGCGGCGCCGCAATCGCGCGAAAGTAGGGACGGTGCGGCGCTTCCGCAACGGCCCTAAAAGGAAGCGGCCCGCCGCGTCGCTCGCGGCGGGCCGATCCGTTGTGTCAGGAGTGCTGGCCCGCCACGGCCCGCTCCTCCTCGGCCACCATCTCCACGTCGATGCTCTCGGGGAGGCCGGCCGGGATTCCGGGGGTGAACTCGCCTTCCCAGCGCGCCATCACGCAGGTAGCTAGGCAGTTGCCCACCAGGTTCACAGTGGTGCGCGCCATGTCCATCAGCTCGTCCACCGCCAGGATCACCGTGATGGCGGCCAGCGGGAGGTTGAAGGCCGCCAGCGTGCCGGAAAGGATCACCAGCGAGGCGCGCGGCACCGCGGCGACGCCCTTGCTGGTGAGCATCAGCGTTCCCATCATCGCCAGCTGAGTCCCCAGGGAGAGCTCCACGCCCGACGCCTGCGCCACGAACACCGACGCCAGCGCCAGGTAGAGCGTGGTGCCGTCAAGGTTGAACGAGTAGCCGGTGGGCATCACGAACGACACGATGCGCCGCGGCACCCCGAACGCCTCCATCCGCTGCATCGCCAGCGGCAGCGCCGCGTCGGACGAGGTGGTGGAGAAGGCGATGACGGCCGGCTCGCGCACCTGGCGCAGGAAGGCCAGGATCGGCACGCGCGCGATGAGCGCCACCGGGAGGAGCGCGATCAGCACGAAGACGATCAGCGCTGCCCACAAGGTGGCCACCAGCTTGATCAGCGGCAGGAGCACGGAGAGCCCGCTGTGCGCCACCGTAACGGCCAGCGCCGCGCCCACGCCGATGGGCACGAAGCGCATGATGATCCCCACCAGCTTGAACATCGTCTCCGCCAGCCCCTCGCAGAACCCCAGGATCGCCATCTTCGGCGCACCGCGCACCTGCGTGAGCGCCACGGCGAAAAGGATGGAGAAGAAGACGATCTGCAGGACGTTGTTGTGCGCCAGCGAGTCGATGAAGCTGGTGGGGACGATGTCGCGCACGTGGTCCGCGAAGCCCTTGGGCTGGGCCAGCGCGGGGGGACCGCCCGACGCCTCGGCCGCCTGGATGGCCGCCGTGAGCCGCGGGTTGTCGCCGGGGCGCACCACGTTCACCGCCACTAGCCCCACCAGCAACGCCACCGTGGTGACGATCTCGAAGTAGAGGATGGAGCGGAACGCCAGCCGTCCCACCTTCTTGAGGTCGTCGCCGTGGCCCGCGATCCCCATCACCAGCGTGGCGAAGAGGATCGGCGCGATGATCATCTTGATCCCGCGCACGAACAGGTCGGAGAGCAGCTTCAGGTCGCTCGCCGACCACCCGCCGTGGATGTCGCGCTTGCTGTCCGGGAACACCCAGCCCAGGAGGATGCCGACCACCATCCCGATGAAGATGTAGTGCGTCAGGGTAAGCCGGCGTCGCTGCGTCTCCATCGAAAACGTCTGGATTCAGGGCGGGTGTGTGGGCGCGCGTCGGCGCCGCGTCGGTTTGCCGGGAAACTATACCGCCTGAAACAACCCGCCGCCACTCCGGCAGCTTCCGGTGTGGCGGCGGGGAACGGCTGGCCTCACACGGAGACGCAGAGGGGACCCGCAAGAAGAAAGGAAAGGGGGTTCCCCTCTGTGCCTTTTCGGTCTCCTCTGCGTCCTCTGTGTGAAACGCGGTTATGGCTGCTCGGCGCGCGGCATGAGGCCCACGACCTCCACGCCTGCCGAGCGGCTGATGTCCACCGCGCGCACCACGTCGGCGTAGGCGACGTGCTCGTCGCCCTTGACGAAGAGCACCTTGCGCGGGCGCGGCGCGAAGACGCGCTCCAGCGTCGACTCCAGCGCGCCCGCGGCCACCGGCTGCTGATTGAGCAGGTACGACCCGCCCGGCGCCACTTCCAGCACGATCTGGTCGGGCGGGTCGGCCGGCTGCTCGTTCGTGGGGGGCGGCACCTGAACCTGGACGCCGCGCTGCAGCCCCTGCTGCACCACCATGAAGATGATGAGCAGGACGAGGAGCACGTCGATCATCGGCGTCATGTTGATCGCCGAGACGTGGCCGCCGCGCTTGCCTGTGGTCATGGCCATGGGACACCTCCGCGGGAAGGGAAAGGGGCGGAGACGGAACCGGCCGCGCTGGGCGGCCGGTCCGGGAGAAGCTGTCCTATCCGTCTTTTACTGCCCCGGCGCCGGGGTGACGGTGGCGGGTCCCACCACCGGCCGCGGCACCAGGCCCACGACGGTGACTCCCGCCGCGCGCGAAGCGTCCACCGCGCGGATCACGTCCTTGTAGGTGAGCTCTTCCTCGCCCTTGACGAAGATCACCTTGCGGTTGCGCTGCGCAAAGATCTCACGCAGCCGCGTCTCCAGCGCCGCCACTTCCACCGGCTGCTGGTTGATGGCGAAGGTGGGGCCCGGCTTCACCTCCAGCACGATCTGCTGGTCGTCAGGCGGCTGCTGCGCCACCTGGTTCTGGTCCGGCGGCGGCGGAATCTGCACCGACACGCCGCGCTGTAGGCCCTGCTGCACCACCATGAAGATGATGAGCAGCACCAGCAGCACGTCGATCATCGGCGTCATGTTGATGTCCGACTGCGGACCGCCCTTGGAACCGCCTACGCCCATTCCCATGTTCGACCCTCCTTACTTGGCAATGGGAGCGCCCTTGGGCATCTCCGTGATCGCGCCGATCCGCCGCACCCCCGCGTTGCTGGCCGCCGTGATGGCGGTGAGCGTGCGGGAGTATTTGGAGTTGTCGTCCGCCTTCAGGTACAGGACGTGGTCGTCCGGGCGCTTGGCGTACGCCTCGCGGAGGCGCGTCTCCAGCTCCGCGTCGGCGACGGGCTTGTCGTCCACGAAGAACTTCCCCTGCTTGTCGATGCCGAGCGTGACCCGCTCTTCCTTCTCCGGCGCCGCGGTCTTGGCCTTGGGGAGCTTGGCCTCGAAGGCGAGCGCGGGGGTGACCACCATGAAGATGATCAGGAGCACCAGCATCACGTCGATCATCGGCGTGACGTTGATGTCGGCCGTCACGTCCGAGCCGCCGCCCGCAACCGTCGGGACGGCCGACCCGCCGAAAGCGGCATTGCCGCCCAGCCTGGTTCCAGCCATGGATCAGTCTCCGTACGCGGGGGCGTTGCGCGTGGTGATCCCCAGGTCGCGCTTGGCCTGGCGGGTCATCATCCAGTCGATCATCTCACGGCCGGCGTAGGCGAGCTCCGAGAAGAGCGTGTCCAGCTTGGCGGTGAAGTAGTTGTACAGCCACACCGCCGGGATGGCGGCGATCAGGCCGATGGCCGTGGCGATCAGCGCCTCGGCGATACCGGACGACACGGCCTCGAGGCCGCCGCCCTGCGACGCCATGCCCATGAAGGCGTTCACGATGCCCAGCGTGGTGCCCAGCAGCCCCACGAACGGCGCGGTGGCGCCGATGGTGGCCAGCAGGCCCAGCCCGCTCTTCAGGTCGTTGGCCAGCAGGATCTGCTCGCGCTCCACCGACCGCTCGGCCGAGTTGATGGCGGCGCCGGCGGCGCGCGGGTCGTCCAGCAGCGGGGCCACCTCGCGCAGCGACTCGCCGAGCACGCGGGCGACGTGCGAGTTGGGGTACTGGTCGGCCGTGGCGAGCGCCTCGGCGATGTTGTCCTGCTCCAGCGCCTGCGAGAAGGCCGGCGCGAAGGCCCGCGTGGCCGCTGACATCTTGCGGAAGCGGAGCCACTTGGCCACGGCCACCGAGAGCGACAGCACGCTCATGAGCAGGAGCAGGATCACGATGCCCCGGTTCAACCATCCGGTATCGGCCCAGATCTCAGCAATCGAGAATGACATTGGCTTGGCTTCTCCTCGCGCGGGTCGCGCTTCGACAAGAGTGTTTCCGGTTGACTTCAGTACGCGGCGCCGCCCGCGGCGCGCCGCACTTCCTCCGGCCCTGCCGCGGCCGCTCCGTGTGGAGCGGCCGCTTCCTTCTACTCGACCCCGCCGCGGCTCAGGACTGCGGCTGGAAGGTGATGGGGATCTGCACCAGCACCTTCACCGGACGGTCGTTCACCTTGGCCGGGCGGAAGCGCATGCGCTCCACCACCTTCTTGGCCGCCTCGGAGAACTGCTCGTTGTCGCTGGACACGACCTCGATGGTCGTGGGGTCCACGCGGCCGTCCTCGTTCACGCGGAAGCTGAGCATCACCGTGCCACCGACGCCGGCGTCACGAAGCAGCGGCGGGTAGTTCCGCTCCAGCGCGCGCGCCACGTCGCTGCCGTTGGAGAGCGCGGGCTTCACCTCCACCGAGGAGATGTCGTACACACCCTGGTCCGCCGGCTCCTCGCGGTCCTGCGTGGGCTGCGCCACGCCCTTCTCGATGCCGTCCGCCGCGCCGCCGGCCTTCCCCTGGCCGGTGAAGTCCTCGACCTTGACCGCCTGCTGGTTGGGGTCCACGGCCGGGATGTCCTTGGGCGGCTCCATGGGGGGCTGGAGCTCCTGGAAGCCCTTCACCACCGGGGGAGCGGTCTTCTCGGGCTCCGGCGGGGGCGGCTCGGGCTCCTTCGGCTTCTCCTCCTCCGGCTTGGGCTCCTCGGGCTTCTTCTCGTCCTCCATGTCCATGAAGTCCACGAGCTCTTCGGACTTCTTGGCGTTGGGGTCGAACCCCTGGTTGGCCGCCATCGCGCCCGCCACGAGCAGCCCATGGAGGGCGATCGAGGCTGCGATGGTCTTGGCGGTCCAGAAGCTCTTCTTCGCGCCGCCCGATGCGACCAGCTTGTTGAACATTCCGTCCCTCCGTGTGGATCGCGGTGGCGCCGCCCGCCGGCGCCGAGGACCTTGCGCGGCCCTGTTCTCTTCCTGAACGAACGGTCGCTCGGATTTCTGACCGGCTCCGTAGCGAACGTTAGATCGAAACTCCGCCTCGTGCCAGATGGGAAGGGCACTCGGCGGAGGCCGGGGTGTTCAGGCGGTGCTGACGCTAGAAGCGGGCTGTGTTCAGGTTTCCCAAAGGTGCACGGCGTCTCCACCGCTGTCAAGCACGCACCCCCGGTTGTTTCCCGCTTCCGGCCCGCGCCGGCCAGGCACTCTCCCCCGCCCCGCATTTTCAACCCGGTGAATGCATAAAAATACATTCACCCGCCGCATTCGTCTACCCGCCCCGCCATTCGCAGTTCCGCGGATCGCGCTGTGGCGGAAAGGGTTACGCTCCGCCGCGGGCGCGTGGGCACGGAACGCGCGCCGAACCCCTGCTGCGGCAAGATACACGCGTCGGCCCGTTTGACAACCACCCTGTTCCGCCGCACGCGGCACCCGCCCCCTTTTCGCCGTCGCGAGGTGCACGTGGAGCGCTGCGCATCGCCCCAGGCCGCCGCTTCTCTCGCGCGACGGCTCTTTTACGGCAAAGACCGGGCCCCTTTCGGCCCATGGTCCCGCCATTCCTCGCCTGTACCGCAAGCGCGTCCGAGCTCGCCCCTCGCTCGCCAGCGCCCTCACACCTCGGCCGCGCCCCCCAAAATCCGTCCCTCCAACGCACTCACGCACTTACCGTGTGCGAGCGCAGGAGCCCCGCCGCCATCATCTCCGACGGCACCGCGGCCTCGTACGCGCGCGCCAGCTCGTCGCTACCGGTGGCCGTGACGACCTCGGCGTGCGCCTTGTGGCGCAGGGCCTCGGTGAGCGATGCGAGGTCCGCCCCCGCGTCCAGCTCGCGGCGGGACCAGGCATCCCAGTCCGCCAGGCGCGCCTCCAGGTCGTCCAGGTGCCACGCCACGTCACCCGTCCCGCCAAAATGCGCGGGGAGGATGAGGCTCGCGGCCAGCTCCCGCATCCGCGCGATGCTGCGGCGCCAGGCGGGGACGTCGATGTCCGGCGGCGGGGTGGGCGGGCGCACGTAGGGAGTGCCGTCCAGCCGGATGCCTCCGGCGTCGCCGCTGAAGAGGAGGGCGGCATCGGGGTCGTGGTACGCGTGGTGATGCACCGCGTGCCCCGGGGTGTCGAGCGCGCGCAGCGTACGCCGCCCCACGCGCACCTCGTCGCCGTCGTGCAGCACGGCCATGCGCGCCTCGGGCACGGGGAGCATAGTCCCCCAGAGCACCTCCATGCGATCGCCGTAGATGCGTGCCGCACTGGTGAGGAGGCGAGAGGGATCGGCGAGGTGGCGGGCGCCGCGCGGGTGCACGTAGAGGTGTGCGCGCGGCGCCACGCGCAGGAGCTCGCCCGCCGCGCCCGCGTGGTCCAGGTGCACGTGCGTGAGCAGGAGGTGCGTGATCGCCTCCGGAGCGTGCCCGGCCGCGCGCACGCCGTCCAGCAGCGCCGGGAGGGTGCTCCCCGGCCCGCAGTCCACCACCGCCAGCTCGCCGCCGTCGGACACAAGGTACGACGCGACCTGCTTCGGCATCCCCATCCAGCGCAGGTCCACCCGCACCACCCCCGCCGCTTCCGTGTGCAGCACCCCGTCATCCATCAACGTCCTCCCCGTTTGTCTCGCCGCGGTGTCACATCGCCGCTGAAACTACTTCGGCGCCGCGGGACTCGCACGAGGAGGCGCACTCCGGTACATTCGAAGGAACCGCTGGAAGCCGCTCCATCCGAACCATCCCCCGCATGTCCACCAGCACCGCCCCGCGCCTCCACGACCGCCAGGTGGACGTCGAGACGCCGGAGCACGTCGCCATCGGCTACCAGCTGGCCGACCTCGGGTCGCGCTTCACCGCGCTGCTCATCGACCGCCTGATCCTGCTGCTGGCGCAGGCCGGCGTGTTCCTGGCCGCGTACCTGGTCTGGAGGTCGTCGGGCGGATCGGGGAGCCTGTTCTCCGGAGTGGGGCTCGCGATCGCCATCGCCGCGTACTTCGTGCTCCAGTGGGGCTACTTCATCCTGTACGAAGGGCTGCGCGACGGCCAGACGCCGGGGAAGCGGTGGATGGGGCTCCGGGTGGTGCAGGACGGCGGCTATCCCGTGACGCTGGAGGGGGCCGCCGTGCGCAACCTGATGCGCCTCATCGACGTGCAGCCGATCCCGTCGTGCATCGTGGGCGGGCTGGCGATGACGCTCCATCCGCAGACCAAGCGCCTCGGCGACATGGCGGCGGGTACGGTGGTGGTGCGCGACCGCGGCCAGCGCATCCCCGAGGAAGCGGCGCCGGCCGCCGCCGTGCACGGACCGCCGCGCCTCTCCGACAAGGAGTTCGCCGCGCTCTCCATGTTCGTGGAGCGGCGGCGCGACCTGGACCCGGCGGTGCGCGGGCAGCTCGCGCGCACGCTGGTGGCGCGCCTGGCGCGTTCCCTGGAGGAGGACCCGCGCCGCACCCTCCTGGCGTCCGAGGACTTCCTGATCGCCGCCCGCGAGGACGAGGCCGCGCGGCGCCACGCGGCCGGCGCGGGGGGAATCGCGGGATCCGCTCAGGCCACCGCCCTGGTGCGGCGCCAGCGCCCGGAGTGGGACGAGTACGCCCGCCTGCTGGAGGGCGCGCAAAAGGACGGCCTCCGCAAGCTGGACGAGGCCACGGTGTCGCGCTTCGCCTCGCTGTACCGCGGGGTGGCGGCGGACCTGGCGCGCGCCCGCACCTACGGCGGCTCCCCCGAGCTGCTCTACGCCCTGGAGCGCAGCGTGGGCGCGGGCCACAACCTCCTCTACCGCGCCCCGTCGCGGTCGTGGCAGCGGTTCCGCGGGTGGGTCCTGTCCAGCTTCCCCGCCCTGGTGCGCCGCCTGTGGAAGCCGATCGTACTGGCCTCCATCCTCTTCTACCTCCCCGGCATCCTATCCTTTGCCTACGTGCGCGGCGACCCCGCCCGCGGCCGCGAGCTGGTGGGCGCCGAGATGATGGCGCGCGCCGAGGAGGCCGCGGCCAAGGAAGCGCGCGGCGAGGGCTACGTGGAGGTGCCCGAGGTGATGATGCCGGCGATGGCCAGCGGGCTCGTCTCCAATAACGTGCAGGTGACCTTTCTGGCGTTCGCGGGCGGGCTGCTGGCGGGGCTGGGGACCGTCTGGGTGCTGGTGTTCAACGGGGTGAGCCTGGGCTCGGTGGCCGCCGTCTTCGCCAACCACGGCCAGAGCCTGCACCTGTGGACCTTCGTCCTGCCGCACGGTGTGGTGGAGCTCACCGCCATCTGCATCGCCGGCGGCGCGGGGCTGTGGCTGGGCTCCGCGCTGGTGCTCCCCGGCCGCATCACGCGGCGCGAGGCGCTGGTGGTGCGCGGGCGCGAGGCCGTCTCGCTCATCTGCGGCACCGCGCTCCTGCTGCTGGTGGCCGGGCTGATCGAGGGCTTCATCTCCCCCTCCCGCCTTCCGCGCGAGTTCAAGCTGGGCTTCGCGGCGCTGGTGGCGGTGGTGCTGTTCACGTACCTGGGCAGTGCGGGGCGGGCCCCCTCCCCCCGGCCCCCTCCCCCGCCTGCGGGGGCGCAGGGCGGGTGAGGGGGAGAAGGGCCCTCACCCCCGGCTCGTTACACTCGCCTGCCCCCTCTCCCGATAACAGGAGAGGGCTGCGCCCTCTGTTATCGAGAGAGGGGGCGTATGTCGTTGCGAGGCGCGCAGATCTCACGGGCGCGATTCATCGTGTCCGCCCTCTGCGAGCCTCGAGATTCGCCCCACACACCCCGATCTCGTAGAATAAATGGAAGGGCTGGCCCCCTGGTTCAGCGTGGATTAATGATCCCCGTGCGAACGCAGGAGCATCAGAGCCACATGCGGCCGAGGCCGCATTCGGACAGGAGACCAGCCCTATGCGTGAGATTATCTGGCT
>DASWNZ010000168.1:0-1873 GCA_036398975.1 Longimicrobium sp.
GTAGGGGCAGACCTGCGTGTCTGCCCACCCCCTGCCCCGCTCCATCCCTCGCCCCACGCACCCAAACCCGTAGGGGCCGCCCCACGTGGCTGCCCGTGCCCGACACCACACCGCCGCCCGTAATCGACCTCAGGTACCCACCTGGTAGAACTGCATGCAGACGCCGGACGGAACGATCATGTGGAACTCGCGGCGCCCCCACGGCTTCTCCTCCAGCGGCCCTACCCGCGCCGAGGTCCGGCCGTACTCGGCGTACAGCGCGTCCACGTCCGAGACGCCGATGCTGAAGCTGGCGTTCTCCGCCCACGCACGGTTGGTGTTGACGACCAGGTTGAAGCCCACACCGTCGCGCTCGATGCCCGCCATGTTCCCCGCCTGCCACGTCACCGAGAAGCCGAGCTCCTCCGTGTAGAACCGGATCGCCTCGTCCAGGCTGCCGCCTGCGGGAATCATGGCTGTGATGGAGCGAAGCGAAGCTTTCATGGCGCTGGTCTCTCCTGGCGGGGGTCCCTGCACACGTGATGAAGACGCGCAATGTAGCGGCGCACCACCGGGTCGGAAACGGGCCCCAGCCAGCCGCGCCTCTGGCAAATTATTTGCATATTGTAGTCGCAAACAGAGTATCCGAATGGCGACTCCCTGATCCAGTTCGGGCGGACAATCCGCACGCTCGTTGGCGCCCGGAGGACACAATGTCCACTCTGTTCCCTGGAGACGGGGCGCGATTTAGATCTGCTACGATGCTTAGCAACAGGCGCTAAAGGTTGCGCGCTGAAGATCAAACGGAAGGACGGATCTCACACGCGCAGTCCCGTTAGAAGCGCCCGCCGAGTATGTCGCGGTGCGATGCACCGCTTCGCCGGGGACGGCTCTCCTGCCGTCCGAGCCCCGACACGCACGCCACTCCGGGAGGCGGCGGGGCCATCTTACACCCGGAGTACACAGGAGGACGGGAAGATGTCCATGAAGTGCAGGCGGTTGTTCGCGGCGGCGGCGGTCGCCATCGGGCTGGCGGCGTGCTCGGACGTGCCCAGCGGACCCACCCTCCCGGCCGAAGCGCCGGCGGCGTCCCGCCAGGCGGGACGCGCGAGCGAGGTGATCCCCAACCGGTACGTCGTCGTGTTCAAGCGCGACGTGAGCGACGCGCCCGGGCTGTCGCGGCAGCTCGTGGCGGCGCACGGCGGGACGATGCACCACACGTATCAGCACGCTATCAAGGGCTTCGCCGCCACCCTCCCCGAGGGCGCGGTGGCCGCGCTGCGCCGCAACCCGAACGTGGCGTACGTGGAGCAGGACAAGCCCGTGCACCTGGTGCAGACCACCCAGCCGTACGCCACCTGGGGGATCGACCGCGTCGACCAGCGCGACCTTCCCCTCAGCGGCACCTACACGTACAGCAGCACGGGCTCGGGCGTCAGGGCGTACATCATCGACACGGGCATAGAGACTTCGCACTGGGAGTTCGGCGGGCGCGCGTCGGTCGGCGCGGACTACGTGGGCGGGAACGGGCAGGACTGCAACGGCCACGGAACGCACGTGGCCGGGACGGTCGGCGGCACCAACTACGGCGTCGCAAAAGGCGTGTCGCTGGTGTCGGTGCGCGTGTTCGGGTGCAGCGGCGGGTCGCAGTGGTCCACCATCATCGCGGCAATGGACTGGGTCCGCTACTACCACGTGAAGCCGGCGATTGTCAACATGTCGCTGGGCGGCGGCGCTATGCAGTCGGTGGACGACGCCCTCCAGAACCTGGTGAACGCGGGCGTGACCGTGGTGGTGGCCGCCGGAAACTGGAACGACAACGCCTGCTACTACTCCCCCGCCCGCGCCTCCGCGGCGCTGACGGTGGGCGCGAGCAACTCGTCGGACTACCAGG
>DASWNZ010000169.1:0-3628 GCA_036398975.1 Longimicrobium sp.
ACGAGCGGGGGAGGGGGCTGCCCCGCCCGCTACTCCATCTCCTCGATCCGCTCGATCACGCGGTCCATCGTCGCGACCGCCGCGCTCAGCTCCTCCGCGCCGATCTCCGCCGTCACGCGGTGCGTCCAGGCGTACTGGCGGGGGCGGATGACCTCGATGGCGGCCCAGCCCGCGGCGGTGGGGCGCAGCAGCTTCGCGCGGCGGTGGGCGGGGTTGTCTACGTACTCGGTGATCCCCGCCTCCACCAGCGCGTCCGCCAGCCGCTGCACACTCTGCCGCGTCAGACCCATCACGCGCGCGATTCCGGACACGGTGCGCGGCTGCGCCAGAACGGCGCCCAGAACCTGCCACCGCGCCGGCGTGAGCCCCGTCGGCCGCGCGATCTCCTCCGCCTCGGAAAGGAAGAGCCCGTTCAGGCGAAAGACGCGCAGCAGCAGCTCCGTCAGTGCATCGCCCGCCGCCGAGCGGACCAGGCGCGGAGCCTCGCTCACGCCTCGCCGCCCGCTTCCAGGGCGTAGAACGCGGACGCATCGCCGGTGCTGTAGAGCTGGTACCATGCGTCCAGCACGGGCGGCGCGTACAGCTCCAGCCGCTCGAAGATCAGCCGCGCGAAGTCCAGCGGCGCGGTGCCGCTGGCGGTGATCAGGTCGCCGTCGCGCAGCGCTGGGCCGCCGGCGTAGTGCGACTGGCCCGCGTAACCCGGCGCGGCGGCGAGGTACTCCGGCGCGTTGCTCGTGTGTGGCCGCGCATCCAGGAGACCGCACCGCGCGAGGCCCGACGTCGCGCCGCAGATGGCGGCCACCGGCACGCCCGCCTCCAGGAACTCGCGCGCCTTCTCCGCCGCCGCGGCGTGCTCGCCCCGTTCCCACGTCTCCGCGCCGGGAAGGATCAGCATCGCGCTCTCGCCGGGCGTCACCTCCTCCAGCGCGAAGTCGGGGAGGATCGTCACGCCGCCCATCGTACGAACCGGCTCGCGGGTGGCGCCGACGGTGCGCACCGTATAGCGCCCTGGATTCGCCTGGTACGCCGGCTGGTTGATCCCGCTGACGGCGTACCCCGGCTCCCAATCCGCCATCGTGTCCAGCACGAACAGGTGCACGATCTTCTGCTCCATGACATCCTCCGGTCGGCACGCGGATCGGTGATGACAGCATCCTGTCATCTGCCCGGGAAGGATACGACGGATGACAGCATGTTGTCAACAATCGCGTCGGGGGTGGACCGCGGGAGGTAAACCCGTTATTTTACATGGCTGCACACCGAGGGCGGGCACCTCCCGTAAGAGGCGCCCGCTTTCGTTTGGTGAAACCTAGACTTCGATCGAGCCCGCACGGGACCGAGATTCATATGGCCATTCGCAACATCGCAATCATCGCGCACGTCGACCACGGCAAGACCACGCTGGTCGACCACATGCTGCGCCAGGCCGGAACCTTCCGCGAGAACCAGCAGGTTGCGGAGCGGGTGATGGACTCCAACCCGCTGGAGCGCGAGCGGGGGATCACCATCCTGGCCAAGAACCTGTCCGTCCGCTGGGCCGACACCAAGATCAACATCGTCGACACCCCGGGCCACTCCGACTTCGGCGGCGAAGTGGAGCGCATCCTCCGCATGGTGGACGGGGTGGTGGTGCTGGTGGACGCGGCCGAGGGCCCCATGCCGCAGACGCGCTTCGTCACGCGCAAGGCGCTGGAGCTGGGGCTGCAGCCGGTGGTCATCATCAACAAGATCGACCGCGGCGACGCCGACCCGCACCGCGTGCACGACGAGGTGCTGGAGCTGTTCATGGAGCTGGAGGCAAAGGACTACCAGCTCGACTGCCCCTTCCTCTACGCCGTGGGCCGCGAGGGCGTGGCGATGTACGAGGCTGAGGACGAGCGCAAGGACCTCACGCCCCTCTTCGACACCATCGTCAAGACGATTCCGCCGCCCACGGGCGACGCGGACGGGCCTTTCCAGATGCTCGTCTCCACCATCGACTACTCGCCGTACCTGGGGCGTCTCGCCATCGGGCGCATCGAGCGCGGCGTGGCGCGGGTGGGTGAGCCGGTGATCCTGCTGGAGCACGGCCACGAGGGCGACGCGCCCGGCATGGCGCGCGCCCGCATCAGCAAGCTCTTCTCCTTCGAGGGGCTGGAGCGCGGCGAAGTGGAGAGCGCATCCGCCGGCGACGTGGTCGCCGTGGCGGGGCTGCCCAACGTGGACATCGGCTCCACCATCTGCGACCCGGAGCACCCCGAGGCGCTGCTGGGGATCGCCGTCGAGGAGCCCACGGTCTCGGTCGACATGATGGTGAACATGTCGCCGTTCGCCGGGCGGGAAGGGAAGTACGTGACCTCGCGCCAGCTCCGCGACCGCCTGATGAAGGAGCTGGAGAGCAACGTCGCCCTGCGCGTGGAAGACACCGATTCTCCGGACACCATGACCGTCTCCGGCCGCGGCGAGCTCCACCTGGGGATCCTTATGGAGACGATGCGCCGCGAAGGGTACGAGTTCGCCGTGTCGCGCCCCCGCGTGATCCTCAAGAAGGGCCCCAACGGGGAGCTGATGGAGCCGTACGAGGAGGTCACCGTGGACGTCCCCGAGGGGCTGATGGGGCCGGTGATCGAGAAGTTCGGGCAGCGCCGCGGGGAGATGATCGAGATGAAGAACCCCGGCGGCGGGCTGGTGCGCCTGGTGTACCGCGTGCCGGCGCGCGGGCTCTTCGGCTACCGCTCCGAGTTCCTCACCGACACGCGCGGCGAGGGGCTCCTGCACCACCGCTTCCTGGAGTACGGCCCGTACGTGGGGAACATGAGCACCCGCAACCGCGGCGTGCTGGTGAGCATGGTGGACGGCGAGAGCGTGGCGTTCGCGCTGGGCAACCTGCAGGAGCGCTCCACCTTCTTCATCGCCCCCGGCCTGCCGGTGTACGAGGGGATGATCGTGGGCGAGAACTCGCGCCAGGGCGACATGGAGGTCAACGTCGCCAAGGGGAAGAAGCTCACCAACATGCGCGCCTCCGGCAGCGACGACAACGTCCTGCTGGAGCCGCCGCGGATCATGACGCTGGAGGACGCGATGGGCTACATCGCCGACGACGAGCTGATCGAGGTGACCCCCAAGGCGCTACGTCTGCGCAAGCGTCTGCTGAACGCCAGCGACCGGAAGAAGGCATCCCGCGCCAGCGCCTGAGCGGTTCCAGGCCGGCGGCGAGCGCGCCGTTCCCACACGGGAGCGGCGCGCGCTTCGTTTGTGGTGGGAACGGCACGAGAATGACGCGGTATTTGCGTATGCGGCGCGGAACGGTTATTCAAGCCTTGACAGGCCGGGGGCGCCGCTTACTTTCGTCGCGCGACGAGGACCCGTCGGCACGGGTCCGCGCCTCTCTTCCGTATCCCGCCTACCATGGAGACTCTGGCAATGCCGAACGCGATGGCTCACCCGGCGACCGGTGAGGAGATCGACCTCGAGGACGCGATCCTTGCGCGCTTCGAGGACGAAGAGGACGACGAGTGGAGCGGCGATGGCGAAGAGGGATGGGAAGACGAGGACGACCTCGACGAGGACGACGAGTGGGACGACGAGGACGACGAGGAGTGGGACGAGGACGATGACGAGTGGGCCGAGGGCGACGATCTGGAGGAAG
>DASWNZ010000170.1:0-7093 GCA_036398975.1 Longimicrobium sp.
GTGGGCGCGGGGGGGGGGCCTCCGCGCGCCGACGCTCGTATCGGGCACCGGCGAACGCATCCACTGGAGGCTGAATGGCGAAGCAGGAAGGGTTCGAGGTCGAAGGCGTGGTGACGGAGGTGCTCCCCGACCGCAACTACCGCGTGAAGCTGGAGAACGGGCACCAGGTGCTGGCCTACGCGGCCGGCCGCATGTCCAAGAACAAGATCCGCGTGCTGGAAGGCGACCGCGTCACGCTCGCCATGTCGCCGTACGACCTCACCCGCGGGCGGATCACGTACCGCCACAAGTAGCCGAGGCTTCGCGGTCGGCACCACCGGGGCGCCGCGGGGCCCTCACCCCCAGCGTCGCTCCGCGACGCATCCCCCTCCCCCAAAACTGCCTGGGGGAGGGGGTTTATTGCATGGATCTTCGCCGTGCTCGCCGCCGCGCAGGCGCCCGCCACGCCGTACCATTTCCGTAGGGGCAGACCTGCGTGCCTGCCCGTCGTCTCTCCCCCGCACCGACTGCCCGCCCCGCGCGAACATCCGGCCGAGACTCAACACGGCGTTCCGGACGCCTCAGCAGCACTTCACGGCTACAACCGCTTGATCAACTGGTTGTACTCCTCGTGCGAGCCGATCCAGAACCACACGATCACATCTTTCCTCTTTTGCCAGATTCCCAGAGCCCGGTACGCGGTACCCAGGTACGTTCCGGCATCGACGGCGTACACGTCTGGGCTCCGGGTTCCCTTGATTTCGTGGAACTTCAGCGCAGGGTCGAACCGATTCGCCCGGAAGCGTTGGTACGCATTCCGGGCGTTCTGTTGAACCGCGTTTGGCAGCTTCTCAAATGCTTTTCTGAACCGCGCGTTCCGAACGGATTTCACTGAGTGTCGCACTCCATCGGCTCCACGGCGCCGCTTTCGAGATCACGCAGGGCCTCGGCGGCCCAACCGTCCAGAACCGCGAGCGACTCAGGGGAGTGTAGGGTCGTTTCCCACTGTGCATCACGAATCGCCTGGAGCAGACCCGACGCAATTCGGTCCTGGATGGCATCAGGCAGCGCGGTGGCCTCTGCGATTGCCTGTTTGAGCAGACTGGTCATCGTTTCTCCCCTGGTCGCAGTGTTACTGACCAATCTGTGTACACCCCTATCCGACTGCAAGTTACACGCACCACTGGGCCAGCGGCGGCTTCGATCAAGACGAAGCTGGCGGCTTTCACGCGCTCTAAATGGCGCCCGACTGTGCACCGGTGGAGCTGGGCGTGCCGCGAAATGCACGCCGTACCACTGTGGGGGAACATCGCCAGCTCGCTATAGATCGATCACCAGTCCCGGATCGAAGCCGCGGACGCCCTCGTCCGGGTAGCCGCGCTGGTTGCTTCGGACGCGTGTGCCGCCGACATCGTAGTCTACGCAGTGATGCGTGTGGCCGTGGATCCACAGAGCGGCGGAGCCGTCCAGCATGCTCTCGAGGTCGCTGGCGTAGGCGGCGTTCAGCGGATCATGGACCCGCTCCGGCGCGCACGATCGCGTGCTGGGCGCGTGGTGTGTGACCACGACCGTAGGCCCCGCAAAGGGAATCGACAGCCGCTCCTGGAGCCAGCGAACGCTCCGCAGGTGCAGCGTGCGCGCGTCGCCGGGGCCGAACCGGCGGTACCGCGGAGCCATGCGAATCAGCTTGAAGTCGTTCATCGCCGCCTGAGCCGCGGCAGCGGAGTGCAGCCGGTCTCCGAACAGGTCGAAGTCCGTCCAGAGCGTGCAGCCCAGGAATCGCACGCCGGCCACCACCGCTTCGGCGTTCTCAAGGAAGCGCACGGGGCTCCCCGCCGCCTCGCGCGACAGGTCGTCGCTCAGCTTGGGGATGGCATGGCGATAGTACTCGTGGTTTCCCGCCACGTACACCACGGGCGTCTCACCGAATGCGGTGCGGGCCCACGCGAGGCCGCGAAGCCCCGGCGCCACGTCGCCGGCCAGCACCACGACGTCGGCGTTCACAGGAGGTGGATCAAAGGGCGCGAACTCCATATGGAGGTCGCTCAGCACGCGGATCTTCATCGCGCTGGCAGCGGTGCGGGCGGGGCGGCGGGGATGCCGTGCTCGGCCGCGGCCTCCGTGAGCGCGGCGAAGACCTCGTCGCGGTTGCGGATCGTGCGGAGGCGGAGGGTGCGCGTGCGGCCGTCGCGAAGGTGGACGTGGAGGGCGGTGCCGTCGCGGCGGAGGGCGGCAATCTCGGTCCAGGCGGCGGAGAAGCGGCGGAACTTACCCGGGCGGATGAACATGCCCTCGGCGTCCAGACGCAGCACCTGCCGCTCGGCGCGCCGCCGCTTGAGGCGCGGGATGAAGAAGGCGAGCACCAGGGTGGCGGCGGCGCTGACCGCCGCGGGGCGTGGGACGCGCCCCTTGTCGTAGTAGCTCTGCACGCATTCTGCGATCAGCACCACGGCGGCGAAGAGGGTGACCCACGAGATCTTTCCCGCGTCGTCGTCCACTCCGGCGCGCATCTCACGCACCTCGCCGATGATCGCTATGAGAAGCGCGATGCCGGCCACTGCCTCCGCGGCCGCGATGACCGCGCCCGCCGTGGTGGTCACCGGGAGTGCGCCCGAAGCCGCGGACAGCACCCCAAAGGCGGCGATCGCGTTCGCGCCGAGGTCCGACACGTTGGCGGCCATGGCGCGCCGGTCGTGAAGGCGGATGATACGCGTCCCGGCGACGGGCGCGGAGCTCGCGGGGTCGGTCATCTCAGGCGCTGGGGCGAGCGCTCGCGATGAGCGCGGGGCGGCGGAGCGGTCTGGAGAGGTGGTGCATCCCGACAGAATGGGAGTGGACGCATGCGGGCGTCCACCCCCGTCGGGCTGCTAGCGCGGTGGGAGGGAGGTGAACTCGACGTCGGCGGGGCAGATGCCGGTGAGGGCGCTGGCGGCGGGGGTGCCGTCGGGGTCGAGCCTCACGAGCGTCCCAGCCCGCTCGCACGCTCCGGGCAGGAGCGCGTAGACGAAGCCGGCCGGGTCCGACGCCACGCGGACGGCGTCATCCATCCCCCCCAGCGGGAGGGGCGAGCCGGCGCCGCGCAGGAAGATGCCCGTCACCGGGTTGAAGATCACCAGCCCCTGCTGCCGGACGGGCACGTACAGGCCGCCGCGCGCATCGAAGGCCATGCTTTCGGGCGATTCGCCGAAGCCGACGACGGACGACCTCTCGCGCATCGTCCCGACGTCGATCGCCGAGACGGAGCTGTTGCCCTGTGCCGGCTGGCCCGCCAGGAGCACGTACAGGAGTTCACCCCGCGCGACCGCCGCGACCGGGTTCGTGCCGGAGAGCGGTGCCGAGCCGAGCGGGCGCAGCAGCGTGTCCAGAACGGTGACCATCCCGTTGGTCCGCGACCCGGCCGCGCCGTTCAGCACGTAGACCCGCGAGCCGGAGCGCAGGAGATCGGCCGGTGCCTCGCCCCCAGCCGTTGTCCAGGCGCCCACGCGCCCGGTCAGCGGGTTGAGCGGGGTGAGGGTGCCGCGGATGGGGTTGGTCACCACCACGACGGTGTCGCTGATGAAGGCGGCGCGGCGGGCATCGAGGCCGGGCGCCATCGCCACCATCCGCTCCACCGTGCCGGTGCGGAGGTTGACGATCGCCACGCCGCCCCCCGCACCCATGGGCACCACGGCCAGCTCGCCGCGGACGGCCAGGTCCACGGGAGCCCCCGCGGCGCCCAGTGGGATCGTCCGCGACGCCTCGCGCGCGGCGAAGGGGATGACGGTGAGCGTCCGGTCGACGCGGTTCACCACCACCGCCACGCGGTCGACGGTGGGATTGCCCACGCCGTCGGGTGAGGTCAGGTCACCGTCGCACGCGGCGGCGGTGGCCGCAAGGAGCACGGTGAGGGTGCGGCGCCAGCTGGATCGAAGCAATTGCATTCCCGGAAGGGTTGGTCACGTCCACTGCGCGGGGGGATGCACGAGCGCATCCACCCCGCGGGGCACGATCGATGGTCACGTTCCTCCGTGCATCCACCCCCCGGGCCGCTACGTCAGAAGCTGCGGACCTCGAGGGCGCTAGGCCCGTTCACCGACGAGATGCTGTCGGCGAGGGCGAAGTCGCCGGGGCGGTACACGAATACCCGCGGCGCAAGGTTCTCCGCCGGGCTCCCGAAGAACGCCTGGTAGAGATTTCCTTGCACATCCGTCGTCGCATCGAACGCGCCGCGGCAGGCGCCGCTCGCCAGCTTCGCACACACCGGGTTGTCCAATCCGCGCACGAACGTACGAGTGCGCGTGTTCCAGACCACCGTGCCGAAGCCGTAGCCGGAGACGTACGCCAGCCCCGCCGGGTCGATGTGGATGCTCTGCGCCCCGGCGCCGAAGCCGCCCACCGTGGCATCCGCCCGCATCGTCTGCGGGTTGACGATGGTGACGCTGGCGTCGGAGACGTAGTTCCCCGTGTTCAGCACGTACAGGAGCCCGTCGGAGCCCATCGCGGCATCGGTGGAGTTGATCCCGCCCATCTGCACCACGCCCTGCACCTGCAGGGTGCGCGGGTCGAGGAAGGTGACTACGCCGTTCCCCGCCGGGACGTAGTTCGCGTCCAGGTTGCTGGACACGACCGCCGCCCGTCCCGCGGCGATGACGATGGCGGTCGGCGCCGGGGCCACGCTGACCGTCTGCCGGATGCTGTCGCTCGCCTGCCCCAGTGTGGCGCGGCCCACGTAGTCGTCGATGAAGTTGGCGGCCAGCACCGTGGTGTCGTCCGCGAAGGCGGAGCCGGTGGCGTTGCCCTTGGGGAAGAGGAAGAAGCGCGTGACGCGCAGCGCCTCCAGGTCTACCACCGCGACGCTGGCCGCGTTCCCCAGCGGCACGGCGGCGCGGCGCCCCTGCACCGAAAGCCCCGTCGGCGTCACCGCCGCCGACGCGCCGAACGGGATCTGGCGCACCTGGGACGTGTCGCCGCGGCGGGCCAGGGTCAGAGAGCTGCCGAGCGAGTTGACCACGATGGCCACCGGCTCGTCGCCGTCGAGGATGAAGGGCTGCTCGTTGCCCGTGGAGTCGCCTTCGCAGGCGGCGAGGAGGGCGGCGGCGGCGAAGACGCCGAGGCGGCGCAGGATGATGCTGTGGTTCATCGGTCTGTCGATCCTGAGGATGATGATGTTTGGGGCGCGCCCCTGCGCAGGCGCACGCCCAGCGTCCAGGCACGGCCCGGATACGGATAGTCCACCAGCATGGCCGCGTGAGTGTCGGCCAGGTTCTCGATGGCGAAGGTGCCCTCGCCCGCCCACGCGCCCAGCGCGAAGGGGCGGGCGAGGCGCAGGTCGGCCATCGCGTAAGGCTCCAGCAGGTTGAGGGTGTCGCCCGCTACGGAGCGGCGCTCGCCCACCCAGCGCCCCTGCAGCTCGGCCCGGATTCCGCCCGGGAGGCGCGCAGCGGCCGCCGCGCTCGCCGTGTGGCGCGGGCGGAAGGCCACCTGCCCGCTCAGCACCGCGCCCGTGTACTCCACCGCCGCGCGCGACGCGGTGCCGCGCAGCTCCGCATCCGCCCAGGGAAAACGGACGCGGGCCTGTACGTCCGCGCCGGCACGCCGCACGTCGAAGTTGCGCGGGCTCCACCGGAAGCGGTGGTCGGGGAACCAGAGCACCATGCCTGCGACGTCCGCGCGGTAGGCGGCGAGCTCGGCATCGACGCGCAGCGCGCCGATGGCGGCGTCGCGCAGCTCGAGCGCACCCTCCACTTCGCCGCGCACGCGCTCGGGGCGGAGGTCGGGGTTGGGCTTGACGAGGACGCCTTCGTGGAAGAACTGATCGGCCAGGGTAGGCGGCGAGAAGGCGTTCCCGACCGAGACGCGCGCCGCCACGGGTCCCCGCGCGGCCGATGCGCCCATGCGCGGCGAGAGGGTCGTGCCGCGCACCCGGGTGCTCCAGTCCGCGCGCGCTGCGGGGAGGAGGTCGAGCGTCCACCCCGCGCCGACCGCGCGTCCCCAACGCCCCTGCAGCCACACCGCGCCGAGCGCCTGTCCATCGGGGGCGTCGTCGGCGAGCAGGGAGGTGGTGACGCCAAGACTGCGCGCCTCCGCCCCGCCGACCACGTCCAGCGATCCCCGCCCAGCGCGCGCCGATATCGCGGCGCCGGCGGCCCGGGCGCGTACCTCGTCGTCGTACGCGCCGCCGACGTTGGGTTCGGGATCGCGGAAGCGGGCGCGCTGATGCTGCGCGTCGAGGTCCATCCGCCACTCCACGCCCGCGCCCGGGAGGCGGGCGGAGAGCGCGGCGCCGGCGCGGTCCTGCTCCTGCCGCGCGCCGAGCTCCGGCTGCGCGATCCCTCCCGGCATCCCCCGCCGCGTGGTGAAGCCATCCACCCGCACCCCCACCTCGCCGCCCGCCCGCTCCGCACGCCCGCTGGCGAGGAAGGAGAGCGATCCGGCATCCGCGTTGCGCCGCACCGCCGTCCCGCCGCCGCGGAAGTCGGGGACGAGGTAGCGGAAGTCGCCCTCCGAGCGCTGGCCCTCCACCGACGCGAAGCCGGAGAGCGCCGTCGCCCCCGCGCCGCGCCGCCCGCCGACGGACACGGCGCCGCGCCGCTCGCCCCAGCTCCCCGCCGCCGCACGCGCGGAAAGCTCGGTGCCGCGCGGACGCCTCGTCTCCACCGCGATCACGCCCGCCAGCGCGCGCGCGCCATGGCGCGCCGATTGCGCCCCGCGCAG
Organism: Longimicrobium sp.; assembly: GCA_036398975.1. Classification (GTDB taxonomy): domain Bacteria; phylum Gemmatimonadota; class Gemmatimonadetes; order Longimicrobiales; family Longimicrobiaceae; genus Longimicrobium. The sequence goes on from DASWNZ010000170.1 coordinate 6,673, forward strand.
CACCGTCACCCGCTCCACCGACTCCAGCGGGACGGTGGAGAGATCCGCGTCGCCGGTGAGCGCGGAGTTGAGCGGGACGCCGTCGAGGAGCACGAGCACCTCGTTCGCGCTGCTCCCGCGGATGGATACGCGCGTGGGCGACCCCGGCCCGCCCTGCCGCGTGACGACCACCCCCGCCTGGTCGCGGAGGACCTCCCCCAGCTCGCGCGCGCCGGACGCCTCTATGGCCGCGCGGTCCAGCACGGTGGCCCCCGCGGGGTCGCGCGCCGCCCGCACCCGGATCGCCTCCAGCGCGATGGCGGATGGGTCGAGGACCACGAGGAGCGTGACGGTGCGCCCGTTGGCCGCTTCCACGCTGAAGCGCCCTTCCCTGTACCCGAGCGCCGTCACCCGCATCTCGCGCGCGCCCGGCGAAACGCCG
>DASWNZ010000171.1:0-15494 GCA_036398975.1 Longimicrobium sp.
CCCTCGCCGCAGCCGAGGTCCACCACCCGCGCCGCGCCGCTCGCCCGAAGCGCGGCCGCCACCGCGCCCAGCCGCTGCTGGTTGAGGCCGATCCGTTCCTCCGCCACCACCTCGGGCGCCTCCGCCGGCGTCTCCTCGTCCGCCTCGGGCTCTTCCTGCTCCACGAGCCGCGACAGGGCTTCGCGCGCGAGGCTGTGGCGGTGGCGCAGGTAGCGGCGGGCGATCATGTCGCGCTCCGGGTGGGCGGCGAGCCAGCCCTCGCCCTGGCGCAGCAGCTTCTCCACCTCGTCGTCGCCGACCCAGTAGTGCTTGGCGTCGTCCAGCACCGGCACCAGCACGTACAGGTGGCGAAGCAGATCGGCGAGCCGCGCCGTGCCCCGCAGCGTGACGGTGTGGTAGCGGCTCTCGCCCCACGCCGGGAACGTCTCGTCGAGCGGATGCCGCTCCACCTCCAGCGCGTAGCCGAGCGGCTCGAACAGGCGCCGCAGCATCTCCTCGCCGCCGCGGCAGGGGACGACGGCGATGCGCGCCTCCAGCGGGATCGGCGTGGCAGCGAGCTCCGGCCGGTCCTTGCTCTTCCCCGACAGCGCGCTCCCGAACACCTGCGCGATCGCAACGCTCAGGAACGACGACGCGACGTACGGCCGGTCGTTCACGTACTGCTGGTCCGCCCCCCCCGACCCGCCGCGCACCAGCCCCACCGGATCGACGTCGAGCAGCACCGCCGCCGTGCACCGCTCCTCCGACACCTCCGGGTAGAAGACGTGCGCCTGCCCGAACGAGAGGGGAAAGCTCTGCGCGCGTGCCGGGTTCTTGTAGAGCAGATACCCCAGGTCCGTCGCCGGCCGGTGCGTGGTGGTGATCGTCAACAGCATGTGTCCCGCGTGGTTTGTCGGGTGATGTGCGTTCGCGGGCCACAAAAAGGCCCCGCCTCAGGTGTCACGAGGCAGGGCGCTCCCCCCGGTTCCGCGTGCCGAACAGGCTACGCCGGAACGATCCTCGTGTATGCTTCTGTCTCCGGCACGACGCTGATGCCGCACGCCCGCGCACCGGCACGTGGGGGCAGCGAAAATCGCGGTGTTCTGACTGACGTTCCGAGCATCGGCACCACTTTCTCCCTGCATCCGAAGCAAAGGTCCAGAAACGACGAAAGGAGCCGCATTCCTCTTGCCTTCCGTTAGGATGGCACGGCAGGGTGGCGTGCAGACGCACGCACAACCGCCAGAGGGACGCGACTCCCGAAGCAAGACTTTGTCAGATTGCGAGCTCGTTGTCAAGTTCCTGCGGGTGACGCGACTCCCTGAGCATGCCAATCGGCGCTTGACCGAATATATTGTTTCTGGTATATACCAGTGTGGGCGCTAGCCACCCTGAACCCTGTTCGTATGAGGCCGTCGAAGCGGAAGGATCTTTTCTGGGCGGGTTCGTCGAAGAAGGACTACATGGCGTTTCCCCCCGAAGTGCAGGACGATCTGGGGTACGCTCTTGATTCCGTGCAGGCCGGAGTGAGAGTCATTCCCTCGGCAACACCCCTCACCGAGGAAAGCTGAAGGGGCTCGGGATCCTGGAATTGGCTGACGATCATGACACCGACACCTTCCGGGCGGTTTACTACGAAGATCGGTGACGTGGTCTACGTGCTGCATGCTTTCAAGAAGAAATCAAAAAGTGGGATCGCGATTCCGAAATCGGACATGGATCTGATCCTCGATCGATACCGGGCAGCGAAGAAGCACTATGTGGAAGAGGTGGCGACTAAGGAGCGACGCACACCTTATGAGAGCCCACTAAAGAAGAAGCGCTGATGCCCAGAAAGGAGAAAGACATGATGCCGGAGACGAGCGTGGAGTTCGAGACGAGCAGCGGCAACGTCTGGACAGACGCAGGGCGTGATGACGCCACCGAGGCACAAGCCCGCGCGGAGTTGCTCCGCCAGATCACCAGCATCATCCAGCATCGGCATCTTACGCAGGCGGACGCCGCGAAAATGCTCGGCACGACTCAGCCTACGATCTCCGATCTGATGCGTGGAAAGCTCTCGAAATTCAGCTTCGAACGCCTCTTCCACTTCCTCATGCTCCTGGGGCGCGACGTCAAAATTGTCGTGCGTCCGAAGCCGCGCTCTCGCAAGGCGGGCGCGCTGAGCGTCACTGGGTGAGACCGGCCTGATCAACTGCCAACATCACGGGGGCTCGTATCAATCCTCGCATATCCCCCCTGCTGCCGCTTATAAACGCCACAGGAATGGGTGGCGGTTATAAGCTACAACGAGCGAAGCTCCACTTGCGCCCCATCCGGCATGGTGGCGATCTGTTCGCAGATCGGTCCCCAGCCGTCCAGGTGATCGTAGAGGGAGCGGACAAGGAAGTTGGGCGGCTCGAATTCGCCTCCGAGCGCGGGGAGCATGACGTAGCTGAAGCACTCGCCCGGGCCGCGCGTCAGGCCCTGAGCTTCGATCGCGTCCACGAGACCCGGACCGAACCAGTAGTTCCGCTGCGCCTCATCTTCCCAGGCCTCAGCCAGCGCGGACCGGCTGGGCGCGGCGGGGGTCAGCTCGATGCTCCCGACGTCGAGCCAGTGCACGGCGCCTCCCGCGTCTTCGAGGAACAGGTCCCCAAGGGCGGTGCCGAAAAGGATCGTGCACGAGGCCGGCACCAGCCAACGCCAGTGCCGCAGTAGCCGCACATGATCGAGATCGTCAGTCGTGATGCCGTAGCGGTTCATCAGAGTGGGGTTCGTCCAGGTACGCAAAGGTGCTCAGTCACGGCTCGGGAGGCGGCGCCGCTTCTTCCAGAGTCGTGGCTGGCAGGGTCGTGCTGGTGTCGGCGGGCGCCATAGACGCGGCGGTGGTGTCCGGCGAGGTGGGTGTGGAGGGCTGGACGGTGGGGATGGCCGACGAGGGGCCCGCGGGCTCGCTCTCGACTCCGCTGTCCTCGGTGGACTCCTTCGGATCCGAGCTGCACGCGGCGAGGATGCAGAGGAGGGCGAGCAGGGCGGCGGGCCTGGACATGGTATCCATTGGCTTGAGGATCGCGCGAGTCCGCGGGTCCGTTACTGGACGAGGGGCGGTGCCTGGCGCGGAGTCTCCGCCGCCATCCTCCACACCACCGCGCTGGCGGCATCGCGGCCGCGTCGGAGGACGAACGATGCGGGGCGGTCCACAATCAGCACCGCGCGGCCGGGGGCGTCCTGCGCGAGCGCCTCGGGGCCGGGGTGCAGGAAGAGACCCGTCGCGTCGATGGTGTCGCGGGCGGCGGATTCGGCCAGGTCGCCGACCTCCACGATGCGACCGCCGCGGCGCGCCAGCGGATCGGCGAAGTTGATCGTCACGTCGGCGCGGTAGGGGTCCAGCCCGGGTACCACGACGGTGGAGCCGCGCACGAGCAGGTCGTTGACGGACCTGCCGTTCTCGGGCAGCTCCTCGTAGCGGGCGGGGTCGGCGGCGGCGTACGCCTCGGTGGCGATGGCGTCGAGCGCGGTCAGGAGCGCCACGAAGTTCACCCTGCGCAGGTACTGCTTCTCGGGATCGTTTCGCCAGCCGCCGGACTCGATGAGCACCGTGCTCGTCCCCCAGCTCTGCATCAGGTCGCCGAAGGCGCGCGGGTTGAACGTGTCGTCGTAGCGCGCGACGTGGCCGGCCACCAGCGGCTCGGCGGCCATGCGCACCACCGCGGCCACGCGCTTCGCCCGCATGCGCACGGCGTCGTCCTCGCGCGCGGGGCCGAACGGCGGCGCGAGCAGCGCGATGGCCGCCAGCCGGTCGCTCGTGCCGACGCGGGCGCGGACGTCCTGGTCGTGCAGGTTGAAGCCGAAGTGGGGTCGGAACCGCTCGTGCACCGCGCGCAGGAGCCGTCCTTCGGGCGTGGCCTGCGCCCGCGCGTCGCGGTTGATGTCGATCCCCATCGCGTTGCGCCGCTGGAACCGCTCGGCACCGTCCGGGTTCAGCATGGGGACGGCTTCGATGGTCAGCCGCTCCGCCAGGCGGCGTGCGCGCGGATCGTCCGGCGCTTCGGCCAGGAAGCGGAAGAGATCCGCGAGCGCCATCGTGGCGGTGGACTCGTTGCCGTGCATCTGCGACCAGAGCAGGACGCGCGTGGGGCCCGCGCCGTAGCGCACGCGGTAGATCGGGCGCCCCTCGGCCGAGCGCCCGGCCTCCTCGCGCTCCGGGCCGCCCGCGGCATCCACCAGCGGCCCCAGCGCGTTCCAAAGCTCCCCGTGCGTGAACTCGCGCGTGCCGATCGCGCCCACGCGGTAGCGCTCGTGCAGCCGCGTGAGCTCGGCCGTGTCCCCGCCCGCGCGGAACCCGTCCGTCACCGCCTGCCGCCGCGCGCAGGCAAAGAGCGCGAGCGGCACCAGGACGATGGCGAGCGCACCCGCCGGCCGGGACACGGCGCGGCGCGTAGCGACCGAGAAGCTCATCGTGGTCAGCGGCGGGGGGCCGGGCGAGCCAGGAAGTCCACGGCGAGCTGCGTCATGGCGCGCACGCCCACGGGCAGCGCGCCCTCGTCCGCGAAGAAGAAGGGCGAGTGGTTCGGCGCCACCTTGGTGAGGTCCTGCCCGGCGGGGACCACGCCCAGGAAGACGAAGAGCCCCGGCACCTGCGCCTGGAACTCGGAGAAGTCCTCCGCGCCCATGGTGGGCGGCACCAGCTGCACGCGCTCCGCGCCGCCGACGCGCTGGAGCGTGGGGAGCATCCGCTCGGTGAGCGCAGGATCGTTGAAGGTGAGCGGCGCGACGCCCTTGTCGATCACCACCTGCGCGGTGGCGCCGGCGCTCTGCGCGATCATCTCGGCGGTGCGGCGGATGCGGTCGTGCACGTCGGTCTGCATGTCCCGGTCGAGCGTGCGGATGGTGCCCACCATCACCACGGAGTCGGGGATGATGTTGCCGCGCACCCCGCCGTTGATGCTCCCGATGGTCACCACCACCGGGGCCGCGGTGAGGTCGGTCTGGCGGCTGGCGATGGTCTGCAGCCCCTGGACGATCTGCGCGCTGACGACGATGGGGTCCACGCCGCGCCACGGAAGCGCGCCGTGCGTCTGCCGGCCGCGTACGATGATGCGCAGGTTGTCCGCGGCGGCCATCGCGCCGCGCGGGCGGTACGAGATGGTGCCCACCGGCGCCGGAATCACGCCCACGTGCAGCCCGAAGATGGCTTCCGGCTTCGGGTTGTCCAGCACGCCCTCCTTCACCATCATCTTCGCGCCGCCCTCCTCGCCGGCGGGCGGTCCCTCCTCCGCGGGCTGGAAGATGAACTTCACCGTGCCCGGGAGCTGCGCGCGCATCCCGGCCAGCACCTCCGCGGCGCCCATGAGGATGGCGACGTGGTTGTCGTGCCCGCAGGCGTGCATCACCCCCACCTGCTGCCCGTTGTACTCCGTCCTCGCCTTCGACGCGAAGGGAAGGTTCACCTGCTCGGTGACCGGCAGCGCGTCCATGTCCGCCCGCAGCGCCACCACGGGGCCCGGCCGGCCGCCCTTGAGCACGCCGACCACGCCGGTGTGCGCCACCCCCGTCTGCACCTCCATCCCCAGCCCGCGCAGGTGCTCGGCGACGAGGCGGGCGGTGCGCACCTCGCGATTCCCCAGCTCCGGGTTCTGGTGGATGTCGCGCCGCCACGCCACCACCTTGGGCGTCACCGCGTCCACGCGCCGCTGGATGTCCGCATCCGCGGGCACGCCCTGCGCCGCGGCGGGGAGCGGTGCCAGCGCGAGCGCGCCCAGCAGCCAGGCGGCGCGGGCGGGGGAACTCTGGATACTGCGCATCGAAAAGCTCCTGATCACGGTCTGGAACGGTGCGGGGGAGTTGGGGAGAAGATAACGTGCGAAACCGCGTACGGCATGCCGGGGCCTGGTCGTCAAATTACGACTGAACACCGAATGTCGCGTACAGCAATTCAGAGCAACATATAAGTTGCTTCGTTGCGTATTGCGCAAAAGGTATTTAACGTAGCACCATGCCTAGAACGACTCCGCCGATGCCGCTCCCCGTGAAGCGCGCGCTGCGCAAGCTCGGAAACGACCTTCGCGCCGCCCGCCTGCGCCGCCGTATCCCCACCGCTGTCATGGCCGAGCGCGTGATGGTCAGCCGTCCCACGCTCCTGCGCATGGAGCAGGGAGACCCCTCGGTGTCGATGGGGATCTATGCGACCGCGCTCTTCGTCCTGGGCCTGCACGAGCCGCTCGGCTCGCTCGCCGACATCAGCCGCGACCCGGTGGGGCAGGGGCTGGACGAGGCGGCCCTCCCTCAGCGGATCTACAGCGTGCCTCGAAAGCGAGCATCAAAGGAACAATGAGCGCTAGTTTTACAACCTGGGCGATCGAGACGCGTCAACGGCAGATCGGCATCCGTTAAGCCGAAACTTACCGGATGGCACTCGTGGAGGGCGGTCGCCGGCTCAGGGGTGCGCCCGTTATCACCGCCGACGCCGAAGCGCCTGCGCGATCGCCTGCTCGGCCAGCGGCGCCATCACGCGGTAGCCGGCCTCGTGGGGGTGCACGCCGTCGGCGGAGAGGTCGCCGCGCAGGCCCTGCCGCTCGTCCGCCATCGCCGTGTGGAAGTCCAGGTACACGGCGCCGTGGCTCACCGCGTAGTCCCTGATCCACCTGTTCAGCGCGACGATCTTCGGCGCGGGCTCCAGTTCCGGTTTCCACCGGTAGCGGAATGCCGGCAGGACGGACGCGAGGATCACCCGGATGCCGTTCGCCTGCGCGAGCTCGGTCATGGACGCGATGTTGTCCTGGATCATCTCCAGGGTGGCCGGCCCGGTGTTCCCCGCGATGTCGTTGGTCCCGGCGAGTATCACCACCACCTTTGGCTTCAGCGCGATCACGTCCTGTCGGAAGCGCACGAGCATCTGCGGGGACGTCTGGCCGCTGATGCCGCGCGCGACGTACGGCTTCCCCGGGAACATCGCGGCGAAGTGCGGCGCCCATCCCTCCACGATGGAGTTGCCCATGAAGACGACCCGCTCCTCGCCCCTGCGCGGCGGCCCTAGGGCGGCGTTCTCCGCGCGGAAGCGCTCCAGGTACGCCCAGTCCGTCCGCAGCCGGTCCGGCGTCTGGGCCTCCGCGGCGGCGGCGGGCGCGGCAATGGCGCCTCCGACCGCCGCCGCCTTGGTGAGGGCCTTCAGCATGTCGCGGATGAGTGTCGTGGCCCGCGACGTCATCTGCGCTCGCCGTCGCGGCTGCGCGGCGCGGGGCCGACCACGGAGCCCTGCACCGCGTTCGCGACGGCGATGCGCAGGGGGCCCAGCTTGGGGTTGTCGCGCGTGGGGTTGATGCGGTTCGTGAGCAGGACGACGGACACGCCGTTCACGGGGTCCATCCAGATGGAGGTGCCGGTGAAGCCCGTGTGGCCGAACGAGGTGGGCGAGAAGTAGCGGCCCGCGCTCGATCCGGGATACGGCGTGTCCCAGCCCAGCGCGCGGCTGGACGATTCGGGGTTCTGGCGCCGCGTCCAGCGCGAGATCGTCTCTGGGCGCAGGATGCGCACGCCGCGGTACTCGCCGCCGTTCAGCATCATGGCGGCGAAGACGGCCAGGTCGCGCGCGCTGGAGAAGAGCCCCGCGTGTCCCGCCACGCCGCCGAGCGACCAGGCGTTCTCATCGTGCACCACCCCCCACACCTGCCCGCCGCGGAACGCCTGCACCTCGGTCGGCGCGATGCGGGAGCGGAGCGATTCCGGCGGATTGAACCGCGTGTCGCGCATCCCCAGCGGCTCCCAGACGCGCTTGCGGAGGAACGCGTCCAGCGGCTCGCCCGTCACGCGCTCCACCACGAGCTGCAGGACGATCAGGTTCCAGTCGATGTACTCGAAGTGCGTGCCGGGCGGATGCGCCAGCGGGCGGGCGTTGATGGCCTCGAGGTACTCCTCGCGTCCCTTCGCCTCGCGGTAGAGCACGTGGTACGCGTTCATCCCGCTGTTGTGGGCCAGGAGCATGCGCGGGGTGATTGCCGCCTTGTCGGGCGCGTTGAAGCCGGGCAGGTACTGTGCGACGGGGCGGTCGAGGTCCAGCCGCCCCTCCTCCTCCAGGATCATCGCCGCCGTCGTGGTGGCGACCACTTTGGTGAGGGAGGCGAGGTCGTACAGCGTGCTGTCGGTGACGGCGGGTGCGCCCTGCGCCCAATCCGTGCGCCCGTACCCCTTGATCGCCACGATCCGCCCGCTCCGGCCGACGGCGATGGCCGCTCCCGGCGAGGCGCGGTCCGCGATCGCCGCTTCCAGGATCGAGTCGAGCGACGGGATCAGCCGCTCGCTCATCCCCACTTCCGTCGGCGTGGACAGAGCGGGGCGCGGGGACGGCCGCGGTGCGGCGGGTGCCGGCGGAGGAGCCGCGGCGGGCCTCTCGCGCGTCGGGGCGGGCGAGGGTGCGCAGGCAGCCAGCAGGGCGATCGCGCCGAAGAACACTCGGTTCATACCATCTCCATAGGGAACGGCCTGGCCTCACGCAGACGCGCGACGGCGAGCACTGCAAGGCTTACGCGCGAGGGTGTACCGCCGCTGTAAATCTCAGCATGCCGGTGCCCATTCGCACAGTCAAGTTGCCCGGGGTGGAGGACCTGGTCCGTACGCGGAACCGAGGGTTGGTCGAGCGCGCCCCTTCTCTCGTCCGTGCGAGATCACAGTCGTGCGAGCAGCCCTTGCATGTTCTGGTGATATAGTGTAGTATATCTCCATAACGATTCCGAGGCTGCATGGTGGAAGCCGCGTGAGCCCCTCCTGGTGAGCCATCTGGGAGATCGTGTAGGTCGAAGTTCCCTGTGAGTTCCACTCTTCCCTGGCTGCGAGGCTTCCATGCGTATCCGTCTCTTCATTGTAGTGGCTTTCATGCTGGTTTCCGGCCGAGTCTCGGCGCAGGCGGTCCAGACGCCCCCACCCGCACCGGCCAACCCGTTGTCCACCCATACGAAGGTGCTCCACTTCGGGGTGCGGGCGGTGGTACTGCGCGCCGCCGAGCTGATGCCGGAGTCCGGGTACTCGTTCAGGCCGGTGGCGACGGTCCGCACGTTCGGCCAGCTGGTCGGCCACATCGCGGATTCGCAGTACCTCTTCTGCTCGGGCGCGCTGGGCGAGCAGGAACCCGCGCACCGCGTGGAGCAGACGGTGACCACCAAGGCCGGGCTGATCGCCGCGCTCCGCCAGGCGTACGGCTACTGCGACCGCGCCTACGGCATGCTGAACGATGCGAACGCGGCGCAGATCGTCTCGTCGCGGGGCGTGCCGACCGCCCGGATGAACGCGCTGGGGAGCAACGAGGTCCACACCACGCTCCACTACGGCAACATCGTGACGTACCTGCGGATGAACGGGATCACGCCGCCGAGCACCGACCTGGAATGGGCCCGGCAGCTTCGCCCGGCGCAGCGGCCATAGGACCCCGGCGCCCCGGGCCGCCGCACTGAGCGTGGCCCGGGCAGGGCGCGGTGCTGTAGAACTCGTAATCGAAAGGTGGTGCGCAAATGGATCCCACACTCATCCTTCACATCGCGGCCGGCACCATCGCGGTCACCGCCGGCTACGTCGCGCTGTTCTCCCGCAAGGGGGCGTGGACTCACCGCGCGATTGGAATCGTGTTCGTCTACGCGATCATCGTGGCGGGGCTGACCGTGGCGCCGGTCGCCCTGCAGCGCAGCAAGGAAGGATGGTTCTCCGGGATGATCGCCGTATACCTGGTGATCACCGCGGTCACGACGCTTCGCGAAAGGAGCGTCCGCATCCGCAGCCTGGACGGTGCGCTCTCCGTGGTCGGGCTCTCGATCGCGGTGCTGTTCACGGCCTCGGGTATAAAGGGCCTGTCCAAAGCCGGCGGCATCGCGAGCAACCCGGACGTGCTGATGGCCTTCGTGATCGGCGGGGTCGCCTTCCTCGCCGCCGCTTCGGACCTCACGGTGCTCGGCTCATCACCGATGCGGCCGAACCGGCGGCTCCGGCGCCATCTCTGGCGGATGTGCTTCGCGATGTACACCGCCACCGCGTCATTCTTTCTTGGTCAGGCGGATGCGATCCCCGCCGCGCTGCGGTACTGGCCGGTGCTCATCACCGCCGCCTTCCTGCCCCTGCCGGTCATGTTCTTCTGGCTCTGGAGGGTGGGTGCGTCCAGAGCCCGCCCCGTGTACACGGCTCCGTCACCGCCGCTCGCGCCCGTCGTCTCCATCGGGTGATCCCGCGGGGCATTCACACACCACCAATGGAGGCTACCCGATGAAGCCCAGGGCAATGCTGACCGTTTCGTGCCTGCTCTCGATCCTCCTCTTCACCTTTCACCTGGCGGACGACATCGTCCGCGGGTTCGAGGAGGGGCAGTTATCGAATCTCGCCGCCCTGCCGATCTTCGTCGGCTGGCTGTACGCGGCGCTGATGCTGGGCGAACGGCGATCGGGGAACGTGATCATGCTCCTGGCGTCGCTCCTGACGCTGGCCGTCCCGGTCCTTCACATGATGGGGACGGGCGTCGGCGTCGATGGCTCCATCGGCCGGTCCAGCGGAGCGTTCTTCTTCGTCTGGACGCTCATCGCACTCGGCGTGACCGCGCTCTTCTCAGCCATCCTCTCCGCGCGCGGCGTGTGGAACCCGGAATGGGACCAGCCCCGGTAGTCACCGTACTCAGGCGCAGAGGTACCAGGAGAGAACACGGAAGAACAAACCGGACTCTCAGTTTTCTTGCCGTTCCCTCTGTGGCTCTGTGTGAGGCCAGGCAGTTTTGTTACGGCCACGGAATCTGCGGCGAGCGGTGGAAGTTGACGCCCATCATCTCCCAGCGCGGCGCCTGCGCGGCCAGGCGGACGCGGAAGCTCTCCCAGTCTTTGGCCGCCGCCGGGCTCCAGCCGATCTCGGCGATGGCGGGGAGGCGCGGGAAGGCCATGAACTGCAGCGCCGTCATGTTCTTCACCGTCTCGCTCCACATCGGCGCCTCCACCCCGATCACATTCGCCTCCGTGACGCCGGGGAGAAGGGATGCCGGGTCCCATTCGTAGGCGTGCCGCACCTCCACGAAACCCGCCCAGTTGAGCCCCAGCATGGTCTCGCGCGTGTAGCGCATGTCCAGGTACGCGCGGCTCGATGGCGACAGGATCAGCTTCGCCCCCTGCCGCACCGCCGCCACCGCGGCCGAGTCGCCCCGCCACTGCTGCACGAGAGTGGTGGGATGGAGCCGCGCCTTGGCGACCTCCTCCCACCCGACCATCCGCTTGCCGTACCGTCCGACGATCTCCTGCACGCGCCCGATGAAGCGCGCGTATTCCGCCGGCGTGAGCGCCTCCACCTCGTCCCCGCCGACGTGGATGTACGGGCCGGGCGTGATGGCGGCGAGCTCGCGCACCACGTCGTCCACCAGCCGGTACGTCTCCTCCTTGTCGGCACACAACGCGCTGAAGCCGACCCGGATCCCCGTGTAGGGCGCGGGCGGCTGCTTCCCGCAGCTCAGCTCGGGGTAGGCGACGAGGGCCGCGTTGGTGTGCCCCGGCATGTCGATCTCCGGGACGATGGTGATGTGGCGCTCCGCGGCGTAGCGCACGATCTCCGCGTACTCGCGCTGCGTGTAGAAGCCGCCGGGCCCACCGCCCACCTGCGTGCTCGCGCCGGCCTCCGCCAGCCGCGGCCGCGACGCGATCTCGATCCGCCACCCCTGGTCGTCGCTCAGGTGCAGGTGGAGGACATTGATCTTGTAGAGCGCGATGGCGTCGACGTACTGCTTCACCTCGTGCACGGTGAAGAAGTGGCGCGCCACGTCCAGCATCGCCCCGCGCCAGGCGAAGCGCGGCCGGTCCCGGATCACGCCGGCGGGGATCTTCCACGGGCGCCGCGACTGCACGCTCTCCTCCGCCTCGATCCGCGGCGGAAGCATCTGCCGGATCGTCTGCACCCCGCGGAACAGCCCCGCCGCGCGGTACGCGACCAGCGCCACGGAGTCACGCGTGATGCGCAGCTCGTACCCCTCCTCCCCCAGCGCCTCCGCCCCCGTCAGCCGCAGCGAAATGCTCCCGCCCTGAGACGACAGCGGCACCGGAAATCCCGTCGGCGTGCGCAGTATCTCCGCGAGCTGCGCGCCGACCGCCTCCGCCCCCGCCCCCACGCGAATCCCCGTCGCTGCTGTGATGTCGAACGAATCCGCCTCCGCCAGCACGATGGACGCGGGCGCCGGGATGATGCGGTGCGCGACCGGCGCGGCTACGGGCGCGGGCGCGACGAGCAGCGCGGTTCGGCACGCGCTAATACCCATCAAACCGACCAGAGCAACCACGAACGCACCGCGGCCAAGCTTCATCTCCATGCGAATCCGCGTGGCGAGGAGGGGGCGAGTCGAGGAGGGAATCAGTGTAGGATGAACCTGCTCGCCGCCACAAGGGACCCGCCGCCACGCCCTCCGTGCCCTTGCGGTTCCTTCCGTGCCCTCTGTGTGATGCTGTTCCCTTCCATCCTCTTTGCCATCGCGATTTCGGACGACTAGAATCACCATCCTCACCCACGCCCCGCCCCCCCTGGAGCACACCCGATGAAGCTCGCCCTCGTCGACTGGCTGATCGTGGCAGCGTACTTCGTCCTTTCCGCGGCCATCGGCCTCGCCTACACGCGCCGCGCGGGAAAGAGCGTGTCGGAGTACTTCGTCTCCGGGCGCTCCGTGCCCTGGTGGCTCGCGGGCACGTCGATGGTCGCAACCACCTTTGCGGCCGACACGCCGCTCGCAGTCACGGGGATGGTGGCGTCGAACGGGATCGCCGGCAACTGGCTCTGGTGGAACATGGTGATGAGCGGGATGCTCACCGTCTTCTTCTACGCCCGGCTCTGGCGCCGCGCGGGGGTGATGACGGACGTGGAGTTCACCGAGCTTCGCTACAGCGGGAAGCCGGCGGCCATCCTGCGCGTCTTCCGCGCGCTGTACATGGCGCTCCCCATCAACCTGATCATCATCGGCTGGGTGAACCTGGCCATGCTCAAGATCCTGGGTGTGACGCTGGGGATCGCTCCGGTACAGGCACTGGTGGTGATGTTCGTGGTGACGATGGCGTACTCGGTGCTCTCCGGGCTCTGGGGCGTGCTGGTGACGGACTTCGTGCAGTTCGGCATCGCGATGGGCGGCTCCATCATCCTGGCGATCTTTGCGGTGAACGCGGTTGGCGGCATCGACACGCTCGTTGCGCGCCTCCCGGAGCACTACGGCTCGGCCGATGCGGCGCTCTCCTTCTTCCCGCGCAGCGACGCCGCGTGGATGCCGCTCACCGCATTCCTGGCGTACCTCTCGGTGCAGTGGTGGGCGACGTCGTATCCCAGCGCGGAGCCGGGCGGCGGCGGGTACATCGCGCAGCGCATCTTCAGCGCCCGCACCGAGCGCGACGGAATGCTGGCGACACTCTGGTTCAACATCGCCCACTACGCCATCCGCCCCTGGCCGTGGATCCTGACCGCGCTCTGCGTGGTGGTGCTCTACCCGGACCTCGAGGACCCGGCCACCGGCTACATCCGCGCCGTCGTGGACCTGCTCCCCACCGGCTTCCGCGGGCTGATGATCGCGGCCTTCGCGGCGGCGTACATGTCCACCATCGCCACGCAGCTGAACTGGGGCGCGTCGTACCTGATCAACGACCTCTACCTGCGCTTCGTGAACCCGCACGCCGAGCAGCGGAAGGTCATCGCGCTCTCCCGCCTCGCCACCGTGGCGACCTTCATCCTGGGCTCGGGCGTCACCTACATCCTGTACTGGGTCGGCTCCATCGAGGGCGCGTGGCGCATCATGATCGCGCTGGGTGCGGGGACGGGGCTGGTGTACATCTTCCGCTGGTACTGGTGGCGCATCAATGCGTGGTCGGAGATCAGCGCCATGATCGCCGCGCTGGTCTCCTTCGCCGCGCTCACCGGCCTCGGCATCTACGACCCCGTGGACCCGCTGGAGGGCGCCTATCTGATGCTCGCCACGACCGTCATCACCACGATCGTCTGGGTGTCCGTCACCTTTCTGACCGCCCCCACCGACGAGGCGAAGCTGGTGGACTTCTACCGCCGCGTGCGCCCAGGCGGCCGCGGGTGGCGCCCAGTACAGGCCCTGGCCGGCTTCCCCGGCGAGCCCGTGGCCGAGGGCGCGCTGGGGTGGGCGAACTGGGTCGCCGGCGTGGTGAGCGTCTACGCCACCCTATTCGGCGTCGGCCGCCTCCTCTTCGGCGCCTACACCGAAGCCGCCCTCTACCTCCTCGCCGCCGCCATCGCGTTCGCCGTCATCGCACGCAACCTCGGCCGCGGCGAGGAGGTGCACCGGCTGCGGGAGCCGATGGAGGAGCCCACGGTCGAAGCGGCCGGGTGAGCGTCCGTCCGCAGGCGAGGTCAGCTACTCGGTCGGGGCGCGGCGTCTGAAATCACTCCCTGACCGCTGAAAATCCCGGCGGTGCGCTCGTGGTGGATGTAGCCTCGTAAACGAGGGAGTCGAGCAAGGACACACGGGCATGCCAGACACGCCGCTCGTCCGTGTTGATTGGTTCGCTCGCATGTATCCACTCGAAGCGCCATATCCGTTCGTGCAGCTCGATGTAGCCAGACACGCTCCATTTGGCGCGTCCAAATATCTCGGCAATACGTCGTATATTGGCTTTGTTATACGGAACAAAAAGGTCTTGCCGCTTCATGCAGAGGAGCCGCGACGCGGCTCCGAGGTCGACCCCGTGAAGTGCAGTCAGCCCGCGGAGGCATTCTTCCACCTGTTCAAACGAGACATAGCCCGTAAGAGGGATTGCATCCAAGAACTGTGCGAGAGCCTCTGGTTTCTCCACGACCATGTTCTTGAAGTACCCAGCGCCACTCATTCGACCGAAGTAACCGCTCGAATCCCTTCCCCAGCCGGCGACGAGCTTCCTACGATCGAGGGGCATCACTCTGAACATCGGGTACTCAGTTAAGGCGTGTCGACACGCTTCTGCTTCCTGTAGATAAGATCCATCAGGGTGGTCGAACACGTGGATTTCAGCGTGGTTTGCAAGCGTACGACGTTCTTGGCCCCTGATCAGCTCGTAGTACTCTCGCCAGGTGACGTTGAGATCTTGTTCGTCGATGAGGTTTGCTGTGGATTCGTTTGGCTGCGGAAGGCGCGGCGCATGCGGACGCCGCTCATATGCGCGAGTATATCGTGCGAGCCAATCCCTGTCGGGAACGAAGCTCCGGGGTCCGCCCCATAGCGCTTCGATGAAGTCGAGGATCTCTGAGAATGCCGGGTTGTCGCGAGACCCCTTCAAGAGCACGTTCAACTCCGTGTTGCCCGCAAATCCGCCCGAGGTGAAATTGCTTGACCCTAGGATGGCCATTGCGAGTCCGTCCTTTTTTCCAACAATCACCTTGGGGTGATAAACACCCGTGGTGTCTTCGATTACTCTGATAGGAGTTACGCAGTTGGTTGTAAGCAGGTAGCTTACAGCTATGAACGCACCCAGGGTCAAAGACCACGAGTACATCCAGTTCCTGATTGCCAGCCCGCGCATGGTGAGCGGCACGGAAGCCGCCCGTGTGCATCCGGA
>DASWNZ010000172.1:0-30262 GCA_036398975.1 Longimicrobium sp.
GCTCCAAATGCGCTCCGTTATGGACTGCGCGCAGCAGTTGAGCGCAGAGCGGTCAGGGGACGAAATGCCGGCCGGAGGCCGGCAGGGCCACCACGTTGGCCCTTGACAGATAAGGCCTTCTCATAGAAGACACAGAGGCACAGAGAGAACCACAAAAGGTCTTCTGTGAACTTTCAGTTCCTTCTGTGGACTCTGTGTGATGCCTTTCGCCTGATCCATCCACGTACCTCATCCTGATGCCTGCACGCTGGCTCCTCCCCCTGTTTGCCGCCGCCTGGCTGGCGCCCGCCACGCCCGCGCCGGCTCTCGCACAGACGGAATGCCGCACCGTCGCCTCGCTGCCCGCGGCGGTCCGGCCGTTCGTCGGGCGAGGGACGTGCGCCATCGAGCTCGAAAGCAAGGATCTCGACCTCGACGGGCGCGGCGACCACCTCCTCGTGCTGGAGCGGCTCCAGGCGGGCCCGGACCCGGACTTCGGGCGCCGCCGCTCGCTCGTGGTGCTGACGTCCTCACCCGCGGGCAGGCTCAGGGAGGCGGCGCGCAGCGAGAACGCCGTCATGTGCTCGCGGTGCGGCGGCGTGTGGGGCGACCCGTTCGAGGGGGTGACCGCGGAGCCCGGGCGGTTCACGGTCGAGCACTACGGCGGGTCGGCGTGGCGGTGGCGGGTGGACTTCACCTTTGCGTACTCGCGCCGCGACCGCGCCTGGCAGCTCGTGCGCGTGCACCAGCTCAACTACCACACCAGCGATCCCGAGGCGACGACGAAGCGGCGCGAGCTTCGTCCTCCGCGCGACTACGGCAAGATCGACCTGCGCTCGTTCGACCCGGACAGCCTGCTGAAGCGGGAGTGGTGAGGAGCGTTTGGATCGGTGCCGGCTCGATCCGCACACGCCAACGACATCGTTTCCGGGGGTGACCCGTGCGCTCCATCTTCCGTGCCGCCTGCCTGGCGCTCGCACTGCCGATTGCCTCCTGCGGACACGAGGCCTCTGAGTCGGAGCCTTCCGCGAGAACCCAGCTGAACCTTCCGCGCGACCTCGTCGGCTGCTACGCGCTGTTCGACCGCCGGGGGCGACCCGCCTCACAGCCTTTACTTCGCGCCGGCGCACGTGCGGCTCGACTCCGCTGCGGTGGAGAAGGAGGAGCTGGAGGACCTCACCGCCCCCAGATGGACGCTCACTTAACTGGACGCGAACCTCCGGCCCGTTCATGGTGAGCGCGACAGGCGGCCGCCGTCGCTCTACTGGACGGCGGAGCCGAACCCGGAGCGGGTGCGGATGATGTTCCACACCGGATTCAGCGACACCGAGTTGATCTTCGATGCTCCGGGGGCGTGCATTGCAGCATTGGGATTTCGGCCCGCCTTTCACGACGAAGGCAGGCCGCGCGACCGCCGTGCGCGTACCATGCTCCGACTCCACATCCGAAGAAGTCCCTCTCGCCCGCAATCGCGTGAGCCGCGGCCGCTGAGACTCTTTCTTTGCGCCTTCGCGCCTTCGCGTGAGACCACTTCCTCCCGCCGGATCACCTGATGCTTCTCTTCCGGTACTTCTGGTTCTTTGGCGCCGCCATGATGCTGGTGAACGTCGTGCTGTGGCGGCGGCGTTTGCCCAGGCTCGTGGCTGCCGGAACGATGACGAAGCGGGAGATGGATGGCTTTCTGTGGGGCGGGGGGCTCCTGCTGGTCGGCCCGCCCATTCTGCTGGGCGTCATCGGGCTGGCGGCGGGGTGGTCCGACCCGTTCTGTGCCGGCGCGTTTTCCTTTGATGGCCCCGCGCGTGCCGCCAACTCCCTGGTGATCCTCGGAATGTGGGCGGCGGGCCTCTGGTGGGTGTGGCTGGGGAATGGCGCGGACCTGCTTGGGCGCGTCGGTCCGGTGCTGAACAGCCATCCCAGGTACGACAGGCGCTACTCGCCGCGCCTCGTGAGGCTGGCGACGACCGCCCTAGTACTGTTCTGCGGCATCAGCTTCGCGATCGGGTATCGGGATATGCCCAAGACCCCTGACGGATGCCTGCTGATGGAGCAACCTCGCCCAGCCAGCGGGCCGTAGACGCAACCGCGCTTCCGGCCCTCCGAGGGACGGCCGCGCCTCGTGCAGGTTGGGGCGATGCCTTATACTTCGCGGCGCTGGCTCTCCAGGCTTCACGCACGGCTCCGAGTAGTCCCTCCCCACACGTTGCTGGTGCTGATGAATCGCCTCTCGCCCGTGCGCCCGGTTTCGGCGGCATGCCTGGCGGTGCTCCTCGGTGCATGTACCCTGTCGCCACCGCGATCCACCCCGTCGCGCGCCGGAAAGCCGCAGCCTGAGGCGCTCGCCGCATCCACTCGTCCGGGCTCGGCGCGCGACGTACTTACACAGGCGGAGATCAGGGCCGCGAACGCCGGTGACGCGTACGACCTCGTCCAGCGGCTGCGTCCGGCCTGGCTGCGGCAGAACGTGAATGCATCACCTGCGGAAGCGGACGGGTCGCGCGAGATCCGGGTGTGGGTGAACGGGCGCGATGCAGGGGGGCTCGCCACGCTGCGGAACTACGACTCCCACCAGATCGTATCGATGCGCTGGGTCGACTCCCTCACCGCGCTCGCCACGTATGGCCCGGGGTACGGCCGCGGCGTCATCACCCTCGACACGCGATGAAGCGGTTCCCCACCCTGCACTCAGCGCCGGCACTGCGATGAACCTGAACCAGATCACCCTCCCCGCGCTCGACGTGGCGACGTCCGCGGCGTTCTACCGGTCGATGGGCTTCCGTCAGATCGTGGCCACGCCCGTCTACGCTCGCTTCGAGTGCAGCGACGGCGGGGCCACCTTTTCGGTGCACGCCGTCAGTGCCGTGCCCGCCGAGACCGGCGTCGTCGTCTACTTCGAGCATGAGGAGCTTGACGCCCTGGCGGACGAGCTGAAGGGCAGGGGCATCGAGTTCACGCAGGACCCCAAGGACCAGCGCTGGCTCTGGCGCGAGGCGCGGCTTCGCGACCCCGCCGGCAACGTGATCTGCCTCTACTGGGCCGGCGAGAACCGCCGCAACCCGCCCTGGCGCATCGGCGACCCGACGTTCCGGCCCGCCAAGCCGGGCGCGGCGAGGTAAGGGATCATGAGCATGGAAGCCCGAATCGAGTGCCCGCTGTGCGGGGGCGAAGCATGGCTGGTGAGTAAGGCCAGGACGGTGCCCAACGCACCACCCGGCACGATTGCACAAGACGAGTTCTACCAGTGCGACCCATGCGGCGAGGGGTTCTACTTGCCGGGAATGATGAACGCCAGTCTGCGTGCCGAAGCGGAGGCCGCGAAGGCGGCCCGCGAGGCAACGCGCGGCTAATCGGCCCGCAGCGCCGCCGCGGGGGTGACGGCGAGGGCGCGGCGCGCGGGGAGCAGCATCGCCGCGCCGGCCACGAGGACGAAGCAGGTGATGGCCGCCGCAAGCGCGCGCAGCTCGATGATGGCGCCGACGGGGAGCGACGTGGCGATCACCCTCCCCATCAGCAGGCTGAGCGCGATGCCGGCCACGCCCCCGATGGCTGTGAGGCGGACGCCCTGCCGCAGCACGAGTCCCACGATGCTGGAGCGCCCGGCTCCGAGCGCCGCGCGGATGCCGATCTCGCGGCTGCGCTGCGCCGTCACGAACGCCACCAGTCCCGACAGCCCGGCGACGGCGAGCACCATCTGCAGCAGGGCCAGTACGCCGGATGCGCGCGCCGCGATGCGCTGCGGCAGGAAGGCGCGGTCCATGTAGCTGCTCATGGTAGTGACCTCCGGGGCCACTATCTGCGCATTGTAGCGGCGCAGCTCGCGCGCGACCGGCGCTGCCAGCGCGCTCGCCGATCCGCCCGCGCGAAGGTGCAGCACCAGCGAGCCGCCGCCCGCCCGGAGCGGCAGGTACAGAAGCCCCTCGCCCGGCGAATCCGGCGACTCCTTCCCCATCTCGCCCACCAGGCCCACGACCTCCACGTCGCCGCCGGCGGCATCGACCTGCAGCCGCTTGCCGATGGGGTCGCTGCCTGGCCAGAGCCGCTCCGCCAGCGCCGTGCTGACGATGGCCACGCGCGCGCTGCCGCCCATCTCCCCCTCGCTGAAGTCGCGGCCGCGCACCAGCGGCAGCCCCACCACCTCGAAGAAGCGCGGGCGCACCAGGTTCATGTCGACGGAGCGGCTGCCGCCCGCCTCGCGCGTGTCGCGCGGTACGACGCTGGTCGTGGAGCGGGAGCCGGAGACCGGCACCATCATCGCCGCGCTTGCCGCCTCGATGCCGGGGATCTGACCGAGCTGGGCGATGACGTCGCGGACGAGCGCCGAGGCGCGCACCGAGTCGCCCGCGGCCTGCAGCAGCGTGGCGGGAGCGACCAGGACGCCGGAAGCGTCGACGCGCCGGTCTTCCGCCAGCCGCCCAAGCGCGGAGGCGATCAGCACCGATCCGGCGGTGAACATCAGCGACAGCGCGACCTGGGTGACGATGAGGCCGCCCCGAACCCGTCCCGTCTGGATGCCAAGGCTCCCCGCGTAGCCGCCGTCCTTGAGGTACGACAGCACGTCCGTGCGGGCGCTCTGGATGGCGGGGATGAGCCCGAACACCAGCAGCGCGACCAGCGTCCCACCCGCGGTGAAGAGCAGCGCGCGGCCGTCGAGCGAGAGGTCCACGTTGGGGAACCCCTCCGGCCGGTAGCGCCCGACAGCCACCGACGTCGTGTATGCGAGCGCGATTCCCAGCAGCGCGCCCGGGACCGCCACTACCGCGCCCTCGGTGAGGAGCTGGCGGATCAGCCGTCCGCGTCCCGCGCCCAGCGCAAGCCGCGTCGCGATCTCCCGCCGCCGCGCGAGAGCACGCGCCATGTACAGGCTCGCAAGGTTGGCACTTGCAACCAACAGGAATCCGAGCCCGAGAGCTGTCACGCCGCCCACCATCATCATCAGCTGGCCCGGCGCGATCCCGGCCACGCGCGCCTCGCGCTCCAGCATCACGGTCACGCGCCGGCCGTGCCCCGCTTCCTCGCGCCAGCTCGCGGGCTCGTCCTGGTAAAGCCGCGCCGCGACGGTGGCGAGCCTCGCCCGCAGCTCCGCCATCGACGCGCCCTCGCGTAGCCGCCCCACGATCTGAAAGCGCCGGTTGCCGCGCTGGTCCAGCACGGGCTCGCCGGGAAGGAGCATCGGCGCGAAGGCTGCATCGACCCAGAACTCATTGGCGAACTCGCGCGTGATCCCCAGGAGCTCGCGCGGGGCCACCGCCGCGACGCGGTAGAAGTGGCCGTTGACGCTCACCGTCTGCCCGATCAGCGACGGGTCCGCACCGAAGGCGCGCTGCCACACGGAATAGCCGAGCACGATCGCCGGCTCGTCGGCACGCGCAGCCGCGGGGAAGCGCCCCAGCGCCGGCTTCACGCGCAACGCGGCGAAGTACCCGGGGCTCACCAGCGCGCCGCGCCGCATCGCCACGTCGTCGCCGCTGCCGAGCGCGGCCTCCACGCGCGATTCGCCCGCGAGCTCCGCCATGCCGGCCGTGCCCTCCGCGAAGCTGAGCAGGTCCGCGTGCGAGCTGCCGCCGCGCAGGTCGCCGCCGTAGTCGCTCGTGTACACCGCCACCAGATCCCGGCCGCCCGGTACAGGAAGGGGGCGATAGAAGAAGCCGTCCACCGCCGAGAAGAGCGACGTCCCCACCCCGATGGCGATCCCCAGCGTGATCACGCACACCGCCACGAACCCTGGCGTCCGCGCCAGCGAGCGCGCGGCGTAGCGCACGTCGATCAGCGCATCTTCGAGGAAGCGGGTGCCGCGCGCATCGCGGTGATCCTCGCTTATCCGGTCCACACCGCCGAAGACAAGCCGCGCCGCCCGCCGCGCCTCCTGGGGCGACATGCCGGCGCGCAGGTTCTTCTCCGTCTCCATCTCCAGGTGGAACTGGATCTCTTCACTGAGGCGCGCCTCCACCTCGCCGCGGCGGAAGAGGGCGCGATACCGGCCGCGCAGCAGGGCGAGCAGGGCTCTGGGATGCATGGGGCGCCTCAGGTGGTCCGGAGGATCAGCTCTACGGCGCGGGCATAGCTGCGCCACCCCGCCATCTCCACTTCGAGCTGCTCCTGGCCGAGAGGGGTCAGGCTGTAGTACCGGGCGCGTCGGTTGTTCTCCGTCACCCCCCACTCGCTCGAGATCAGCCCCCGATCCTCCAGCCGCAGCAGCGCGGGGTACACGGACCCTTGCCCCACGTCGAGGGCGTTGCGCGACATCTCCTGGATGCGCTGCGCGATCCCCCAGCCGTGCATCGGCTGCAGCGCCAGCGTCTTGAGCACCAGTAGGTCGAGTGTCCCCTGCAGGATGTCGGCCGAGCTGTTTCGCGGCATTGGGGCGGTTCGCGGAGTGCCGTTCCTTCCGAGTGTCGTAAGGAAGGGATAGGCGCGCTCCTTCCGGATGTCAATAGGAGCGACTTGGCACGCGTGGCGCTGGCCGCGGATTTTGCTTCCGACTCCGGGGCATGGAGACTACCTTCGGGGTTCGATCCTTCGCGGCACCTTGTTGGGTATCTCACTCCAGTTCAAGCACATGGACGCAAAACGCTGGAAGACGGCGACGCTGACGCTGGGATTCCTGGCGGGATGCGCTCCTCGCGTGGCGGCTCCGCCCGAGCCGTCGCTGGGACGCGTGCCGGTGCTCGTACCCTCCAGCAGCGCACCGCTGGACATCGGCGAGGGGAGCGTGCGCCTGCTGGCCGAGGGCGTGGCCACCGATCACCGCTGGGCCGCGCTGGAGCGGACGGAGCCGCCCGGCACACGCACCGGGCTCCACCGCCACAACCGGATGGACGAGGCGTTCTACGTGGTGCGCGGCACGCTGACCGTCTTCATGGAGGGCCGGCTCCATTCGCTCCCCGCGGGCTCGTTCGTCCTCATCCCGCGCGGAACGCCGCACGCGCAGGGGAACCTCACGGGCGACACGTTGAAGATCGTGTCCTTCTTTTCGCCCGCGGGTTGGGAGCAGTCCGCGAAGGCCCGCACGGAGCTTCAGCGCACGCACCCGGCTGGGACGGAGGAATTCGCGCGGCGGATCGGACCTCTCCTCACGAGCTTCGACCTGGAGCCGCTCGGCCCGTCCCCGCTCCCGCCCCCGCGCTGACCGCCCGCCCAACCCCGGAGGCATCCGATGGACCGGCTTCTCCCCCTGCTTTGCCTGCTCGCCGCCGCCTGCGGGCAGGGTGCCGGCTCAAGTCCCGCGCCGGCGGGCGAGACGAAGTCCGCGATGGGTGCGGCGACGGGCGTGGCGCGGGCGGACAGCGGCCGAGGGGCGCGCGATCCGCGCATGATCCCGCTGGGGCCGCTCTCGGGCGACGTGCAGATCCTGTACGGCGACCCCGACGCCGAGGGCCAGCCCTTCGTCATGCGCATCCGGGAGCTGCCGGGCACGATCGTGCCGCCGCACTCGCACCCGGTGGACGAGCACATCACCATCGTGCAGGGAAGCTGGCATTTCGGCTTCGGCGAGCGCTTCGATTCGACCGCGCTGCGGGAGCTCAAGACGGGGAGCTACGCCTTCGCGCCGAGCGGCACCACGATGTTCGCCCGTTCCCCGGAGCTCGCCATCGTGCAGGTGCACGGGATCGGACCCTTCAAGATCCACTGGCACCACGGGATGATCAGCTTCGACGATGCCGCCGCCGCATCCACCTTTCGCTTCAAGCGCGGCGACGAGGTCGTGACGGAGCGAGGGCGCGGGATCATCCGGCACGGCTACGCGTCCGGCACGCTCATCCAGTACGAGATCGAAGGCGCGAATGGCGGCAGGTTCATGGCCCAGGAGAGCGGCGTGCGGCGGCCCTGAGTCTGCACCACGAAACTCATCTCGCCGTACCGACTGTATAGCGAGTGGAAAGCGGATGTTCGACATAATGACGTTCCATCAGCACCAGGACGGCCTTTGATGAAGCTGGAACACCGCCGGAGCGGGGGCAGGATAGGTAACCTGGACGGAGCACTGGCGCTCCCGCTCCTCGTGGCGCTGGCGGCGTGCGATCCAGAGCCGGTATACCAACCGGCGTCGCTCCTCTCCACACCGCTGCCCATCGAGCACGACACGTCCACCTTTGTGCCGATGGATGGCAATCCGCCGCCCACCAGCACCCCCGAGCCCGCCGAGGAAGTGAGCGTGGCCGCCGATCCGGAGCCGGAGGAAGAAATGGAGGAGGACAGCAGCCCCTACGCTTATCCCGCATGGAACGGCTACGACCTGGACTGCGCCGACGTGGGACACACGGTGAAGGTGACCGGCGCCGATCCGCACCGGCTGGACCGGGACGGCGACGGCTGGGGCTGCGAGTCGTACTAAGTTCTGTGCAGTCTAAAAGGATCAAGAATGTCACGCGAAGGCGCGAAGACGCGAAGGAAAGACACGGAACCCTTTCTTTGCGCCTTTGCGCCTTCGCGTGATACCATTTCCCCCGATGCACGCGAAAAAGGAGGCGCGGAGAATCTCTCCGTGCCTCCACTGACATGCGGATCGAGCGCTTTCCCCCGCGCCTCCGCGTCTCCGCGTGAGACCCGCGGTTACGCCGACTCCGCCACCGGCAACGCCGCCATGGAGATGTCCACCACCGGCGGGCCGATGCAGCGGCGCACGGCGGCCAGGAAGTCGGACGGGTAGCAGGGCTTGGGGATGTATCCGTCGGTCACCTCGCGCAGGAGCCGCATCTGCGCGGGGGTGACGGCGCTGGCGGTGAAGGCCAGCACGGGGATCGGCGCCGTGCGCGGGTCCATCTTGAGGACGCGCGCCGCATCCCACCCGCCCAGCCGCGGCATCTTGCCGTCCATCACCACCATGTCGGGGAGCGCCTCACGCGCCATCGCCACCCCTTCCTCGCCGTCGCAGGCGCGCAGGACGTGGTAGCCAGCATAGTCCAGCGCGAGCGAGCAGATCTCGCGCACGTCGGGGTTGTCGTCGACGATGAGCACCGTCTTACGGGCGGTGTAGGAGGACATACGAGGGAAACCGATGGGGGAGGCGATGGTGGGGATGTAGATACTACTTTAAACGTGGTACTCACCTTAGACAAGTGTTTTGTTTGCGGCACCCCCGGCACGCGCCGTGCGCCCGCATCCGGTTTTCGCACACACTGGCCGGAGGGGTGATGAGCCCCGCGACAACGCCTCACACAGAGACACAGAGGGGTACAAAAAGGAGGAAAGAAAGGACTCTCCGTGCGCCGCCGTTCCCGCGACCTCTGCGTGCCACCCGCCGTTCCACGAGGAGTGCCTTGCCGACAGCCGACCACCCGCCCCACTCACGCGTGCGCGCAGCACTTCGCATCTCGGCTGGCGTAATCGGCTCCGCAGTGCTGCTCGTATTCGGCCTGACGGTGCTCGCCGCGACGGGTCAGCCGGACAGGACTGGTTCCCTGATCGCGCTGGTGACCATCTTCGTCGCGTTCGCCTCGCTTCACTGGGGCCTGGTGGCGGCGATGAACCGGCCCACCATTGATCCGCAGAAGCGGCTGCGGAGGCACCTGCGCGCGTGCCGCGTTGCTCTGGGGATCGCGGCTTTAGTGGAGATCTTCCTCCTCTCCGGACTCCCCGTGCCTGGCAGCTTCAGCGACCTGGGCGCACACCTGCCTCATCTCGCCTTGCTTGCTGCGATGGTAGGCGCCGCGGTCCTGCTGCGGCGCTCGCCGCGTGCCGCACACGCCCTCCTTCTGGCTGCATCTGCGTGGTGCCTTTTCATCGTGGCGCGCCTCCTGTGGGCGCTTGGCCACAGCGAGGTGATCGGTCCCGCGTATGCCATCGTTTCCCTGTTGATCTTCTCTATGGTTGCGGGAATCTGGTTCGCGCTGTGGACGTTCCGGCGCGTGCGGCCGCTTCTCGATCCCGCTCGCTAGCCGCCTCTACGGTTGCGTCATTAGGGCGCGGAGCGGACTTTGATGATGATCGGCTGCTCCGCCCGGCGCACGCCACGGCCCCTCGCAGGGAGACGCAACGATGTCGTTCGGAAGGGAAGACCACGAGCAGGAGCTGAGCTACGGCTCTTATCTCCGCGTGCAGGAGATGCTGGGGATGCAGCAGCTGCGCTCCGATCCCGTGCAGCACGACGAGCTCCTCTTCATCGTCATCCATCAGGTCTACGAGCTCTGGTTCAAGCAGATCCTGCACGAGATCGACGGCGTGGTGGCGCGGCTGCAGCGCGACGACGTGCTCGGCGCCACGCGGCTGCTGCGGCGGTGCATCGAGATCCAGCGCGTGCTCGTGAGCCAGATCACGGTGCTGGAGACGATGAGCCCCACCGACTTCCTGACCTTCCGCGACCACATCATGCCGGCGAGCGGCTTCCAGTCCGCCCAGTTCCGGGAGATCGAGTTCGTGTCGGGCTCCAAGGACCCGGGGATGCTCGTGCACGCCCGCCCCACGCCCGAGGAGCGGGAGCGGCTCCAGGCGCGGCTGGACAACCCGAGCGTGCGCGACGCCTTCTACGAGGTGTGCCGCCGCCGCGGGTTCGACATCCCGGAGCCGGGCGACGATGCGGCGGAGGAGGTGCGGCAGCAGGCGCGCGACCGCCGCGTGATGCAGCTCTCCACCATCTACCGCGACCAGCAGAGCCACTTCGACCTCTTCCTCCTGTGCGAGGCGCTGGTGGAGTACGACGAGATGTTCACGCTCTGGCGCCTGCGTCACGTGCAGATGGTGGAGCGCGTGATCGGCTGGAAGCCCGGCACCGGCGGCAGCTCCGGCGCCGCGTATCTGCGCACGACGGTCGAGCGGCGCTTCTTTCCAGACCTGTGGGACCTGCGCACACACCTGGGGATGCCCGTGGCCTGAACTGCATCTCACACAGAGCCACAGAGGGGACGGCGAGAAGGAACCGAAAGGACTTTTCTGTGGCCTTGCGGTTCCCTCCGTGGTCTCTGTGTGATGCTTTTGCGAGGAGCGAGTATGGCGTACCTGACGCTGGACCACGTGCAGATCGCGATGCCGGCGGGGGAGGAGGACGTGGCGCGCGCCTTCTACAGCGGCGTGCTGGGGTTGGAGGAGGTGCCCAAGCCCGAGCCGATGATGGCGAACGGCGGCGCGTGGTTCCGCTCCGGCGGCGTGGAGCTGCACCTGGGCGTCGAGGCCGACTTCGAGCCTGCGCGGAGGGCGCATCCCGCGCTGCGCGTGGACGACGTGGACGCGGTGGCGGCGCGGTGCGATGCGGCGGGCCATCCGGCGCAGTGGGACGAGCGGTATCCCGGAATGC
Organism: Longimicrobium sp.; assembly: GCA_036398975.1. GTDB lineage: Bacteria > Gemmatimonadota > Gemmatimonadetes > Longimicrobiales > Longimicrobiaceae > Longimicrobium. The sequence goes on from DASWNZ010000172.1 coordinate 11,204, forward strand.
GGCGCTTCTACGTGCACGACCCGTTCGACAACCGCATCGAGGTCATGCAGCTCGTCCATCCGCGCGGCGTGCACGCCCCTCCATCCGCCGAGCGCACCTTTCAGCTTGAAACCGAGCGCGCGTTCGATGCACCCCCCACCGCGCTCTACCGCGCCTTCACGGACGGGTTCGACGCGTGGTTCGCCGCGCCGGGCACGATGAGGATGCGGGCGGAGGAGGGCGAGCCGTTCGTCTTCGAGGTACACGCCGGCGGCAAGGTCTATCCGCACTACGGCCGCTTCCTGCGCCTGGAGCGCGAACGGCTGGTGGAGCTGACATGGGTCACCGGCACGGGAGGTACGTGCGGTGTCGAGACGGTGCTGACGATCGGCCTCGCGCCCGAGGGCGCCGGGACCCGCCTGCGCCTCACCCACGCCGGCTTCCCCGACGAGCCGTCACGTGACACCCACGCGCAGGCCTGGCCCATGGTGCTGGACCAGCTCGCCGTCCGACTCGCCGAGATGACCGACGACGCACCGCCATGACCGACCCGCAGCCGCAGGCCAAGAACCCGCTCCACGGTGTCACGCTGGAGCGCATGCTGAACGAGCTGGTGGAGCACTTCGGATGGGCGGCGATGGGGGAGCGCATCCGCATCCGCTGCTTCACCGACGACCCCAGCGTCGCGTCCAGCCTCAAGTTCCTGCGCAAGACGCCGTGGGCGCGCGAAAAGGTGGAATCGATGTACCTCTTCATGCTGCGCGACAGGGCGCGCCGGGCACGCGGGCGGGCGCCCTCCACGCACCGCGAGCCGCCGTGACCCTCCAGCGCTGGAGCCCGAGCGCGCGTGCCTGTGCTCACGTGCTCACGACCCCTTTCTCGAGGATGCCGATGCCGCGCCCACGATACTCGCTCGCCGCCATCCTGCTGGCGCTCGCCGCGTGCGCGTCCGCACCGCGGGCCCACGCGCCGCCACCCGCCGCACCGGCAGCCACGCACGACGCGGCGGTATACGCGGCGGTGCTCGATCACCTCGTGCAGGCCGGCAAAGACGCCGTCGTGATCGACTCGACCTTCACCCCCCCGGGTGGCGGTGCGGACGTCGTGCAGGATGCATCCGCGGAGGTCGTGCGCAGCTTCGCGGAGGCGAACCGCACGCGGCGGCCGATTCCGCGCCCGCTCCCCTCCGCCCGCACGATCCGCTTCACGCGCCTCGCCGACCTCCCGTTCGCCCGCAACACGGGCCCGCGCGACCTGGAAGCGCTCTGGCGCAGCTTCTACGAACAGTTTCCGGGCTCGGGCGGATACTACGACTTCTCCGGGATCGGCTTCGACGCGACTTATTCCACCGCCGTCGTGTACGCCGGACGCCATTGCGGCAGCCTCTGCGGAACCGGCCACCGCGTGACGCTGCGCCGCACCGGCTCACGCTGGGAGGTCGCGAAGGCCGACATGCTCTGGGTGTCGTAGAGTACGCCAAACGGGCCTCACACAGAGACACAGAGCCACAGAGAGAACCGCATAAAGTCTTCTCCGTGGCTTGTTGGTCCCTCTGTGTCCTCTGTGTGAGGCTTTTCCTTACCGCGTGCCCGCCGTCCGCGGCATGGCCTGGCCGCGCTTGCCGGCCCAGCGCTCGTACCAGCTCATCATGTACAGCTGCGTGCGCATCCAGTTGGACGGGCGCGAGCTGGTGCCGTGGTACTCGCCCTCGAAGCGCAGCAGCGCCGTGGGCACGCCGCGGGTCTTGAGCGCGGCGTAGTACTCCTCGCTCTGCGACATCGGGGTGCGCAGGTCCAGCTCGCCCGTCATCAGCAGCACCGGCGTCTTCACGTTGCCCACGTACATCAGCGGCGACTGCTTCAGCCAGGGCTGCGGGTCTTCCCAGAACGGCTTGTCGAAGAAGTTGGCGGTGAAGAGCGGCACGTCGCTGGCGCCCGCGAAGCTCATCCAGTTGATGACGGGGCAGCGCACGGCGGCCGCGGCGAAGCGGTCCGTGTGCCCCACCGTCCAGCTGGAAAGCACCCCGCCGCCGCTGCACCCGCCCACGAACATCCGCTCGGGGTCCACGTAGCCGCGCGCCAGCACCGTGTCCACGCCCACCATCAGGTCCTCGTAGTCCACGCTGGGGTAGGCGCGCTCGATGGCGTTGCCGAAGGCGCTGCCGTAGCCCGTGCTCCCCCGCGGATTCGTGTAGAGCACCACGTAGCCGTTCGCCGCGAAGTTCTGGTACATGGGGCTGAAGCCGACGTCGTACATGGCGTGCGGCCCGCCGTGGATCTCCATGATCAGCGGGTACTTCTTGGCCGGGGTGAAGTCGGGCGGCTTCACGATCCACCCCTGCACCCGCGCGCCGCCGGTGGAGGTGTACCACACTTCCTCCACCGCGCCGAGGCGCATGCCGGCCAGCAGGTCCTCGTTGACGCGGGTGAGCTGCACCGGCTCGCCCCCGCGGCGCAGGTCCACGCGCACCACGTCCGGCGGCGATTGAGGGGCGCTGCGCACCGCCGCGCCGATTCCGCCGCGCGAGATGGAGCTGAGCCCCAGCATGTGCGTGCCGCGCGTGAGCTGGCGCGCCGCCCCGCCGCGCGCGGAGGCGAAGTGCACGTTGCGCGTGCCGCGGTCGGCGGTGGTGAAGTAGACGCCGCTTCCGTCCGGAGCCCAGGTGATCCCGTTCGGATCGCGGTCCAGCCCCTCGGCCAGGCGGCGCATCCCGCTGCCGTCCGCGTTCATCAGGTACAGGTCCTGGGCGCGGTAGCTCTGGCGGTTGTACGCGTGGCCGGCGAAGGCGATCGTCCGGCCGTCCGGCGACACCACCGGCTGCGTCCAGGTGCCGCGCTCGGGGGTCAGGCGGCGGACGGTGCCGCCGGCCACGTCCACGGCGTACAGGTTGGCGTCGCGGTAGCTCAGGTCCGCGTCCGGCTCGTTGAGGCCTTCGACGATGACGGTGCGCCCGTCCGGCATCCACGACCAGCTCACGTCGCCCGGCAGCTGGTCGAAGCGGAAGCCCACGCTCCAGTCGCCCGAGGTGACGGCGCGCGGCGTTCCCCCCTCGGCGGGAACGACGAAGAGGTGCACGAAGCCCGGCTCGGTGAAGCCACGCCGGTCCGCGCGGTAGTGGAGACGCTCCACCACCCGGGGCGCGCGCGTCCAGGTGGCGCCGGTGGGGGCGGAGGGCATCCCAATCTTCCAGTCCGCCGGCTTGGCCACGAACTGGGTGAAGCCCAGCGTGCGCCCGTCCGGCGACCAGCGCACGTTCCCCGGCGCCTCGGTGCCGCGCGTCACCTGCGTGCCCGCGCCCTCCACGTCCAGGTAGCGCACCCACAGCTGCGGCCCCTTCGGCTCCCCCTCCGCCACGTACGCGATGCGGGTGCCGTCCGGCGACCAGACGGGGCTGGAACCCTTCACCAGGAAGCGGTTGCGCGACCCGTCCGCCTCCACGATCCAGAGGGCGCTCTCCCAGCGGTCGGCCATGCGGTCCACCCAGCGGCGTGTGTACACGACGCGCCTGCCGTCCGGCGAGATCTGCGGATCACCGACGGTCTCGTAGTCCAGGTACTTCTCGACGGAGAAGGTGCCGGGCACAGTGCGCGGGGCCTGCGCGGCGGCGGGGGCGGCCAGCGCGGCGGTCCAGAGCACCAGCGCCGCGGCCATACGGGGGCGAAGCATGCGACCTCCTGGGTGGTTTGCGATGGGGGATCGCTGCACCCTACGGCCCCGGGCGTGCGGCTGCAAGGCCGCGCGGGTTGCACGAGCGGCGCGGCGCGCCGAAATTCGTTAGTCGGACTTCCGCGCGCTCCCCGTCCCCCCTCGACCCGCGCATGAGCTTCTTCGGCTGGCTCCCCTGGTACGCAGCCCTCGCCATGCTGGCGGCGCAGGTGTTCTTCGCCGTGCACGCCGTGCGGCAGGGGAAGATGTGGTGGATCTTCATCCTCTTCTTCTTTCCGGCGGTGGGCGTGCTGGTGTACTTCTTCGCGGAGTACCTTCCCGACATGCGCACGGGCGGCTTGCGTTCGGCGGGCAAGCGGCTGGCGCGGCGCCTGAACCCCGCGGCCGAGGTCAAGCGCCTGGAAGACGAGGTGGCGCTCAGCAACACCGTCAACAACCGCCTCGCCCTGGCCGACGCCTACCTGGAAGCCGGCCGCGGCGGCGACGCGGTCGCCCTGGTGCGCACCTGCCTCAACGGGATCCACGAAGACGATCCGCGCGTACTGGGCGCCCTGGCGCGCGCCTGTCACGCCGCCGGGCAGATGGACGAGGCGCGCGACGCCATGGAGCGCCTCAAGCGGCAGGGCACCATGCTCACCGCCTCCATCCAGCTCCTCGACGCCCGCATCGCCGAGGACGCCGGCGACGTGGATGGCGCCCTCCGCGCCTACTCCGTCCTCTCCCGCGGCGCCGCCGGCGAGGAGGCCCGCTGCCGCTACGCCCTCCTGCTGAAGCAGGTTGGCCGCCACGACGAAGCCTATGCCGTCTTCGAGGAGATGCTCCGCCACGCGCGCGTCTCCAGCGGCCACTACCGCCGCGAAGAGAAGAAGTGGCTCGACGTCGCCCGCCGCGAGCTCAAGGAGCGCACGCGGTAGCCGCGACCGATGCACTATCTGGGGCGGGCGTCCCAACCAGTCTATAAAATCGAATCCCTTGCGTTCATGCGATGACGGGGTTACCAATACGAAAATGGCCGTCTAGATGCGGGGTGGCTCGAACTGTCACTCGAGAGCAGCGCAAGAACGGCGTGTAAGCATGATGAAATTGGCCGCGCGTATGCTGGCGTGACGCACGCGTTTGGCTCTTCCCACTATGAGCGTGTCTCGTCCTTCAGCGGGGCCGCACAAAGCCATATTGGGTATCTTTTGCCGTCTATATCCGCGTATCGTATCAGCAGGTTTATGGCAGTTTCATCCACGAAAGCCACAGGTGATCTTTCGAACCCGTGTTTAGGAGGCAATCGCGGAGAGGTTCGCTCTCCCGAAAACCCGAACCACCCTGCCACCCAGGAGGCGAGATCGTAGGTCGGAGGCCGTTGAGACAGAAACATCACCTTCATAACTGCCGGAGCCAAATGCCAAATTACCAGAACCACCGCCGCATCGTGACACTCGCCGCGTGTACCTTTTTCACGGCGGCATGCGCAGGTGATCGCATTCCTACCCAAGCAGTGACTGAGAACCAACTCGCGCGGAAGACCGTTTTCGCCTCCCAGTGTGCCATCGTCGTCCGGGAAACTGATGGGAGAGAACGCGTGGCGCTTCTTGCCCCGGAAGCAGTGCCGTTCAAGCTTCCGCAGGATGCGAGGCGTGATACTCAGGGGCGCGAACTGCTGGCCGTCGTTTCCGCGCGTTTCCTGGCGAGCGGTGGCGGCGCGCCGGTCGAGATAGGACTCGCCTGCATCGCCCCCAATACCCTGACCAACGAAGCTTTCGCGGGCCTCATCGATCGTCACAACACACTGCCGCTGCTCAGGCGCAAGGTGACGGCCGCCGGCTATGATCATGGAAGTGCCCTCCCAGTACCGATCGTCGCGGCGAACGCACTCATGAAGCCGCTTACGGATCCGCTGCAGCACAAGCGGCGCACCTCCATACGTTCCCTCGGTAACGCGGCCGCGGCGCCGAATACCGCGGCAAGAACAGCGAGCTCCGGGCCGGACCCCTACCAGCTTCCGGGAATCATCGCCATCGGATATTCCAATTCGTACCTCGTGAACATGTCCAATCTTTACTGGTTTTATCACCGTTATAGCAGTTGGGGCGCGGGCACCGCAATGTTCACTTTGCAGGAGTACTACGATGCCTGCCCGAACGCTTCCGCCAAGTACCTTGCGGACCTTGCAGAGGCCAAGAAGATGGAGGACGACTCAGCCGCATGGCAGCAGGCAGCTTCCATGATGCTCGGAACAAACGTCGGGACCTCTCCGGACATGTGTGTTCCCCGCAACGACGGGAAAACGAAGTGCATAGACCTGTTCATCTCGTCCGCGCGCACATTCGTGCTGGGACAGGGGGACGGGCGAGACTTCGACTCGAATGCGCCGTACAAGGCTTCCCGCGTGCAGATGTATCTGAATCTCGACGATCGCACCGGCATCGCGTACATGAACAGCAGCTCTATCGGATGGGGTCCGGCTACCGTTACGGCGAACCCCGCGCCGCACGATCCGAAGTCCTTTGCGATCCATCAAGGGGAGAACGGCACCGTGATCGTGGAGTTCCATTTCTACAACGGGTTCTGCCAGTACGCCGACAGGGACTACTGCCCCACGATCGACGGGTTCGTCGTATTCCAGAGAGGCGCTGACGGGCGCTGGCATCACACGGACGTCCTTCGCGACGAGTATCCTTCGATTCAGATCAACCAGCAACAAGTCGATGGCACTTTCCAGGAAGAATTCAGGGACAAGGAAGGCCATTGGACTCAGCTGCTTACCCGAGCCAACACCCTGAAGCAGTGGCGCGAGCTGCTCAATCTGCCTCCGGGGTGCCAGATCCTGTAGAAGCCATATCGGTCCGGCCATCCAAGAATCAGATGGCCGGACCGATCTCACGTTTCAGGCGTTAACGGGAGCCATGAGGAAAGATGCGCCGTAGCCCGGGTGAGCAGATGCTGCTCGTATTGCGTCTCGCGGCGATCGGGTTCGTCTGCGGTACCGGTGTAGGGTTCCTCATCCTTACCGGCACTCAACTGACGTACGGAGGTACGTTGGCTGGCGACGCGCTTCCCTTCGCCCTGCTCGTCAGCGGCTTCTGGGGTGGGCTCACCGGCGCTCTGATCACGCCCATTGCATGGGTTTCGGTCCAACGGATCCCCATGGGCCGGGTGATCTTTACAACGGCGATCGCGGCTACGTGCGGCGGAGTTCTGGCGGCACGGGGGGTTGGGTTCTTTGGAGAGGCCGAGGCCGCTCTCTTCGTGGTGCTCCCCGGAGGACTTGCCGGCTTCGCGACCGCCCTGCTCTGGTTGCGCATGAAGGCGCAGTAGGCGAGCCCGTCGCTCGTGAGCCGTCCAATTTATTTATCCAGATCCGTGTAATGGCGGCCGTGGCCGCCATGCTGCTTTCAGGCAATCATCAGGAAATAGGCTGATGCCATTCTCCATCCGCTCAAGCACGCTGCTGCTCGTCCTTGGCGTGGCGCTTCTCACGAAGTCTGCTGCCGCCCAGAGTACCATTGTCACGCTGCCCCCAACCAGCGGCGAAGCCCCGGGAGGTACCTTCAGCATGAGGAGTGCGTCTCCGGTCTCAGCGTCGGCCGTCCTGCAGGCCGTCATGGAGCCTGCTCCGGGAAGCGGTGCCGTGTTGGGGTATGCGGTATTAATCCGAGGTCCAAGGAATTGGTACCGTCGGCCGACCCGCTGGCGTGATCTGCGCAATGATGATGGTTCCGAGCCTGCGGATAGCGGATTGAGTGCCGAGGCCTGGACCGTGGGCGAGCGGGAGTACACGATCCGCTACAATCGGATAACGTCCTCGCTCACTCTTTTCGGGCACACGGTCGATTTGCGGGTGTCGCGCGTGGTTTTTGTCACCCTCGGGGCCGCGCCGACGGATTCCGCGATCGTGGTGCAGGGCCCCGCGGTCGACTTTCGGCTCCCCGAGCGCACCCCTTTCGCGCAGGCGTTTCTAGACGCCGTCCCCGCGGCGAAGGCATTCGCGAGCGATCCCCCACAGGAGGTGGTTGCGAGGAAGATGAGCATGAAGACGAAACCGCAGGTGCCGTTGCAGCGGCGCGGCACCCCCGGCACAAGTACTCCGGGCAGTGCGCACATGCCGACGCACACGCCCGTTGACCTCCAGTCGCGCGAACGCCCGTAGGCGGCTTAATCCTATGTGCGATCAGCGGACGGTGAAGGGGACCACGAACTCGGAGCGGTCCCAGATCAGCCGGATGACGCCGCCCGCGCCGGCCTCATCCACCTCTATGGTGAAGCGCTCGGCGGAGTCGCTGCGCGCGACGCGGCGCATCGGGACGCGGCCAAGGTCGCGGGCGGGGTCGTAGGAGGTGCCGTTCTGGCCCGTCTGGCGATTGACGATCAGCACGCCGCCGGCCGCTTCGGGGATGGAGAAGAGGGTGTACTCGCCGGCCGGCACCACCAGGCCGCCGCGCGCGGGGTCGCCGAGGACGAGGTCTCGTGAGGTGGTGAGGTGGGTGGCGCGGTTGGCCCCGGTGCGCCACAGCTGCCCCCACGGCACGATCCCGCCCCAGATCTCGCGCCCGCGCTTCGACGGGGTGCCGTAGTCCACCAGGATGCGCGCGCCCGCCACCGTCTCCTCCTCGCGCCCGCGGCCGGAAAGCTCGCCAAGGCCGCGCCCCGCCGCATCCGCCGCGGCCCAGCGCCGTGCCGGTGCCTCGATCTCGATCCAGGGGACGCGGGTGACGACCACCTTGCGCGTGGTCTGCGCGGCGTCCAGGCGCTGCAGGCGGCCGGCCGCATCGACGCGCACCACGGACGGGCCGCGCAGCGGATGCGTGACCGTGACCTCGCCGTCGCCGGTGCGCGCGAGGGTGAAGGGGATCGACCGGCCGCCCGCGAACAGCGGCTGGGGACGCGTGGCGCCGGCGGGGACACGTGCGATGGCCAGCTCCAGCGGCCAGTGCACGAGGTCCACGAAGGGGAGCGCGGACGAATCCGCCTCGAAGCGCGAGGTTCGCGTGGAGTCGGCCTCGGTGATGCGGCGGACCCATCCGCCGTCGGCGGGCTCCACCACCTCGGTGCGACGCGGCGTGCCCGCGGGGTTGGCGGCATCGTACAAGCGCTCCTCGAAGCGGCGCATGGTGCCGGACGGCGAGAGATCCAGCGTGTAGCGCCGGAACGACGTGCTCGGCGAGCGCACCACGGCCGCGGCCTCCCAGCGGTTGCCGGTGCGCACCCAGCGCTCCAGCGCCACCGTGTCGCTCCCCAGCACCGTCACCAGCGCCGCGCTGTCGCGGACGGGTGCCTGCGCGGCGGCGGGAATCACGGCGGCGGCGATAAGGAAGGCGGCGGCAGCGAGCCGCGGGCGGATATCGGTGAGCATGGTCCGTCCTCGCATCGTGTGTGGCGTTCAACATCGTGCGGCGCTGCGCAGTCTGGACGCGCGGCGGCCGATTTTCAACCCCTCCGCCGCGACAGGCGATGCAACGACAGCGGGGGCGCTCCAGACCGTGGAGCGCCCCCGCCGTGTCGTCAAGAACCGAGCCGACTACCGCGCGGGCGCGGGCTGCAGCACCACGTCGACCCGCCGATGGAGGAGCGACCGGTTCGTGCCCGGCTGCGTGTAGGTGCTGGACTCGCCCTTGACTGCCGCCGGCGCGAGCCCGCTGGTCCCGAGTGGCGTCACCTGCACCTTGATGCAGGGGCCGTCTTCGCCGCGCTCGCCGCGCTCCTCAGCCCGGTATCGCCCCTGTGCGTCGGTGGTGGCGAAGTACGACCTCCCGCCCACCTCTCCGCTGCACGGGGGCGCGTTCTCCGGTGGCGCTTGCACGAAGTAGCTGTGCCCATCCTGGATCTCCACCGTCGCACTCGACACGGGAGTGCCGTCCGCTCGCGTGACGATGCCGTCGAAGCGGTAGGTGCGGTTGTCGGTGGTCTCGGTCAGCGACAGCCAGAGGCAACCGCCCAGCGAGGGCACCAGAAGCGCCGCCACGCCCAGACGCGCGGCGCGAAATACCTTGTTCCACATTATCGTACGATCGCTCTTGAAGGTTGAGCCTGCGGGAGTGTCACGGCGGGAGGCCGCGGCGCGCGGCCACGGACGATGCGAACAACGCCCGTGTGAGGCGATCCGTGACGGCCCCGCGTGTCAGAGGAGCTGGCGGACGTCCTCCCAGACCATCCATTGCGCGGCCAGATCGACCGCTCCCCGGCTCTGGTAGAAGCGGCGCCCCTCATCGCTTCCCACATCCACGCAGACGCGGCGGGCGCCCTGCTCCACGAACCAGCCCGCCAGCCGAACGAGGAGCCCGGCCGCCACACCACGCCGGCGATGCGTCGGCAGGACGTACAGGTACTGCAGCTCGCCATCGCACTCGAATCGGCGCGTGAGATGCCCCGCGATGTAGCCGACCGGGGACTCGCCATCGAGCGCGATCCACATCGCCCGCGGCGCCAGCGCGTGCCGAGGATGGTGCTCGCCGGCCAGGTACGCCTGCATGCGCGGGTCGGGGGGATCTTCCTCGCCCCGCATGCGGACGAGAGAGGAGACGTCCGAGGGATCGGCCCGCGCGTAGCGAATCATGGTCTGGCTCGGTGAGGGTGCGACGAACCGGCATCAGGCTAATCTCGCGCGAGGGTCGCATCAACCCGGTCGGGGCGAAGCCGCGCGGCTCGGAGCTTGCCCCCGGGATGCGCCTCCGGCTAAACAGGGCCGGGCACACACGGGAGCGGGGGGCTCACATGGCGCGCTACAAGCTCAGGCAGCGGCTGATCTCGATCGGCGAGGACTTCACCATCGAGGACGAGCAGGGGAACACCGTCTACACCGTGGACGGCAAGGTGATGCGCATCCGCGAGACGTTCGTCATCGAGGACCGCGCGGGGAACGAGGTCGCCACCGTGCGCGAGGTGAAGCTGGCGATCCGCGACAGCATGAAGATCCTGCGCGGCGGCGAGACCATCGCCACCATCCGCAAGGCGCTGATCTCGCCCTTCCGCGACAAGTTCGGCATCGACGTGGAGGGCGGCGAAGACATGGTGGCCGTGGGCAACATCCTGGAGCACGAGTACGAGATCCGCCGCGGCGGCGACGTCGTGGGGCGCGTGTCGAAGCACTGGTTCACCATCCGCGACACCTACGGCGTGGAGACCGCGCCGGGCCAGGACGACGCGCTGATCCTGGCCATCGCCGTGGCGATCGACGAGATGGCGCACGATCCGGACGAAGGGAAGGGGTGAACGACGGGCGCGCTGCGGCGTAGCAAGGGAGGCGCATCGTGCGCCTACATCGAACCGAACGCTGGAGCCCGCATGGCGAACGACAGGGAAGTGGCGACTCTTGGCGGCGGGTGCTTCTGGTGCACCGAGGCCGTCTTTCAGGATCTTCGCGGGGTGGAGAAGGTGCAGTCCGGCTATTCCGGCGGCCACGTCGCCAACCCCACGTACGAGGAGGTGTGCGGCAAGGGAACCGGGCACGCCGAGGTGGTGCAGGTGACCTTTGATCCGTCGGTGGTCACCTTTCGGGAGCTGCTGGAGGTGTTCTTCACCGTGCACGACCCCACCACCCCCAACCGCCAAGGAGCGGACGTGGGCCCGCAGTACCGCTCGGCGATCTTTTACCACTCGCCGGAACAGAAGGCCATCGCGGAGGAGGTCATCCGCGACGTCAACGAGCGCCAGCTCTGGGGCGCGCCCATCGTGACCGAGGTCACGGAGTTCACCGAGTTCTACCCGGCCGAGTCGTACCACGACGACTACTTCCGCCGCAACCCGTACCAGGGCTATTGCCAGGTGGTGATCGCGCCCAAGGTGAGCAAGTTCCGCAAGCAGTACCTGGAGAAGCTGAAGGCCTGAAGAAGAAGGGTCGACTGTCTGACTTGGATTTAAGTCACCTGGCTAATATTATAGTCAGGTGACTTTTCTTTGTTGGTGGGCCTGGGTGCCGAAAAGCAATGAGCGTCTTCTTCCAACCGCTGGACAAGCTCCTCTCCTCGGAGGGCAAAGTGCGCATTCTCCGGGTTCTGCTGCGCGCGGGCGGTCCGCTCTCGGGGCGTGAGATCGCGCGGCGTTCGCGGGTGGCGCTGCTCTCCGTCCAGAAGGCTATGGCCGATCTCGTCGCCCTCGAAGCCGTGGATCGAAAGGAGACAACCGCGCAGCACCTGTACTCGATCAACGAGGCGAACTTCCTGGTCCGCGAGGGGATCGCGCCGCTCTTCGCCGCGGAGGCGAGGCGCGTGGAGGCGGTGTTCGGTCGGATCCGGGGTATTCTTTCAGAGGATGAGGCACCGGAGGTCGCGTCGGCCTCGGTGTTCGGGAGCGCGGCGCGCGGGGAGGATGGGCTGGCGAGCGACTTCGACCTCCTGGTGGTGACGCGTACGGAGGCCGCGGTCTGGCCATGGCAGTCGCGGCTCGCTGCTGCATCGCCGTCTCTGCAGCGGGAGCTCGGGATCCGCCTGTCTCCGGTCATCCTTTCGCTCGACGATCTGCGGCGCCAGCACGGCGAGCGCAGCCCGTTCGTGACTTCACTTCTGATGGATGCCCGCATGATCGTGGGCGTGGAACCGGAGAGCCTGCTGAATGGTGTCGGGGGGACAGCGCAAGCGGATGGACCGCTATAAGGCGCAGAAGTACCAGAGGGTCGCGCGCTCGCTTCTGGGAGGCGCATCGGTCCTGATGGAGCTCGCATCGGAGGGCGACTCGTACGGCAACGCGATCGCCGTGCTCGCGATCCACGCGGCCATCGCTTACAACGACGCCCTCACCATCTCGTACGGCGAGCTCAAGTCGACCGATGGCCAGCACACCAGGGCCGCGGACCTGCTGACCGAAGTGATGAGGGGCGTCAACACCAGGGAGGTCTCCTCGCGCGCGGACCAGTTACGCGCCATCCTCGGCAGCAAGGACCGCGTCTCTTACACCGGCACCTTCTACCGCATAGAGGACGCGGCGCTCCTGCACGCCCAGGTTGTCGACTTCGCCACCTGGGCGGACGCGATGTACCAGCGGCGCCCGGTCTGACTGGGGGTCACAGCTTACCCCGGCTGGATGAATCGGGGCTACCAACGAGCGAGAAACGCGCTCCTGCCACTCGTCGGGATCGCGGGCTTCGTGCAGACATGCGAGGACCACGACTTGAGAGCCGTGCACCTCGTAAAACAAGACTTGCGGACTCACCCCAGTGAGCGCTCGCGTCCTCGAGCGGTATCGCCTCGCTGGGGTTGATGCGATGTGCCTCGGAGCGGCGGAGGATCTCCCAGCGCTGCGCCTCAGCAACCGGGAGTCGCTTCTACCGCCTCAGCGGCGATGCTGTCCAAAGATCCTCGACGAGCTGCAGGCGCTCGTCGACGCTGAGGTGCATCAGATGGGAGATGGTGATGGCGTTCATGCGAGGAATGCTACCAACTGATGCAGTATGCGACAAGAGCCCGCTTCCGAGGCTTCCGCAGGGACGCCTTACGCAAAGCACCCCGCCGGAAATCCGGCGGGGCGCTCGCGCATTCTCCACTATCCTGTCATCCTGAGCGACGCGCCGCTCCACCCTCTCCCTGTCTCCAATCTGTGGCGCGGAGCGAAGGATCTACTGTGTGTTGCGAGGGGCCCGTCGTGCGGCGCGGACCTCTTACCTCGCCCGCTAGATCCTTCAGTTGCCGCAGGAGTCTGGCGCGCGGCGAGCTCTGGTGCCGGCGGCTCCCTCAGGATGACAGAAGGAGCGCACTCACGCACTTTTCCCCTACCGCCCCCGCGCCAGCTCCACATCCCCGCTGACGGTGTGGATGTCGATTTCCGGGCCGCCGCGGCCGATGGTGGCGCGGATGTTGTGGCCGACGCGGACGAACGAGCGGCGGCCGCTGTCGCGCGAGTTCACGCGCAGCTCGAAGTCGCTGTCGACGTCGCCGCTGACGGTGTTGACGCGAAGCTCGGCGCCGGCATCGGAGGGGAGGACGAGGCGTACGCTGCCGCTGACCGTGTTGAAGCGCAGCGATCCGCTCCGCGGCAGGCGGCCCATGGCGACGCGCACGTCGCCGCTCACCGTGTTGGCCTCGGCCTCCTCGCTGGTCTGCACGTCCACCTCGCCGGAGACGGTGCTGGCGCGGACGGCACCGCGCAGGCCCTGGGCGCGCACGTCGCCCGTCACGCTGCGCCCGGCGAAGCGCACGCCGGCGGGTACGCGCACCATGAAGTCCACGCGCGGCGGATCGTTGCCCACGTTGCCCGTCATTCCGCACCGACCGTTGCCGCGGCCGCTGCTGCTGGGACGCTGGTTGGGGTAGACGACGCAGAGCGTGACGCCGTCCTCGTGCTCCACCACGCGCACGGGAACGCGCCCGTCGCGCATCTCGGCGATGACTTCCACCTGGCCGCCGCTGGCCGGAAGGGCGCGGATGTCGCCCACCACACCCACCACCTCGATCTCCTTGCCCTGCGCCACGCGTCCGCTCCAGCGGAAGTCGTCGCGCTGCGCGGATAGGGGAAGGGTGCCCATCACCATCGTGGCCGTCAACGTAGCTAGCAGGATGCGCATGTCGGATTTCGCCGTGTTCGTGTGTGGAGTCGGGCCGTCCAGGAGAAGGCGTTCACACACTCTGATGCGGGCGGGCGGCGGATGGTTTGATCCGCTTCCAACCTTGTGGGCCATCCTGATGTCCAACGATGTGCGAGCAGGAACGGACGTCGACGACCCGGAGCCACTCCGCTGATCCAGGAACTGCAACCCCCTCCCACGGGAGACGCCGCGCTCGCCGCGGCCGGCGACGCCCACGCCTTCGGGCGGCTGTACCGCGACCACGTGGCGCGCGTGCACACGCTGGCGTGCCGCATGATCGGCGACGACGATGCGGACGAGGTGACGCAGGACGTCTTCGTCCGCGCCTGGGAGAAGCTGCGCACCTTTCGCGGCGAGGCGGCGTTCGGCACCTGGCTCCACCGGCTCGCGGTGAACCTGATCCTGGCGCGGCGCACGTCGCGAAGCGTGCGGCACGGGCGCGACGGAGGGGCGGAGGCGCTGGATACGATCGCCGCCCGCCCCGCCGCGCCGGAGCTGAAGATGGACTTCGAGAGGGCGATCAAGCACCTCCCGGACGGGGCACGGCAGATCTTCGTGCTCTTTGACGTGGAAGGTTACCGGCACGAGGAAATCGCCGAGATGCTGAACGTGAGCGTGGGGACGTCCAAGAGCCAGCTTCACCGGGCCCGGATGATCCTCCGCGAGCACCTGACCTGAGGGATATACGATGCACGACCCCTGGACCGACCGACTTTCCGAGTACCTGGACGACGAGCTCGCCCCCGCCGAGCGCGCGGAGCTGGACGCCCACCTGCGCGAATGCCTGGGCTGCCGGCGGGTGCTGGGCGAGCTGCGCCGCGTGACGCTGCACGCGGGCGCCCTGCGCGACACGCCGCCCGCGCGCCCGCTCTGGCCGGAAGTGGCGGCGCGCATCGGACACCCGCGGGTGGAGTTGGCGCCCGCGGACGAGCTGGCCGCCCGCCGCCGCACCCGTCCGCCGCTGCGCTGGGTGATGGGGCTGGCGGCCGTGCTGGCGCTGGGGATCGGCATCGGGCGGACGCTTCCCCAGGGATCCGCGCCGGCCCCAGTGGCGACCGCCGCACCCGCGCCGCGCACGGACCCGTACCGCGTGGCGGCGGTGGAGCACCTGAGCCGGTCGCGGGCGCTCCTCACCTCCTTCCAGCACTCGTCGGCGGACGCGCAGACGCAGGCGCTGGTTACGCACTGGGCCGACGACCTCCTGTCGAACACCCGGCTGCTGCTGGACTCCCCCGCCGCGGACGACCCGCGGCTCCAGCGCCTCCTCCAGGACCTGGAGCTGGTGCTGGTGCAGATCTCTCAGCTCCGCAGCGACCGCGCCGAGGTCGACCTCGCGCGCGACGCCATCGACGAGAGCGGCGTACTCCCCCGCATGCGCGCCGTGGTTCCACCCGCGGCTTCAACCAGATTGGGAGAATCGTGATGATCCGTACACCCTTGCTGGCCGCGGCCCTGGCCGTGCTCGCCGGCGCGCCGCTCCCCGGGCAGCAGCTGGCGGGCGGGACGATGCTGGCGATGGCCGGCCCCGAGCTGCCGCCCGCCGGACGCTGGCAGCAGGACCCGGCGAACGAGCTGTACCGCGCCGCCCGCGAGGCCCTCAACCGCCGCGAGTACGCCACCGCCGCGCGCCTCTTCCAGCGCATCCGGCAGGAGCACCCCACCTCGCGCTACACGCCGGACGCGCTGTACTGGGAGGCGTTCTCCCGCTACCGCACCGGCTCGCCCGCCGAGCTGCGCAGCGCCCTGGGTGCCCTGGAGGCGCAGCGCACCCGCTACCCCCGCGCCGCCACCCGCCGCGACGCCGACGAGCTGGCCACCCGCATCCGCGGCGAGCTGGCGCGGCGCGGCGACGAGGGCGCCGCCCGCCAGGTGGAGCGCACCGCCACGCGCGCCACCCGCTCCGCCACCTCGTGCGGCGACCAGGACACCCAGGTGGCCGCGCTCAACGCCCTCCTGCAGATGGACGCGGAGCGCGCCCTCCCCATCCTGGAGCGGGTGCTGGCACGCCGCGACGAATGCTCGCCCGGGCTGCGCGAGAAGGCGGTGTTCCTGGTGTCGAGCAAGGGGACACCCGCCGCCGAGTCCACCCTGATGCGCGTGGCCCGCACCGATCCCAGCGCAAAGGTGCGCGAGCAGGCGGTGTTCTGGCTGTCGCAGTCGAGGAGCGAGCAGTCGCTGCGCTTCATCGAGGAGATCCTGCAGACCTCCGACGACCCCCGCGTGCGCGAGAAGGCGATCTTCGCCCTTTCGCAGCACGGCAATCCCCGCGCGTTCGCCGTGCTGCGCGCGTTCGCGGAGGAGAGCGGCAACCCGCGCTCGATGCGGGAGAAGGCGATCTTCTGGATCGGGCAGCGCGGCACGGCGGAGAGCGGGACGTACCTGCGCGGGCTGTTCGGGCGGGTGGAGCCGGCGCTCAAGAACAGCATGCTGACCGCGCTGGCGAATTCCCCGGGCAACGAGCGCTGGCTGCTGGGCCTGGCTGGCGACGCTTCCGAGGGGTTCGAGCTGCGCAAGCAGGCGCTCTTCTGGGCGGGGCAGACCCGCATCGCCACGTCCGAGCTGGCCGCCGCCTACGACGCACTGCAGGACCGCAGGTTGAAGGACCAGGCGATCTTCGTCCTGTCGCAGCGGGGCGACGCCGCGGCCATCGACAAGCTGATCGCCATCGCCCGGCGAGACCCCGACCGGCAGCTGCGGACGAAGGCGATCTTCTGGCTCGGCCAGTCTCGGGATCCCCGGGCGGCGCAAACCCTGGCGGAGATCATCGACTCATGAACCTGAACGTCGTCGCGGCCGCGTTCGTCCTGGCCGCAGGGAGCGCGCACGCCCAGGACGCGATCGCCCGCCGTGTGGACGCCGCCCCCGACGGCGAGGTGCGCATCTCCTTCGCCGCCAAGCCAGACGTGTGTGGGTGGCAGGAAGGAATCTCCTTCCGCGGAGGCCAGGCCACCCAGGGCACCCGCACCGTGCACGATGGGAACTGGAGCACTGCCAGTGAGATGGAGTGCCTGAAGGGACCGGTGCGCGTGACGCTGGTGAAGCGCGACGGCCGTGTTACCGACGTCCGCACTCGTGTGGCATACCCCTTCCAGGCGCGCGGCGGGCGCGTGACGGACCTGGGCACGCTGGACCCGCGCGAAGCGTCGGCGTACCTGCTGGCGCTGGCGGAGCGCACTCCGGACGGAGGCGTGGGCAAGGACCTGATCTTTCCCGCTACGCTCGCGGAGGGGGCGGAGTCGTGGCCGGCGCTGCTGCGGATCGCCCGGCGCGAGAGCATTCCGCGCGACACGCGGCAGAGCGCGGTGTTCTGGCTGAGCCAGGAGGCGAGCGAATCCGCCACCCGCGGCCTTCAGGAGATCGTGGACGCCATCGGTGACCAGGGTGTGCGGAAGCAGGCCGTCTTCGCCCTCTCGCAGCGCCCCAGCAACGAGTCGGTGCCCGCCCTGATCCGCATCGCGCGCACACACCGCGACCCCGAGCTGCGCCGCACCGCGATCTTTTGGCTGGGCCAGTCCAGGGACCCGCGCGCGCTGGCGCTGTTCGAGGAGATACTGGCGCGGTAGGGGCCCCTCCCCCGCTCGTCACCTCGCGGCCCCTCCCCCAAAACTGCTTGGGGGAGGGGCGTTTGGCGTGCGTGGGTGCGCGGTGCACAGGGCGGCGCGGGGGCGGGCACGGGCAGCCACGTGGGGCATCTGTTCCAACTAATTCGTCCGTGGCCCACATTTCCTGTGTGAATGTCGGGGTGTTCGCTCCAGGGGCAGGTCTGGCGGCAGGGGGACAATGTCTTCGTCGCGGATCGTGGGTGCGCATGTCTTCATTCGGCGTGAAGGGCGGATGATCTTGGCGCGACGACCGTGCTCGATCAGCACCTCCATCGGGTCCTCGCCCCGGTGGCCCAGCCGCGGCAGCCACTCGATCAGCAGCTTCATGGAGACCTCGAACGGATCCACACCGGCCCGAGCCGCCACCTCCTGGCGCAGCGCCATCAGGATCTGCGCGATCGAGAACGCCGCCCACACCTGCGCCTGCACCACTTCTGCCTTGGCGCCCCAGAACAGGTGCAGCCCCAGTTCCCGCTTCACCAGCTTGATCGCCAGCTCGATGTCCCACCGGCGCGCGTACAGACGCGCGATCTCCCGGAGCGGCAGCTGCCTTGGGGCGAGCACGTTGGTGATGTACTCGTACTGCTGACCCTTGTGGGTGAAGCGCACCAGCCGCACCGATTTCGCCGCCCGGTCGGCCCGGTGCGCCCCCAGCCAGATCAGCGCGTCCAGCGTGGATCCATGCTCATAGAAGACGTGGCGCACCTTGTAGCTCGTCTTCTTCTTCAACCGGCTGACCCAGTAATGGCCTGCCTGGGTCAGGAAGTCGAACCACTCGAAGCCGAAGTAGCCCAGGTCCGCCAGCACCAGGCTTTCCGGCGGGAGTTCCTCGATCATGGAGCGCGCGCGCAGCTTCTCGTTGGCGCGTACGTCGTCCACCCACATCAGCTTGAGCCACTGCTGCAGCCGCACGTCGAAGAGGCCGGCCACCTTGCCCGGAAGCAGCGTATCGTCGCCGGCCGGGGTGCCGCGCAGGGCGGGCAGCTTGCGGGCGAGCGGGTCGAGCGTCGTCTCGTCCAGCACCACCACGGCCGACGCCCAGCTCGCCAGCGTCGCATCCGCGTAGGGGAGGAGCCGCTCCGCCAGCACCGCGGTGACCTGGTCTAAGAAGCGCTCCATGGCCGCCACCCCGCCCTGTGCCAGGCGGTTACGCACTGCCTGGTCGCACACGTCGAAGCGCGGGTAGTCCCACAGACCGTGCACCGCGAGCAGGCGCCACACCGCCGCCTGGCTTCCCAGCCCACGCAGGACCGCGACGAGGAATCCAGCCCACAGGCCCAGGCTGGGCAGCACGGCCGGGCGCCCACG
>DASWNZ010000173.1:0-8886 GCA_036398975.1 Longimicrobium sp.
CCACCACGTGGATAGGCGGCAGGTGCAGGACGCGCGAGCGTCAAAGCCGAGCCGTACTAAGGGCCCGTGTGGCTTGGCCGGTCCATTTGCATGGCCGGCCCCGAATGACAAGCGAAGTCCGCTGACACCAGGCGGCACGAAGGACGCAGCATCCGGTCTGACCTGACCGGCTACCCTCCCCATCCCGATCTTACATGTACGGCCGGTGGCCATGGCGTGGGGGATCACCCGATCCCATCCCGAACTCGGAAGTTAAGCCCCACTCGCGCGGATGGTACTGCCGGGGCCACCCGGTGGGAGAGTACGGCGCCGCCGGCCTACGTTTCAGCCCCCCGATGCTCCCTGTGAGCGTCGGGGGGCTTCTGTTCGTCGCATGCATCCTCAACAGCAGTCTCACGCGGAGGCGCGGAGAACGCGGAGGAGCACGCGAAGTTCTCTCTGCGTCTCCGCGCCTCCGCGTGAGGCCATGCAGTTGCAGTTCGTGGATAGCAGAAGGCCCGAAGCCGGGGAGGCTTCGGGCCTTCAAAGGGGGGGTGGCAGCGCCGAGGGCGTGGGGCGGGTGGGTCGTGCGGCGGGACTGCGGGTGGGTGCTGCAGGTGCGATTTGAGTCGATCTGGTCCTGCGGTCGCTGGCCCCCTTCTGCGCGTCGTCTCCGACGTTCGGCTACCCTATTGGCAATCGGGGGGCCATTCCGGGGCGCTCTGGCAAGCGGTTGCGGTGTACCGACTTGCGGTTTCCTGGCTGATGGGGAGTGCGGGATTGTTGGGACAGCGCGCGGACAAGTGGGACATCCACTCCGCACATGCGGTGGGGCAGGGTGTCGTCTGCGTGTGGAGCGGGATGTGAAGTGCGGGGTACAGGCGCGTCGGGAGCGTTGCGCGCCGGCATCGACACGAGGATGCGGATGTCCAGGAAGTACGGAATCAAAGAGGTGTTCGGGACGCTCCAGGGCGAGGGGGCGCAGGCGGGGACGCCGTCGGTCTTCCTGCGCTTCGCGGGGTGCAACCTGGGCTACGAGGTGTGTCCCTTTTGCGACACGGACTGGCTGCGGCCCAGCGTCGTGACCGACCTGGAGGGGACGCTCGAGCTCGTGCGCCAGGAGGCGGAGAAGTCGTTCGGGGGTGAGCGCCCGGGGCTGCTCCTGGTCGCCACCGGCGGCGAGCCGAGCCTGCAGCTCGACCGGCCGCTCTCCGATGCTCTGCGCGCGCGCGGGTACCGGATCGCGATGGAGTCCAACGGGTCGCGCGAGGTGGACCAGTCGCTCGTGGACTGGCTCACGATCTCGCCGAAGCAGGAGGAGTTCGCACAGAAGGAGGGGAGTGAGCTGAAGCTGCTCTTCACCGGCACCTCCATCCCCGGGATCACGCCGGACGTGGCGGCGGTGCGGAGGATGGTGGAGGGGACGAGGTTCGAGCAGTACTTCCTCCAGCCCATCGACGTCGCCGAGGCGGGGGGGCCGAACTACGCGGAGGCGATCCGCGCGGTAATGGAGCTGGGGCCGCCGTGGAGGCTCTCGGTGCAGACCCACAAGGTGGTGGGGATTCCTTGACCCACTCGTGGCGCTGACGGTGCGCGCCTTCTACACCGACCAGTTCGTGCTCCCGCTTCCGGAGGGGCACCGCTTCCCCATGATCAAGTACGCCCGCGTTCGCGAGCGCTGCCTGGCCGAGGGGATCCTGCGCGAATCCGATCTGGAGGTGCCGCCCGCCGCCGCGTGGGACGAGCTCATGCTGGTGCACGATCGCGACTACGTGGAGCGCGTGCGCGAGGGGCGGCTGGAGTACCTGGAGCAGCGGCGGATCGGCTTCCCCTGGAGCGACGGGATGGTGGAGCGGTCGCGCCGCTCGGCCGGGGCGACGATCTGCGCCGGGCGGGTGGCACTGGGGGAGACGCGGGCGGGCGGATGGGGCGTGGCGGTGAACCTGGCCGGCGGCACCCATCACGCCTACCCGGACCACGGCGAGGGCTTCTGCGTCTTCAACGACGCGGCGGTCGCCATCCGCGTCCTGCAGCGCGAGGGGGCGATCCGGCGCGCTGCCGTCATCGACTGCGACGTGCACCAGGGGAACGGGACCGCGGCCGTGTTCGCGTCGGATCCCTCCGTCTTCACCTTTTCCATCCACGGCGCGCGGAACTTCCCATTTCGCAAGGAGCGCAGCTCGCTGGACGTGGAGCTTCTCGACGGCGCGGGTGACGACGCCTTCCTGGCCGCGCTGGAGCTGCACGTGCCGCGGGTGCTCGCCGAGTTTGGGCCGGAGCTGGTGATCTACCTGGCGGGCGCCGATCCCTTTCACCAGGACCGCTTCGGCCGCCTGGCGATGAGCAAGGATGGGCTGGCGGAGCGCGACCGGCTGGTGCTGGGCGCATGCCGCGGCGCGGGCGTGCCCGTGGCGGTCGCGATGGCGGGCGGGTACGCGCGCGACACGGAGGACACCGTCGACATCCACGTGCGCACCATCCGCACGGCGGCGGCGATGCATGCGGAGCGGGCGGTCAGCGCTGAAGCTGGTACAGCTTGACCGAATGCCCGTCGCAGGGCTGCCCCACGATCTGCGTCAGCCCCTGCGGGGTGCGCTGCAGCAGGGGGGTGAACGCTTCCGGTGCGCCGGTGCCGGCGAGCCTGAGGTTCAGGTAGACCCGCCCATCGAAGGTGGTGCTGTAGCTCCCGGCGGCGCTGACGGTGCGCACTTCGTTCGCCGGCGGGTGCGTGGTGCGCTGGTAGTACTCCACGTTGCGGATCGCCCCGACGGTGATGCGCTCCTCTTCGATCCGCACCGGGCTGCACGGCTCGGGTGCGGGGAGCGGCGCGCCGTCGATGCTGACCAGGGCGTACGTCCCCGGTTGGAGTGGTGTCCCCTCCTCCGTGATTACGCTGTCGCAGGCGGCGGCGAGCAGGAGCGCGGGGAGGATGAGCCGGCGGATGGTCTTCATCGGCGTGCGTTTGGCGTGGTGGGAGCGGGATCTCGGGCACGTGAGAACGCATCAGCGGGGCCGCGCGTGACGCTGGATCGTTTTGCCGGGCGCCGGGGTAAGTATACGCTCGTGACCCTCCCGCATCTCCGTCAGCAGCCCCTTCGCATGTCCGAGAACACCGTCCTGCTCGTCGAGGACAATCCCGACAACCGTGACATCTACGGCACCTTTCTCCGGCACTACGGCTTCACGGTCGTGGAGGCGGAGGATGGGGCGGAAGGGGTGCGCCTGGCGCGCGAGTTTCTACCGGGCGTGATCCTGATGGACGTGGGGCTGCCGCTGCTGGACGGGCTGGAGGCCACGCGGCTCCTGAAGGCGGACCCCGCGACCGCGGACATCCCCGTCGTCGCGCTGACGGCGCACGCTATGGAGAGCGATCGGCAGGCCGCGTTCGACGCCGGGTGCGACGCGTACCTCGCGAAGCCGGCCGAGCCAAGCCGCGTGCTGGAGATGGTGCGCTCGCTGATGCCGGTCGGGGCGGGCGGCGCGTAGGCGTTCTCCCCACGACGGTCGCGGAATTGCGGCTCGCGTGAGCTGAGATCTGCCCGACAGCGGCGGATGCGGCTTGGGGAGAGTTTACATGCGTTCGGGTTGTCGGCGGCGGGGGATGCCGCTATCTTGAGGGCTCGCAAGAGCTTCTGACGTGTCGTGCACTGCCGGGCGGATCGCCGCCCGTTCCAGGATTGTCCTTCCATCCTTTGGCCCGGAGGTTCCAATGCCGTTTGGACTCGGCTTTGGCGAGACGGTGATCATCTTCGCGGTGTTCCTTCTCCTCTTCGGGGCGAAGCGCCTTCCCGAGCTCGCGAGCGGGATGGGGAAGGGAATCCGCGATTTCAAGCGCGCGCTGAACGGGCTGGACGAGAACTCCATCCAGGCCAACGCGGACCAGAACTACCTCCAGTCCACGCCGGTCGCGCCGCAGGTGCCTGCCGCGACGCCGGCGGCTCCGGCGGCCGCGGCTCCGGTTGCGGCGGCGGAGACCGAAAAGGTCGCGCAGTAAGGCTGGTGGGTGGTGGAGAGCGGGGCTCCCGGTGATGCCGGGGGCCCCGCTTTTGTTTTTGTGCCGATGACCGGGGGTGAGACGCCGGGGGCGGACGCGCGGGTGGCGGGGGTTCGGCGCACGGTCGGTCACGGGCAGCCACGTGGGGCGGCCCCTACGGGTTCGGTTTGCGTTGCGGGCGTCGCGGCGGGGTCAGACACAGCAGAGGCGCGGAGAGTGATCTCCGCGCCTCTGGTGTGTCGGGTCAGGACTTGGGGGCTGCGGCGCCGGCGGCGGGGGCGGGGTCGGGGAGCTCACGGGGGGTGAGGCCGCCCAGCTTGCCGCGGTCCAGGTTTGCGGCCTGGCTGCGGGGGTACGAGACCGTCCGCGGGTCGCCGTCCGAGATGTAGCGGTTCGTCGGGTCCTTTTCCCAGCGCGAGAGCTGCGCTTCGAGGGCGCCGGGGGCCACGATGAAGCGGTCCACCGAGTGCGGGTCCCACCGCCGGTCCCAGGGCGGGACGTTGGGGCCGCCGGACACCTCGAGGACCACCTTGTTCTCGTAACGCTTGCCGTTGCGGTAGGTGCCCGCCCAGGCCAGCGATTTGTTCGCCGGCCACATCCCCAGCGGGAGCGCAAAGGTGACGATGTCGTAGTCGGCCGGGAGGTACGCCTTGATGCTGTCCTCGCCGATGCCGATGTAGTCCTGCACCTTGTCGCCCGCACGGTCCAGCCGCGCGTGGAAGAGGGTGTGGTTGCAGATCTCGTGGCCGTTGGAGACGAACCACTCCATCTTCTTGCGGATGTTGGCCTCGCGCTGCTCGCGCGGGGTGGCCTTGTCCGGAGTCTCGCCGAAGAAGTTGGACGGGTGCGCGGCCGCCGGGAGGATGCACCACACGCCGCCGCCGCTCCAGGCCGGGTTCCGCTGCTTGAAGTCCGCCCACGAGCCGACCATCGTGTTCGGATCGATGGAGCCGTCCGGGCGGAAGTAGAACTGGCCGCGCGTGGCGTCGTCGAAGGTGAAGACGACGGGGGTGGTGCCCGCGGGGATGTCGATGTTGCGGTCGATCACCTGCCGCATGGTCACCGGCCGGTAGCCGCGCTCGTACAGCGACTGCAGGTCCTTGCGGAAGTTCGCCAGCGTGCGGACGAACTCGCCCTCCGGGGAGCCGGTGCGGTGGTACTCCAGCACCATGATGCGCCCCATCTCGTTGGGCGGAAGATTGGCCACCGGCCCCGTGGGCCCCTTGGGAGCCGAGGGCGCGCCCTGCGCCTGGCCCTCCGCCGCGGGTGCCGCGCCGGAGGTGTCGCCGGGGAGGTCCTTCCCCTCGCCGCCCTTCTCGGAGCTTCCCCCTTCTCCGCCGCAGGCGGCGAGCACCGCCCCTAGCGTGAGCGCCACCGCGGCGCGCCTGATCGTGTACAGCTCGTTGGGCATGGTCTTGGTCCGTCCTGCGTGTCCGTGCGTGCCCGCCGCGGTCGCGGGGGGCGGGGGCGGCGGGGTGCAAGGTCCGTGCAAGGAGGGGAAGTGCGTGAGTGCGTGAGTGCGTCAGTGCGTTTCTGATCCAGCGCACTCACGCACTAACGCACTCACGCACCGGTTTGGTCGACCGCCGCCGCGCCGTCGCCCGGGCGCGCCGCTTCGTGCAGGCGGGGGAGGAGCTTGTCCGCCAGATGCGCCATCACGCGCTGGTAGACGATGCGGGCGCGGTCGTCGGGGAGGTCCAGGCGGTCGGCGTAGAGGGAGACGGCACGCGATGGGTCGGCTACGTCGCCCAGGATGTCGACGAAGCCGAGGGCGTGGCGCATGTGCATGTTCGCCACCGCTTCCTCGGAGCGGGCGGCGGCGAGCTCCATCCAGAGCTGCTCCTCGCCGCTGCGCTTGCGCTGGCGGCGGATGTAGCGGAGCGCGCCGAGCGGGGTGGCGTAGCGCCAGTCGAACCCCCAGCCCCGATGCCCCTCGCGCGCCAGGTCGTCACGCACCTCCGCGTCGTCCAGCAGGTTGACGGCGTGGGTGCCCACCGCTTCCGCGTCCTCGCCGTCGAGCGCCATGATCTCGATGTAGCGCGAGATCGCCTCGTCGAAGGGCATCCGCGGCGCAAGCACGGTCACCAGGTCGTGGGCGAGGCGGGCGTGCGTGTCCACCAGGTCTTCGCGGGCCAGCGCCTCGGCGCGGTCCAGGCGGCGCTGGATCTCCGGCGGTACGCCCTGAAGCCAGCGGGTGACGGGCGAGGCCATGCGGTCTCTCTCTCGGGAGGATCGGCGTTTGCTGCGGGGAGGGCGCGCCATTACCATTGGGCGCGCACCAAAGATGCGCGTTTCAATCCTGGCAAACAACCGCCCGCGCGGTTCGCAACGATCGGGGGTCCCTGAAGATGGCGCTTTCGCGCAGCTCGTCGTGGAAGGAGCACCGCCTGGCCAACCGGCTGGAGTGCGGCGGCAGCGAGTACAGTGTGGACCTGGTGGCGCGCAAGGCCACCGGCGTGGAGGGGTGGAAGATCACCGTCGTCTTTCTGCCGCGCGAAGCCGGCGACGAGATCAAGGTGGAGCTGCCCAACGCCGCCTCCACGGCCGAGGTGCGGCGGCTGGTGACGGAGCTGGAGGGGAACGAGGCGCGGCTGAAGGAGATGTGCGGAGGGACTGCGGGGAATGGGTGATCCCCGTTCCCCCGCGGTACCTCGTCGACGGCGAGACGGTCCGCACCCTGCCTGACCTGATCGCGCCCGGCGTCCGGCTGCTCTTCGTCGGCTTCAATCCGAGCGTACGGGCGGCGCGGCTGGGGCACTACTACGCGGGGCGCAACAACCGCTTCTGGGACCTGCTCGCCGCTTCGGGGCTTACGCCGCGCCGCTTCCACTTCGAAGAGGACCGGCTCCTGCTGGGGCTCGGGATCGGGGTGACGGACCTGGTGAAGCGGCCCACCCGGAGCGCGGCGGACGTCACGGCGGCGGAGTACCGCGAGGGGGTGCGGAGGCTGCGCGGAATCGTGGCGGAGATCAGGCCGCGCGTGGTGTGCTACAACGGCAAGGGCGTGTACCTGCTGGCGTCGGGGCTCGCATCGGCGCCGTGGGGAGCGCAGGCGACGCAGGTGGCGGCGGGGGTGACCGACTTCGTGGTGCCGAGCCCCAGCGGGCTGGCCCGCATCCCTTTCGCCGAGAAGGCGCGCTGGTTCACCGAGCTCAAGACTCTGATGGAAGGGACGCAAGGATGAGCGAGACGACGATGCGCGTGATCGCCGAGCCGCCGATGCGGCGGTTCCAGGAGGCGGCCGGCGCCCTCTTCACCGAGGTGGCGGGGCGCTCCGTGGCTCAAAGCTACGGCGACACGCTGGCCGAGTACCACGCCGTGCGCGACGGCGTGGGGGTGGCCGAGCGCAGCGACCGCGCGCGCATCCGCATGTGGGGGAAGGACCCCGCCAAGATGCTCCACGGCCTCATCACCAACGACCTGCTGGCCGCGCCGGCCGGGCAGGGGGTGTACGCCGCGATGCTGACGCCCAAGGGACGCACGCTGGCCGAGCTGCGCGCCTTCCGCCGCTCCATCGAGGAGGTGCTGGTTGAGATCCCGCGCGAGGCGCTGGCCGGCACGTACGAGCACCTGCGCAAGTTCGTCCCCCCCATGTTCGCCCGCTGGGCCGACGTCTCCGACGAGATCGAGCAGCTGGGCGTGTACGGTCCGAAGTCGGGCGCGCTCTTGGAGCGGGTGCTGGGTGCGGGGCCGGGCGAGATGGGCGAGGACGCCTTCCTCGAGATGACCTTTGGCGATGCACCCGTGATGGTGGCGATGACGCGCTACGTGGGAAGCGAGATCGGCTTCGACCTGTTCGCCGCCCCCACCGTCGTGCCCCACCTGTGGACCGCGCTGCTGGAGGAGGGGGCGGAGCTGGGCGCGCGGCCGGTGGGGTTGGCCGCCATCGATGCGCTGCGCATGGAGGCCGGGCGCCCGCGCTACGGCGCCGAGCTCAGCGAAGAGGTGATCCCCACCGAGGTCTTCGAGGAGACGGGGATGATGGAGCGCGCCATCTCCTTCTCCAAGGGGTGCTACACGGGTCAGGAGGTGATCGTGCGCATCGCCCACCGCGGCCACGTCAACCGCCACCTGCGCGGCTTCCGCCTGGGCGACGGCCCCGCGCCCGAGACGGGCACGCGCCTCTTCCACCCTGAGACCGGCAAGGAGGTGGGGCGGCTGACCAGCGTCGCCTTCCTCCCGATGCTGGGGGAGACGGGGGCGCTGGGCTTTGCGCGCCGCGAGGTGGAGCCGGGGTCCGAGCTGCGGGTCGGCTCGCCCGAGGGCCCGTCCGCAAAGGTGGTGAAGCTCCCCTTCCAGCGCGGCCTGGACGATGGTCTCGTCGCCGAGTAGGCAGGCGCTGAAGGAGTGGGCCTCGGTGGAGCGCGCCCTGGCCGCCGGGCGCGTCTCGCTGCTGGTGCGCAAAGGCGGGATCAGCGAGCGGCGCGGCGGCTTCGACGTGGAGCACCGCGCCTTCTGGATCTTCCCCACCGCCTTTCACCAGAACGCGGAGGAGCTGGCCCCCGCCTTCCGCGACCTTCTCGACCACTCGGAGCCAGCCTCGCGCGACGAGGTGCGCCTGCGCGTCTTCGCCGAGGTCGCCGACGCCTTCCGCGTGGAGAGCCTGGATGTCATGGCGCGCCTCGCCGGCCTCCACCCCATGGCGCCGGAGACGGTGCGATCGCGCTTCGAGTACACGGGCCGGCCGGACCTGCACGTCATCCTGGTGCGCGCGTACGTGCTCCCCGAGCCCATCGTCATCCCCAACACGATCGGCTACGAGGGCTGCGTGAGCTGGGTTGCGCTGGACGAGGAGATCTCGACCGCGGGGGCGGTGCCGGTGATGGCGGATGCGGAGTTCGAGGTGCTGCGGGCGGAGGTGCGGGGGCGGGTGTAGAAGGGCCCCCGCCCCCCGACCCCCTCCCCCGCCTGCG
>DASWNZ010000174.1:0-33067 GCA_036398975.1 Longimicrobium sp.
TATATCAGGCGGATTCATCGTCGTTTTGGCCTCGGGGGCGTCCCTCCCACCATAGCGGTGACCGCGTGGGAGACGGACGCCGCCTGCCATCCCTTGACACGGGTGCCCTTCCATATCAGGGGCAGACCTGCGTGTCTGCCCTCCCCCGCAGCGCGCTAATCCCCGCGTCAAGAACCGACACCCGTAGGGGCCGCCCCACGTGGCTGCCCGTGCCCTCCGCCGCCCCGTCATCCGCACCTGGCACCGACCCACGCAAACCGCCCCTCCCCCAGTTGGTCATTGGGGGAGGGGCAGCGAGGTGACGAGCGGGGGAGGTGCCCCGCCCCCCTACGGCAGCGGCGGCGGCGAGGCGGCGAAGAGGGCGGCCAGCTCCGGCACCTGCGCGGCGGGGGTCCATGCGGGCATCCCCTGCATCCATACCAGGCTCTCGCGCATCAGCGTGCCGCTGGCAGCCTGCTGGCGAAGGGCATCCATGCCGTGCGGCCCCGTCTGCGCGCCGCTCACGGCGACGAAGTAGGCGGTCTGCGCCGGGAGCGGCGGCGGGGCACCCGCGGGGGCGCCGGCGGGGGCGCCGCCCATCGAGTTCGCCATGCGGTTGGCCATGGCGAAGCCCATCCCCATCCCCATTCCCTCCGCCGCGCCGCCGCCCGGATTCCCGGCCGCCTTCTCGATGGCGTTCGCGGTCTGGAACTGCGTGTAGGCGTTGAGGTCGCCCAGCACGCCCATGCTGGTGCGGCGGTCGAGCATCTTCTCCACCTCTTCGGGGAGCGAGATGTTCTCCACCAGTAGCTTGGTGAGCTCCAGCCCGTAGGCCGAGAACTCCGGCTGCATCCGCGCGATCAGCCGGTCGCCGATCTCGTCGTAGTTGGAGGCCAGGTCCAGCGCCGGGATCTTGGCCTCGCCCAGCGCGTCCGTGAAGCGCGAGGTCACCATGTCGCGAAGCTGGTCCGCGATCTCGTCCACCGTGAAGTGGCCGTTGGTGCCCACGATCTCGGCGATCAGCTTGCCGGGCTCCGTCACCTTGATGGAGTACGAGCCGAACGCGCGCAGACGCACGGGGCCGAAGTCGGCGTCGCGCATCATCACGGGGTTCTTTGTGCCCCACTTGCGGTTGGTGATCTGCCGCGTGGTCACGAAGTACACCTCCGCCTTGAACGGCGAGTCGAAGCCGTACTTCCACCCGCGCAGGGTGGAGAGCACCGGGAGGTTCTCCGTCTTCAGCTCGTAGCGGCCGGGGGCGAAGATGTCGGCGATCTGGCCCTGGTCCACGAACACCGCGGCCTGGCCGGGGCGGACGATGAGCTGCGCGCCGTTCTTGATCTCGTTCTCGTGGCGGACGAAGCGATGGACCAGCGTGTCGCTGCTGTCGTCCAGCCATTCGACGATGTCGATCAGCTCGCTCTTGATGAAGTCCTTCCAGAAGGCCATGGGAGGCGCTCCGTTCCAGTGTGGCGGGGAGAATCGCGGCAGGCCCTTCTATCTACACGCGCGGACGGCGCCTCCGCAACCCGTCCGTGCGGCGGGAAGGTACGGCGCGGGGGACCGGCAGGTTTCCAAACGGGAGCGTGGCATGGGAGTTGACCCCTGCGGGAGCGCTGCCGCAACCCACACGCCACCGGTGACACGCACATGATCCGCTACGGACCCGCGGGGTGGTCGTACAAGGACTGGGCGGGGATCGTGTACCCGGCGAAGAAACCGCGCGGCTTCGACGAGCTCCAGTACATCGCGGAGTACTTCTCGACGGTGGAGATCAACTCCACCTTCTACCGCCCGGCCACGGAGAAGACGGCGCGCAGCTGGGTGGCGCGGGTGGAGCACCGGCCGGACTTCCGCTTCACGGCCAAGCTCTACCAGCGCTTCACCCACCAGCGCAAGAGCGCCTGGACTGCGGACGAAGTGCGCGAGGTGCGCGCCGGGATGGACCCGATCCTGGAATCGGGGCGGATGGGTGCGCTCCTCCTCCAGTTCCCCTGGTCGTTCCGCCGCACGGACGAGAACCGGGAGTGGCTGGACGACGTCGCGACCACCTTCGGCGACTTCCCGCTGGTGCTGGAGGTGCGGCACGAGAGCTGGAACACGGTGGCGTTCTTTGCGGCGCTGGCGGACCGGGGGATCGGCTTCGTGAACATCGACCAGCCGCTCTTCGGCGACTCCATCGCCCCCAGCGCCCACGCCACCTCGCGCGTGGGGTACGTGCGGGTGCACGGCAGGAACTACCAGGACTGGTTCCGCGACAACGCCGAGCCGCACGAGCGCTACGATTACCTCTACCCCGCCCGCGAGCTGGAGCCCTGGGCCGGCCGCGTGGCCGAGATCGCGGAGCAGCCCGCCGCCGAGGACGTGTACGTGGTCACCAACAACCACTTTCGCGGCAAGGCGGTCACCAACGCGCTGATGCTGCAGTCGATGGTGGAGGGGAAAAAGGTGCGCGCGCCCGCCGGCCTGTTTCCGGAGTACGGCGAGGTGCTGGAGCCGTATGCGGAGCCGGGGGAGGCTGGCGGTTGAAACCGCTGCAACAAGGGCGGGAAACCTGCCTTCGCAGGTTGCGGGGGCGGGGTGGTGCGGGAGGCGGGCATCACCGCGGCCGCCGCATCGCCGGGGGCGGTCGCCGGGGGGGCGGTCGCCGGGGGCTGAAGCCCCCGGCTGGAACGACGGGAAGACGGCTGAAGCCGTCTCGTGCGCTGCCGATGAATCGCGCCCCTACGATGTGCGTGCGGGGCGCAGGGGTCCGCCCCCTCTCTCGATGACAGGAGGGCGGAGCCCTCTCCTGTTATCGGGAGAGGGGGCAGCGAGGAACGAGCGGGGGTGAGGGCCCCTAGCCGATCACGTCCCCCGCCACCGTGCGCAGCAGCGCGTCGCGGCCGTCGGTGAGGGCCTCGCGGGCGGTGCGGAAGCGCAGGCCCGAGCGCTGGCACGCCAGGTCGCACAGGCGCAGCAGGCGCGCGACGCCGTTCGCGTCCAGACGCTCGCGGGTGCTGGTGAGCGGGGGCGCTTCGGCGGCGCCGGCGTCGTGCGCCTCCAGCAGCGCCTGCGTGCGGGAGAGGACGGCGGCGCGCACGTACAGCTCGATCGCCATGTCCGCGATGCGCGTGACCACGAACTGCCGCTCGACGACCTCGCGGCCGTGGCGGCGGATCATCCGCTCGGTGGCCACGCGCAGGTCGCGGGTGTGGTCCACCAGGTAGTCGAAGTGGCGTCGCAGCGAGGGGTGCACCTCGCGCGCGATCTCCGGCTCGCCGCCGCCGAGCGCCAGCTTCACCCGCTCGGTGGCGAACTCGCTGAGCAACCCGAACTGCTTCACCGGCTCGCGCAGCGCCTTGCCGATCGCCTTGAGGTACTCCCCCGGCTCCTGCATGCCGCTGAGGCCCACGAAGAGGCGCAGGATCTCGTTGGTCCCTTCGAAGATGCGGGTGATGCGCGCGTCGCGGTACATCCGCTCGTACGGGTACGGCTTCACGTATCCGCGCCCGCCCGTGATCTGCACCAGCTCGTCCACGGCACGGTCCAGGGCGTCGCTGTTCCACACCTTGGCCGCCGCCGATTCCAGCGCGTAGTCCACGTCGCAGCGGTCGGCGAGGCCGGTGGTGAGGTACGCCACGCTCTCGGCCGAGTAGGCGTCGGCGGCCATGGCGGCCAGCTTCCCCTGGATCAGCTCGTACTCGGCGATCGCCTTGCCGAACTGCCGCCGCTCCTTTGCGAACTCGGTGGCCATCCGCAGGCACTGCTTGATCCCGCCCGCCGCGCCCGCGCTCAGCCCCTGGCGGCCGGAGTTGAGGATGCGCATCGCCAGCTTGAACCCGTCGCCCACCTCCCCCAGCACGTTCTCCAACGGCACGTGCACGTCGCGAAAGTGGAGCTCGGTCTGGTTGGAGCCGCGCGCGCCCATCTTGCGCAGCACCTTGCCGCGTTCGTAGCCCGGCATGTCGGGGCGCAGGATGAAGGCGGTCACGCGGTCCACCGTCTCGCCGTTCCGCTCCACGGGCGTCTGCGCGAAGGCGACGATCACCTCGCTGAACGACCCGTTGCCGATCCAGATCTTGTCGCCGTTCAGCACCCAGTGCCTGCCGTCGTCGGAAAGGACCGCGCGGGTGCGGATGCCGTTGGCGTCGCTCCCCGCCTCTGGTTCGGTGAGGGCGAAGGAGGCGAACCACTCCCCGGTCGCCGCCCTGGGAAGGTAGAGGCGCTTCTGCTCGTCCGTCCCCGCGAGCTGGATCCCCTTGATGCCGATGGAGAGGTGCACGCCCAGCACGATGGCGAGCCCCACGTCGTAGCCGGTGACGAACTCGAAGACGCGGCAGTACGCGCTCTGCGACAGCCCCATCCCCCCGTACTCCGTGGGGAGCGAGATGCCGAAGAGGCCGATGCGCTTGAGCCCTTCCATGACTTCGGCGGGGATCTGCTCGTTCTCGTCGATCCACTCGCGGTCGAGGTTGGCGTCGAGGTACGCGCGCAGCTCATCGAGGAAGGCGGTGACGCGCCGGTCCTCGTCGTCGGTGATGCGGGAGTAGGGGAAGAGGATCGATTCGTCGATCGTCCCGGTGAAGAGCTGCCGGGTGAGCGAGGGCATTGCGTCGGGCATCAGAGTCCTTCCGTGCGATGGATACCAGCCGGGTGGGGGTTGAGTGTATCAGGCGCCGCCGCGCGGGGGAATGGATGCGGCTCCACGCCCGCTTCTTGCGTAAGCTCCGGGCGCACCCCCCAACGACCTGACGCGACGGCTCTCCCTCCTGATTTGACCATGGCATTACCGACGATTCTCCTGGTTGAGGACAACCCGGACAACCGCGCCATCTACGGCACGATCCTGCGCCACTTCGGCTACCAGGTGGCCGAAGCGGAGACGGGCGAGGACGGCATCCGCGTTGCGCGCGAGATCGGCCCTTCGCTGATCCTGATGGACGTGGCGATGCCGGGGATGGACGGCTGGGAGGCGACCCGCATCCTCAAGAGCGACCCGGCGACCGCTTCGATCCCCGTGATCGCCCTGACCGCCCACGCCATGTCCGAGGACCGCAAGCGCGCCGAAGAGGTCGGCTGCGACGGCTACCTGAGCAAGCCCGTGGAGCCCCGCCGCGTGGTGCAGGAGGTGGAGCGGCTGCTGGCGGCGTCGGCATCGGGATCGAGCCCGGGCGAGTAAACTCGCGGACTCCGGGTCTGACATCGTGTTTCTCGAGCCGGCTTCAGCCGCCGTCGAGTGGTTCCAGGCGGGGGCTTCAGCCCCCGGTGATGCGGTGCCGGTGATGCGTCCACGGCAACCAGCCGCCGCACCTGCACCGCGCATCCGCACCTACCCCGCCGCCGCAAACCCGCGAAGGCGGGTTTCCCGCGTTTGTTGCAGCGGTTTCAACCGCCGGCCCCCAGGTTCAACCCCCAGGCTCAGCCCCCTACACCGCCTCACCCCCTCACGGCAGCGCGAACACGAACAGCGCGCTCCCCCGCGGCGCGCCGTACATCTCCGGCGCGTAGCCCTCCAGCCAGCCGCCCCAGCCGGTGGGGACGGCGATGTACTGCTTGCCGCGCACGCTGTAGGTGACCGGGTTGCTGTGGATGCCGTTGCCCGTCTGGTAGCTCCACACCATCGCGCCGGTGCGGGCGTCCCAGGCGTTGAAGCGGCCGTTGGGCTCGCCGGTGAACACCAGCCCGCCCGCGGTGCTCAGCATCGACGCCACCATCGGGTGCTCGCCGCGCCACGACCACACCTCGCGGCCGTTGACGTCGATCGCCTTCACGTACCCCGTCTG
Organism: Longimicrobium sp.; assembly: GCA_036398975.1. Lineage (GTDB taxonomy): Bacteria > Gemmatimonadota > Gemmatimonadetes > Longimicrobiales > Longimicrobiaceae > Longimicrobium. The sequence continues at coordinate 5,745 of DASWNZ010000174.1, forward strand.
CTCGTAGCTGCGCACGTCCGCCTCGCCGCCGAGGTAGAACATGCTCTCGCGGAAGTGGACGGGACCGCGCTTGAAGCGGGCGCACACGTCGATCACGGGGACGTAGAAGAGCCCCGTCTGCGGGCTGTACGATGCGTGCGGCCACTCCTTGGCCCCCGCCGGCCCCGGGCAGATCTCGGTGCCCTCGGGCGTGGGGATCAGCCGCGGGGTGACGCGGCCGGTGGTGCCGTCGATGGTGCCCCAGGTGGCGCGGGCAAAGGGGGCGGCGCGCACCAGCTGGCCGTTGGTGCGGTCCAGGACGAAGAAGTAGCCGTTGCGGTCGAAGTGCCCCAGCAGCCGCCGCCCGCCCTGCTCGAAGAGGATGTTCTCGTTGACGCCGTCGTAGTCCCACACGTCGTGCGGCGTCCACTGGTAGTGCCAGCGCAGGGCGCCGTCGTCCGGGTCGATGGCGACGACCGAGCTGGTGTACAGGTTGTTGCCGGGCCGCGGGCCGCCGTCGAACACCGGCCCCGGGTTGCCCGTTCCCCAGTAGAGGAGGTCGAGCTCGGGATCGTAGGTGCCCGTGATCCAGGCGGTGCCGCCGCCGCGCGCCCACGCCTCCGCCGGCCACGATTCGGAGCCCGGCTCGCCCGGCTTGGGAACGTTGTAGCGGCGCCACGCGCGGTTCCCCGTGGCCTGGTCGAAGGCATCGATGTGGCCGCGCACCCCGTACTCCGCGCCCGAGCTCCCCACGATCACCAGGTTCTTGACCACCAGCGGCGCCAGCGTCGCGCTCTCCCCCGCGCGCACGTCGGCGAACGCCTTCTGCCAGACGAGGCGTCCGTTGGTGGCATCGAGCGCCACCAGGTAGCCGTTGACCGTCGCAAAGAAGACGCGCCCGCCGGCCACCGCCACGCCGCGGTTCACGTTGCCGCAGCAGAGGGGTACGTCGAGCGGGATCTCGTGCTTGTACTGCCAGAGCATGTCGCCCGTGGCCGCGTCCAGCGCCCACACGTAGCCGTCGTAGCCGGAGATGAACATCACGCCGTCCACGACGATGGGCGCCGCCTCCCACGAGTAGGTGGCGGGGGTCGCCATCAGCCCGATCGGCGCGAACTGGAAGTTCCAGGCGGGGCGCAGGCCGCGAACGGTGGAGGTGTTGATCTGGTCGAGCGAGCTGTAGCGCTGGCCGTCGTAGGCGCCGTAGTAGGTGAGCCAGTTCTGCGGCTCGGAGCGCGCGCGGCGGATGCGCTCGCCGTCCACCCCCTGCGTGACGGGCGGGGCCGAGCCGCGCATCGCCTCGTTGAAGGCCGTCATCGGCTTGCTGGTCTCCGTCACCGGCCAGTTGGGCGGCCGGCTGGCGCACGCGGCGGCGCCGAGAACAACGAGGAGCGCGGAGGCGCGTCGGGCGGTTCGCATCATGGTTCTCGCCTCAGTGCCGGGGCTGCCGGGGACGATCCAGCTTCGCTTCCGGGGGGACTTCGCCGCTCACCATGATCAGCCCCAGCATGCCGCGCGGGGCGTGGTTGGCCACGGGGCACCCGAACCAGTAGAGCCCCGGCTGGTCGAGCCGGATGCGCGCCCGTCCGCGCGAGCCCACGGGCAGAAAGAGCGCGTGCCGGTTCCCCACGTTGGGGAGGAAGGCGGCGTGGTACGAGAAGGGGTCCTCGTTGTAGAAGTCCAGCTCCAGCTCGCCCCCGCGCGGCATGACGATGATGGCGGGGTACCAGATGTACTCCCCCTTGGGCACGCGCACGGTGGCGCGCATCACCCCGTCGCTTCCTACCCTGGCGCGGTCCAGCCCCCCGTGCGCGAATAGCCGCGCGACGACCTCCTCGTTGGGATCGTCCACCCGCGGGAGCTCGTTGACCAGCCGCACCACGCGCGGGTTGAGCTGCTTCAGCACGCTGGGCCTCAGCAGCCTGGCGTACTCGCAGGACGAGAGGGCCGCGGCCGCCAGCAGGGGCAGCAGCGCGCGGTGAAGGCGTTTGCGCGGCATGGCGCGGCCTCGCGGTGCGCAGGATCGGATACGACGAAGCGCCGGAGCGCCCGTCCATTTTGGACCTTAATCGACGCGCATTTCACGTGCCGCAACATCCGCCCAGATCGTCGCACATCGCAGCATTTTGCTGGCGCTGTGGCGGTCCAGAGTGACCTCGCCCCGGGCACCGGACCCGTAGGGCAGCCCCGCGTGGCTGCCCGTATCCCGCCCACGCGCCGAAGCCCGCATCGCACGAGCCGGCTTCAGCCGCCGTGGCGCGGTCCCAGCCGGGGGCTTCATCCCCCGGCGCCCAGCCGCCGCGCCTGCATTCGCCACCCGAACCAACCCCGCCCCCGCCAAGCCTGCGAAGGCAGGCTTCCCGCGGTTGTTGCAGCGGTTTCAACCGCCGAGCCTCTCCCTCAATCCACCGCGACCGCGATGTTCGACTGGAGGTTCCAGCGAATCGTGGTCGCGCCGCCGAAGCTGAACGGGTTGGAGAGGATGTCGCGGCCGCCGTTGGGGCGGGCGAGCAGGCGGTACTGGCCGCCGATCACCGGACCGCGGTACTCGAGCGTCGCGTTCCGGTTGGGAGCCACGCTGCCGAGGAGCTGCCGACTGCCGCCCAACCCGACCACGTACACCGTCAGGTCGCCGGACAGGGTGCCCGTGTTCTCGATCTCGATCGACACTCCGCGCTGGCGTTCGCCCGCCGCACCCGCCTGCCCGCCGCCCGAGGTGCTGGCACACGCGCCCGCCGCCAGGATCATCGCGAAGGCCAGCAGGAAGCGGGGGTCAAAGTACTTCTTCATCGTGCCCTCCTCGAAGCGGATGTGGATCGGTCGCGAACTCGGTCGGAGCGAAACGCGCGCCAGCCCTACCGCGCGCCCCCCAGCGCCACCGTGACCCCGGTGTACAGCGCGCGCCCCGGCCCCGGCTCATAGAAGCGCCGTCCGAAGGCGTTGACCACGACCGAGGCGTTGTAGCGCGCATCGAACAGGTTTGTGACCCCCGCGGAGGGCGTCACGCGCGCCCCGCCCACGCGCAGCGCCTCCCACCCGGCGCGCACGTCCAGCAGCGAGTACGCCGGTGAGCGGAGGGCGCCCGCCCGGTCGTCGTCGCGCACGGGGATGGAGGAAACGCGCCGCGCATCGAGCCCGGCAAAGGGCCCGCGGGGGCTCGCCACGTTCAGCGTCCCCTCCCACCGGTGCGGCGCGATGCCGGGGACGCGGATGCCCTCCAGGTCCACCGCCGCGCTGCCGCTCCCCACGACGTATTCGGTGAAGCGCGCATCGGTGTAGCTGTACACCGCGCGCGCCGTGACGCCGGGGCGCGGCGCGAGGGCCGCGCTCACCTCCGCGCCGCGGCGCCGGGAGCGGCCGGCGTTGCGGAAGAAGGTGCGGTCCGGTGCCTCGGGGACCTGGAAGCCGATCAGCTCGCCGCGGATGCGCGCATCGTACACGGCGGCCTCCACCCGCAGCGGCCCCACCTGCGCCTTGCTCCCCATCTCGTACGAGTCCGTCACCTGCGGCGCGAGCTCCGGATTGAAGCCCCCCGCGCCGCCCGGCCGATTCGCCAGCTCGGTGGTGGTGGGGGTCTCGAAGGCGTGCGCGTAGTTGGCGTACACGTTCACCCCGCGCATCGCCGTCACGGACACCCCCAGCGTCGGGCTCCAGTGGCCGAGCGTGCGCGATCCCGAGTCGTCGGGATTCGTCGCGCTCACCAGCCGGTCGTCAGCCGAGAAGCGGAACCCGTCGTGGCGAAGGGCGCCCAGCACGTCCACCCGGCCGCCGAGGGAGAGCGTGGCGAGCGCGAAGGCGGCGCGCGACCGCACCCGCTCCCGCTGGTCCAGGAGGAGGGCGCCGCGTGCGCCTGCCTGGTTGGCGTGGTTGCGTCGCTCGTCACGCTGCAGCTCCGTCTCGGCGCCGGCCGTCCAGCGCAGCGACGCGGCCCCGCTCCCCGCGCGCCCCGAGAGCGACGCGCGGACGCCGCCCACGCGGCGGTCAAGGTCGATGATGCGGTCGGGAATCGGGTTGTCCAGCGAGCGCGAGAGCCCGTATGCCGCCACCTCCAGCGCACCCGCGCCCAGCGCATGCTCCCAGGTGGCGCCCACCTGGCCGTGGCGCCCCTCCTCGCCGGTGCGCTGCGCCACGTTGCGGGCGAAGGCCTGCGTGCGGTCCACGCGCAGGAGCGAGTCGCTGAGCGAGCCGGGGTTCAGCGCGTCGTAGCGCACGAAGCGCCCGGTGACGCGCAGCTCGTCGCCGCCGCGGCGGTACGACAGGACGCCGCCGCCCAGCACGTTCTCCGCCGATGCGTGGGTGCGGTACCCCTCGTAGGCGAGCCGCGATGCGTCGGCCTGGTAGCGGAAGCGTCCGGCCGCGCCCCCGACGCTCCCCTGCGTGCGCAGGAGGCCGTCGCTCCCGGCCACCACGCGCCCCTCGGCCACGAACGGCTCTTCGACTAGGCGGAGCGTCGAAAGGCGGATCACGCCGCCGGACGCGTTGCCGTACAGCGCCGCCGCCGGCCCGCGAATGACCTCGGCGGAGCCCAGCGTGGCGGGGTCGACGTGGTTGAGGGTCGTCTGCCCGTCCGGCATCGTGGCGGGGACGCCGTCCACCAGCACGCGCACGCCGCGCACCCCGAACTGCGCCCGCGCGCCGAAGCCGCGGATGGAGATGCGCTCGCCCAGCGCGTAGTTGAAGCGGTTGTCTACCTGCACGCCCGGGATCGCCACCAGCGTCTCGTTGAGCGCCAGCCCCGGCCGCGCGCGCGTCAGCTCGGGCCCCGCCACCGCGCTCACCGCATACGGCGCGCGGACCAGCGGGAGCGGCACGCGCAGCACGCGCACCGCCAGCGTATCGAGCGGCACCGGCACCGTGTCGCGCGGTGTCTCCTGCGCCTCCAGCGTGGAGCAAGCCATCGCGCCCACCAGCGGCAGCGCGCGGCGAATCATCGAAAGCATCTATGCCTTGCGAATGAGCCATCCGGAATCGTCTAACCGCTCATCCGCAAGCTTTGGGCAATGGCAGGCGACAGAGGGGACCTCACACAGAGCGCACAGAGAGAACTACAAGGCGCAGAGAACCTTTCCTGCTGTTCCTTTCCGTACCCCTCTGTGTCTCTGTGTGAAACAGCAGCCTCCTTCTGAAGCGATGCTCGTCACCGTCTGAGGCGTTGCCTGACCTCGTGGTGTCCGATGACCTGCCCTGCCTCGACCTGGGCGAGGCCGCGTCGCACCTTCGTGAGCAGATAGAGTTGCTCCATCACGTCTTCCATGCTGGCGTCATGCGGGAGGCGCTCGATTACGTCGATCGCCTGCTGTTTCGCGTTGTTGGTCACGGATGCACCTGTTTGAGAGAAGTAGGCGACCGGCTACTCGCGCGCCACGAGCTCCACCGACATCTTACGTGCCGCAAACCACCTGCGCACAGCCAAGATGACGAGAGAAGCAGACGCGGGGCCGCTCGTGATGGACCGGGTGTACGGGATCGTGGCGGCGGCGCTGGCGGCGCTGGCGCTGTTCTTTCTGTTGCGGGGCGGGCCAGCGGACACGGGGGCGGACAGGCCCGCCGCCGCGCCCGCCATCACCCTGATCGAGCCGCGCGAGGGGGCGGAGGTGACGCTGCCGGTGGCGGTGGTGTTCGATGCGGGGACGCGGCTGGAGGCGGGGCCGATGGGGTGGAACGCGGCGGGGCGGCACCTCCACCTGCGCGCGGGCGGCGCCGAGCTGATGGCCCCCGCCGCCGCCGTGCAGCCGCTGGGCGGCACGCGCTACCGCTGGACCGTGCCCGCGCTCCCCCGCGGCGAGCAGACGCTCCAGCTCACCTGGTCCGACGAGCAGCACCGCCTGCTGGCCGAGGGGGCGTCGCGGCCAGTGCGGGTGCGCGTCCGCTGACATCATCCGTTCCCGGCGAGGTTGACACCCGGCACGCGAATGGCCTAGAATGGGCGTCCCGCCCACCGGGATGCCCTCTTCCCCCGCGCCCTTCCCCGCCATGAGCACGGCCCACCTCCGCCCCCTGTCGTTCGGTGAGATCCTGGACGGCGCCTTCAGCCTGTACCGGCGCCACTTCGTCGCGCTGGTGAGCGCGGCGCTGATCCCGCTCATCCCCAGCATGCTCCTGACGGGCGTCTTCACCCGCTCCGCCTTCACCGCGGGGGCGGCGGATGCGGCCGACGCGTTCGGCGCGGCGATGATCCCCGTCATGCTGCTGGGCTTCGTGGCGGGCCTCGTGATGTGGGCCGCGCTCACGCGCATGGTGGCCGAGGCGTGGACCGGCGGCGAGGTCTCGCTGGGCGACGGCTACCGCCGCGGCCTGCGCGCCTTCTTCCCGCTCCTGGGCTCCATGATCCTGGCGTACGTGATCATCTTCGGGGTGCTGTTCGGCGTCATCATTGCCGGGGCGCTGGTGGGGGCGATCTTCGCGGGGATCGGCATGGGGGTGGGGAGCCAGACCCTCACGGTTGTGCTCATGGTGCCCGTGCTGCTCCTGGTGCTCGCGGCGTTCTTCGCCGGCGCATCGACCCTGTTCGCGGTACTCCCCGCCATCATCGTGGAGAAGCTGGGGCCGGCCGAGGCCATCATGCGCTCCGTCCGCCTGTCGCTGGGCGCCCTGCCGCGGGTGGCCGGGGTCGTGACGGTCACCTTCATCATCATCTTCCTCCCCCTCTTCTTCGTGATGGCGGTGACGGGCGGCTTCGCGGCGTTCACCAACCCCGGAGCGGTGCCCAGCGCGGAGAGCTTCTGGATCCAGCAGGTGGCGAACTCGCTGACGAGCGCGCTGACCACGCCCTTCATGATCGCCTCGCTGGTGATCCTCTACTTCGACCGGCGCGTCCGCACCGAGGCGTTCGACGTGCAGCTCGCCGCCGACGCGCTCGCGGCCGACACCGTGGCGGCCGGGTGAACGCACCTGCCCCCGTGGCCGGCGAGCTTCCCCTCCCGGCCGGCGCCGTGCACCCGCCGGACGTTCGGCCGCTCGGGTTCGGGGAGATCCTGGACGGCGCCTTCGTCCTCTACCGCCGCAACTTCGCCGACTTCCTCGTGATGTCCGCCCTGCCGCTGGCGCCCGTGGTGGCGTGCCAGCTCCTGTTGGTGGCGGGCGGCGTGAAGGACGCCGGCGCGTGGCTCCTGCTCGCGCTCCTGGGCGGTTTCCCGGGCATGCTGGCGACCGGCGCGCTCATCTGCGCCACGGCGGATGCGTACGACGGGCTGCCGGTGGACGTCCGCCGCGCGTTCGCCACGGCGCGCGCCCGCTACTGGACGCAGTTGCGCGCGGTGGTGGTGGCCGGGCTCGTGACCACGGTGGCCTTCGTCGTGTTCATCATTCCGGGAATCATCGCCGCCGTTCGCTACTTCGCGGTCTCGCAGGCCGCCGTTCTCGAAGACACCACGCCGAGTGAGGCACGGCATCGTTCCTCACAGCTTTCGGCCGGGGCGGGGTGGCGGATCCTGGGGATGATGGCGGTGCTCACCGTCATCGGGCGGCTCCCTATCATCGCGCAGCTGGTGTTCGGGGAGTGGCTGGGGAGCGGGTACGCGGGTTCGGGGCTGAGACAGGTCGCCGAGCAGCTGATCCTGATCCTGACGCTGCCGCTGACCACCGCCGCCTTCACGCTGCTGTACTTCGACCGCCGCGTGCGCATCGACGCCGTGGACGTGCAGGCGGCGGTGCAGCGGATGGCGCTGGAGGGGTGACGATGCAGCTTCCCAGCGCCCAGGAGGTGGACCGCGCACTGCGCGAGGTGTACGCGCAGCCGGAGTTCGTGGCGCACAAGAAGCCGCCTGGGCTGATGGATCTGATCCGCGAGCAGATCGGCAGGGCGTTCGCCTGGATCATCAACCGGCTGAGCGGAATCGCCGCCGTCGAGAACGCGGGGCCCGTCGTCTTCTACATAATGGTGGCGCTCCTGGCCGCGGCCGCCATCGGCCTCCTGGCGCACCTGTTCTACACCAGCGGCATCGCCTTCACGCGCGAGCGCGGCGCCGGCCCCGCCGACGACGGCGAGAGCTTGCGGGGCCCGCGCACCGCGGCGGACTGGGAGGGCGCGGCTCGCCGGGCCGCGTCCGAGGGGCGCCTGCGCGATGCGTCGCTGGCGCTGTACAACGCGCTGGTGCTGCGGCTGGACGCCCGCGGCGCGCTGCGCTTCGACCCGGCCAAGACGCCGGGCGACTACCGCCGCGAGGTGAGGGCCAACCCGGAGGTGGCACGCCCCTTCGCGGCGTTCGTGCGCGGCTTCGAGCCGGTGGTGTTCGGCGGGCGGGCGCTGGACCCGGACGGCTACGAGCGGCTCCGGGCCGCCGCCGGCGAGGCGGGCGCCCGTGGGTAGCCGCCGCGAGCTGGTGGTGCTGGGGCTCCTCTTCCTGGTGGTCGCCCTCCTCTCCACCCTGGCCACGCCGCGGCGGCAGGAGTCGGCCGATCCGCGCCCCTCCTCCTTCCACTCCACGCAGTGGGGGACGCGGGCACTGCACGACATGCTGGGCCGCCTGAAGATGAAGACGGGCCGCCGCCTGACGCCCTTCGCCGACGCGGACTCGCTCGCGGGAACGCTGGTGCTGGTGGACCCCAGCGAGGGCGTCTCCCCCGCCGAGCTCCACGCGCTGGCGCAGTGGGTGCGCGCCGGCGGCACCCTCATCTACGTCGCGGGGCGGCGGGACGACGTCGCCGATTCGCTCGGGCTGCAGCTCCGCGACCTCAAGGGCGACACGCTGGAGGCATGGGGCTCCGAGAACGAGGTGCGCCGCGCCGTCGCCGTCCCTCACGCGTGGACGGCCGGAGTGGTCAAAGTGGACGGGTTCCGCCGCACCTTCGCGCCCCGCTCCCCCGCCCTGGCGCGGCCCGGCGCGGCTCGGCTGCTGGCGGTGGGCGAGCGGCCCGTGGCGGCCACCTTCCCCCTGGGTCGCGGGCGGGTGGTGGCGTGGAGCGATCCCCGCCCGCTCGTCAACGACACGCTGCGCGGGAGCGGCGCCGCGCCGGTGTTCGCGCGGGCGGCGGCGGAGCTGGCGCGCGGCGGGCGCACCGTGTACTTCGACGAGTACCACCACGGCTACCGCGGCGGCGGCAGCGCCGTGGCGGGTACGCTGCGCTTTCTGCGCGACCGGCCGTGGGGGCACGCGGCGCTGCAGTGGTTCGCGGCGGCGCTCGGCCTGCTCCTGCTGGCGGGGCGGCGCTTCGGCGCTCCCCTGGCGCCGCCGCCCGCACTGCGGCGCTCGCCGCTGGAGCACGTGGAGGCGCTGGCGGGCGCGTACCGGCAGGGGGGCGCGCGGCGCACCGCGCGCCGCCTGCTGCTGGCCGGGCTCGCGCGCCGCATGGGCCGCCGCCCGCCGCGCGAGGGCGCCGGCGAGCGCGAGACGCTGGAGAAGCTGACCTCGTTCGCCTCCGCGGGTCCCGCCGCGGCGGCACTGAGGGACGAATGGAAGAAGGGGGACGCCGCCGACCTGGTGGCGCTCTCACGCGACGTGGACCGACTCCTGGAAGAGGCGAAACGAACGTGACGATCCTGGAAACGCCGGCCTCCCCCGGCGACCGCGCGCAGGCCGTGCTGGACCGGCTGGGCACCGTGGTGCTGGGGCAGGAGGACGTGCTCCGCCAGATGATGGTGGCGCTGCTGGCCGGCGGGCACGCCCTGATGGAAGGGGTCCCCGGTACCGCCAAGACGCTCTCTATCCGCTCCCTGGCGCTGGCGCTGGAGCTGCGCTTCGGGCGGGTGCAGTTCACCCCGGACCTGATGCCCACCGACCTGGTGGGCGTCAACATGCTGGACGAGCTCAAGCGCGAGTTCGTCTACCACCCCGGTCCCATCTTCACCGACCTCCTGCTGGCGGACGAGATCAACCGCGCCCCCGCCAAGACGCAGGCGGCGCTGCTGGAGGCGATGGCCGAGCGGCAGGTGACGGTGGACGACAGGACGCGCGTGCTCCCCGCCTCCTTCACCGTCTTCGCATCGCAGAACCCGGTGGAGTACGAGGGGACCTACCCGCTCCCCGAAGCGCAGCTCGACCGCTTCCTCCTCAAGATTGTCATCGGCTACCCCGGCCAGGACGCGGAGCGCGCCATCCTGGACCGCTACGCCGACGGCTTCAGCGCCGACCGCGTGGAGAGCTACGGCCTGGCGCCCATGATGACGGCCGCCGAGCTGATCGGGCTGCGGCAGGCCGTCGCGTCGGTGCACGTGGAGCCGGCGGTGCGCGACTACGTCACTCGCATCGTGCGCGCGACCCGCGAGGAGCCGACACTGGCGCTGGGCGCGTCGCCGCGGGCGAGCGTGGCGCTCTTCCTCGCCTCGCGCGCCGAGGCCTTCCTCTCCGGCCGCGACTTCGTGACGCCGGACGACGTGAAGGCGCTCGTCCTGCCGGTGTTGCGCCACCGCGTGATTCTGACCCCCGAGGCCGAGGTGGAGGGGCAGACGGTGGACGAGCGGCTGAACGGGCTCCTGCAGACGCTTCCGGCGCCCACCCGGTGAGCCCCAAGCCCCGCCGGGAGTGGGCGCCCGGCGTCCTCCCGTCGCACCGCTTCCTCATCGCGCTGGCCGGCGCCGCGCTCCTCCATCCGCTGAGCACCGCGGGCGCGCTGGCGGCAGATGCGCTCCTCCTGCTCCTCTTCGCCGTGGATGCCATCCTGGCGCCGCGCGCGCTGCGGGTGGAGCGGCGCGCGCCCCGCCGCGTCTCGCTCAACGCCGAGGCGGAGGTCACGCTCTCCGTCCAGAACAACGGCCCCCGTCCGACCCACCTCCGCATCACCGACGACCTGCCGCCGATCCTAACAAGGCTGGACGGCGACGTGCGCGAGCTGACCATCCGCCCCGGCCACACCGAGCGCGCCACCTACCGCATCCGCGCCGCCCGCCGCGGCGACGCGCAGTTCGGCGACGTGCACCTGCGCGTCCTGGGGCCGCTGGGGCTGGCGTGGCGGCAGCGCCGCATTCCGCGCGAAGACGCCGTGCGCGTGCAGCCGGGGGTGGCCGAGCTGCGCCGCTACCGCCTGCTGGGCCTCCACAACCGCCTCCGCGACGCCGGCTTCCGCGCCGTCCGCCAGCGCGGCGAGGGCGGGTCCTTCGAGAGCCTGCGCGAGTACGTGCGCGGCGACGACCCGCGAAGCATGGACTGGAAGGCCAGCGCGCGCCGCGGGCAGATGATCGTGCGCCAGTTCCAGGTGGAGCGGCGGCAGAACGTGATGATCGCCATCGACGCCGGCCGCCTGATGACGCAAAAGATCGGCGGCCAGGAGCGCCTGGACTACGCGCTCACCGCCGCCCTGCTGCTTGCCGACGTGGCGGCGCTGCACGGCGACCTGGTGGGGCTCCTCGTATTCAGCGACCGGGTGACGCAGTACCTGCCGCCGAGCAAGGGGTCGCTCTCGCGCATGGCGGACGCGCTGGGCGACGTGCACGCGAAGATGGTGGAGCCGAACTACCCGGCGGCGTTCACCTACCTGGCGCACCAGCTTCGCCGCCGCTCGCTGCTGGTGATGTTCACCGACATCATCGACGCGCGCGCATCGTCGGCGCTGGTGGCGCACCTGGGGCGCGCGGCGGAGCGGCACCTCCCCATCGCCGTCGCCATCCGCAACCCGGAGCTGGAAGCCGCCGCCACCCTGGACGCCAAGGATGAAGCCGACGTCTTCCGCCGCGCCGCCGCCGAGGAGCTCCTCCAGGCCCGCGCCGCCGCCCTCGCCGCCATGCAGCGCGCCGGCGTCCTCGTCGCCGACACCCGCCCCACGGACGCAGTGCCGTCGGCGGTGAACCGGTACCTGGACGTGAAGCGGCGGGGGTTGTTGTAAGGGGGCCCTCACCCCCAGCGTCGCTCCGCGACGCATCCCCCTCCCCCAAAAACTGCCTTGGGGGAGGGGGGGAGATGGCGGCCTCGTAGGGGCGCGATTCATCGCGCCCGTGCCCGCCCCTGCTACGCCAACCGCCTCTTCGCACGAATCCCGTCGGGGCCGACCTGCGTGTCTGCCCCCCTTCCCGCGCCTCGACCCCCGCTCCCGCACACCCGCACCTGTAGGGGCCGCCCCGCGTGGCTGCCCGTGCCCGCCCCCGCTCCACCCCCGGCCCACCGATGCACGTGAACACCCCCTCCCCCAAGGCAGTTTTTTGGGGGGGGGATGCGTCGCGGAGCGACGCTGGGGGTGAGGGCCCTCACGCCGCCGGCTTACGCTCCTTCCGCTCCACCCGCTCCCTGCGCGGACCCGCCCTCGCGCCCGCACCCGCCCGCCGCCCCAGCTCCGCCACCACCTCCGTCGCGACCACATCCTCGTCCTCCTCGGGCGGGGCGATCTGGTGGGCGACATCGATGACCTCGTCGGCCATGCCGCGGCGGTGCGGGTCGGCGATCCAGGCGGCGAGGCGCTGCATGAACTTCCACACCCCGCCGCCCGCGGGCCGCATGTAGTCGGCGGACGTCGGGTCGGTGCCCATGCGGTGGAAGACCTGCGTCAGCCACTCCGGCCCGTGCCCGCCCACCTCCAGCTCGGGCAACCAGTTCTCTAGCTCCCCCACCGGCACCACGAAGAGGCCGTATTCCGCCAGCCCGGCCAGCAGCGCGTCCGCCTGCTGGCGGGCACCGCGCGGGAGCGTGTAGATGCCGCCCGACTTGTAGTCCTCGTTCCGCATCTCCTGGTGGAGGCGCTTGCGGCGTTCCTCCCACGGCTCCCAGAAGACCGGAGGGACGAAGCCGGCGCGCATCAGCTCGCGGAAGTCCTCCTTCCCCTTGAAGATGTCCAGGTCCACCAGCGCCACGGCGGGGATCCCCATCTCGCGCAGCGGGCGCACGATGCGGCGGATCGTCTGCTTGTTCTGAGCGTTGAGAAAGATGCAGCCGTCCGCCCCGCCGCGGCGCGCGCCCAGCAGCCGCTCGTTCATCTCGGCGTAGAAGACGCGGTCGGCGTCCGCCTCGCAGACGATGGCGCCCTCGTGAAAGAGCGCCCCCAGTACTCCCGTGGAGCGGAGGAGCGGGTCGCGCATCATCGTCTGCAGCTTGTCGGCGGAGAGCAGGCGCGCGCTGGCGACACCCGAGCGCCACGTCAGGCGCACGATGTTCACGCGCTTGCCGCTCTGGATGCACCCCATCACGAAGTCCGGCGAGTGCGTGGAGGCCAGCAGGTTGGCCCCGCGCTCGGCCGCGAGCTCGGTGAGGCGCTTCCCCAGCTTGCGGATGAGCGGAGGGTGGAGGAAGGCTTCCGGCTCGTCCACCAGCATCAGCCGGTAGTCCGCGCTCATCACGGCCGCGGTCAGCCCGGTGAAGGCACGCACCCCGTCGCTCATGGTGGCGATGTCGTGCGCGCGGCCGTGGAAGGCGCGGGCGCGGTCGTCCAGCGCCTGCTCCTCCGCCAAGTCCAGCGGCGCACGCTCGGACATGCGGATGCGGAAGCGCGGGCTTCCCGTGGGATCGATGGTGAAGTACAGCCCCAGCGCATCGGCTGTGATCTGGCGGATGCGCTCGCGGGCCGCGTCGTCCTTGAAGAGCGCGGCCAGGTGGTTCGCGGGGTGGGCCTGCAGGTCGCCCGCCAGCCGCGGCTGCGTGAGGGCGAGGCGCGTCTGCCCGTCCAGGCGGATCGTAAAGAGCGACAGGAACTCGCGGCTCACCATGCGGAGATCCTCGCCGCTGAGGCCGCCGCCGTGCTCCACCGCCGCCCGCAGCGCCGCCAGGTTCACGAGGTGTGCGCGCGGAGTCTCCAGCAGATCGGTGGCGCGCTTCCCGCCCTCCTCGTCGCGCGCCATCAGCCGCAGCACGCGCACCCATCCGTCCTCCACCGGCTCGCCCTCCACCTCGCGCGAGCGCACCATCCGCTCCACCGTCTCCGCGTCGGGAAGGTGAGGGGTGATGAAGCGCACGATGTGCAGCAGCGAGGGGTCGCCGCTCTCGATCAGCGCCTCCAGCTCGCGCAGCGCCAGGCTCTTCCCGGAGTTGTTGGGCCCGACGAAAACCGTCATCGGCCCGGGCGCGAAGTTGAGCGGGGGCTCGCCGGGTGCGGCGCCGAAGCGAAGGGTAACGTTGCGCAGCATCGCGGGTCGGGTACGGGCTTCGGCGCCGGCGGGAAAGCGGGCGCCGAACGCCGGATGTCCCCGCTCCAAACGCGAGAAGCGAGCCAGCCACGTGCCACCCGCGCCCCTTGCAAACTCCGCCCTTAGACCGCACCGTCAGGCGTCCGCCGCCCCTCGTCCGCCTTCTCCGCGACCGATGAAACGCACCGTCCCCGCGCTCCTCCTCGCTGCCCTGGCCGCCTGCCCCACCGCCTCCGTGCACCGCCCCGAACTGGAGCTGCGCCTCTCCGCCGCCCCCGCCGTCCCCCGCGCCGGCGACACGCTCCGCCTGACCGCCACGCTCGCCAATCCGTTCGACGAGCCGATCGAGGTGGAGGCGCGCTGCACGCCCGCCGTCGTCTTCAGCGTCGGCCCCACGGACCGCAGCCGAGTGGCGCACCAGACCTCCGAGTCGTGGCCGTGCGGGGTCGCAGGGGAGCGCTACCGCCTCGCGCCGGGCGATTCCGTAACCTTCTATGACCGCTGGGTGGCCGATTCGGACGGCGCCTTCACCGTCACCGCGTCCATCGGCGAGCATTACGTGGTACGCGGGGAGCGGCGCGCGTTCAAGACCGGCCACGCGTTCGCCCCCGTCACCGTGCGGGTGGCGCCGCGTTGAAACAACGGGTCTCACGCGGAGACGCGGAGGGCGCGGAGAACTGCAGCTGCATGGCTCACACAGAGCCACAGAGCCACAGAGGAAGAACAGCAGGAGGTGTTCTCTGTGACTTGCGGGTACCTCTGTGTTCTCAGTGTGAGGCTTTTCAGTTGTTCTCTCTGCGTCTCCGCGTCTCCGCGTGAGGCATGTTCTTCGAACCTGTACGCCGCGCCCGCCTCAGCGGTACGGGGGATGCAAACGCACCGCGCACCCGGCCCCCGGCCCATCTTTCGTCCCGGCATCGTCGCGTGAAGGAACGCTCCACCCACCGCTCGCTCGTCTTCACCGGGCTCCTCCTGGCGATGTTCATGTCGGCCATCGAGGGGACCATCGTGGCCACGGCCATGCCCAGCATCGCGTCGGAGCTGGGCGGGTTCGCGCTCTACAGCTGGGTCTTCTCGTCGTACCTGCTGATGCAGGCCATCGCCATCCCCATCTTTGGCAAGCTCTCCGACCTGGTGGGGAGGAAGCCTGTGTTCATCGGCGGCGTGGTGGTGCTGCTGCTGGGGTCGGTGCTGTGCGGCTTCGCGCACTCGATGACGGCGCTCGTGGGGTACCGCTTCCTCCAGGGGCTGGGCGCGGGGGCGGTGCAGCCCATCACCACCACCCTGGCCGGCGACCTGTACACGCTGGAGGAGCGCGGCCGCATCCAGGGCTACATCTCCAGCGTGTGGGGGATCTCGTCGATCGTGGGGCCGCTTGCGGGCGGGCTGCTGGTGCACAGCATCGGGTGGCCGTGGATCTTCTGGGTCAACGTGCCGCTGGGCATCGCCTCCATTGCGCTCGTCGCGGTCTACCTGCACGAGGGGCTGGAGCCGAAGGAGCGCAGCATCGACTACCCCGGCGCGCTCCTCCTGCTCGTCGGCGTCGGGTCGCTGATGCTGGCGCTGACCCAGGCCAGCACGTGGGGGATCGAGATCGTGGCGGGGCTGCTGGCGCTCTTTGTCCTCTCCTTCTACCTCTTCATCAAGCAGGAGCGCCGCGCGCCCGACCCGTTGATGCAGATGGACCTGTGGTCGAGCGGCCTGATCCGCTACGGCAACATCGCGACGCTGGGCGCCGGAATCCTGCTGATCGGCATCGTCACCTTCTTGCCGACGTTCGTGCAGGGCGTGCTGGGCGGGACCGCGCTGATGGCCGGCTTCGCGCTCTCGGCGATGACACTGGGGTGGCCGCTCGCCGCCTTCGTCGCGGGGCGGCGCATCGTGACCACGGGCGTGCGGAGGATCGTGCGCGCAGGCGGCGTGGCTGTGCTCGCGGGGACGCTGACCATCGCGCTGCTGGCCGGCTTCGGCCCGGTGCCGGCGGGGATCGGATCGTTCGTGCTAGGCGTGGGCCTGGGCCTCCTCACCAGCACCTCGCTGGTCGCAATCCAGAGCAGCGTCCCCTGGAACCAGCGCGGCGTCGCCACCGCATCCAACATGCTGATGCGCATCCTGGGCAACGCATTGGGCGCGGCGCTCTTCGGCGGCCTCCTCAACCTGATGATGGCGCGCTACATCCGCCGCGAGGGCCTCGAGGGTCGCGTCTCGCTGGACAGCATCCAGTCGCTGATGGGCGAGTCTGCCCCGTCCACTGCGCTGAGCCCGGACGTGCTGGACCTGCTCCGCGCCGGCCTCTCGCAGAGCCTGCACATCGTCTTCTGGGCAATCGCGTTCCTGGGCGTCCTCACCCTCATCGCCGCGTGGCGCATCCCCGAGATGGAGCGGACGGCCGAAGATTGATCTCACACCCAGGCACAGGCGAAGCCGCGTCCGTGTCTCCTCGCTCTCCTCACGGAGCGCCGCCGCCCCATCTGCGCCACCTGCGGAACCACTTTCGCCACTTAGGGTTGCGCCGCCTGGAAATGACTCGCGTGCACGCCTACCTTCGGCTAAGCCCCCGCTGTTGTGGAACCTGACACGATAGGTTATACTGGATGCCGACGATCTACGTCGTCGACGGGTTTACCGTGACGGTCTACACGCGAGACCACCGCCCGCCTCACGTACACGTGTTCCACGGCGACGGCGAAGTGGTCATCGCGGTCGGAGAGCCCGGAGAGGATCCGGAAGTGCAAGCGGTGTACGGCCTGCGCACCTGGGAAGTGGCGCGGGCGGTGGAGATCGTGCGGGAGAACCAGACCGCGGTCCGCGATGCTTGGAGGGAATATCATGGATACTGAGGCAGGAGTGGACCCGGCACTGGCGCGCCAGATCGCGGAAGCTCGCCGCGCGGGGCAGCGCGCGTTGCGAGACGAGCCGCGCGCCGCGGCCGCCGCATACGACCCGGCTGCCCGTGTGGTGCATGTGCGGATGCACAACGGAGCCTCCTTCGCGGTGCCGGTGCGCATGCTCGACGAGCTCGACGGCGCGAGCGACGCGGATCTCGCCGGGGTGGAGATCCCTCCCTCCGGCTTCGGGCTCCACTGGCCCGCTCTCGACGCGCACATCGCACTGACCGGCATTCTGGATGCGGCGTTCGGGAGTGTCGTGCGAAGCGGCATCGCGCGGAAAGCCGGCTCCACCCGCAGCAGCGCCAAATCCCACGCATCTCGCGAGAATGGCAGAAAGGGCGGCAGGCCCCGAAAGGAATAGCGGCGGGGCTGATACAGAGGCAGAGAGACGACTTCATGCTGCGTCGCGGGCGCAGCTCCGCCATCGGATCGTACTTCAACTCACTGACATGAACACATCGTACTCACCGCCCGTGGCCCAGCTGCTGGAGCTCGGCGAGGAACCGGCTCGCCAGAACCCGTGGCACGACTACCTGGCGCTGGGGCTCACGCGCGAGCACGTGCCGGAGCTGATCCGCCTGCTCACCGACCCGGACGTGCAGGAATACGACGAGGAAAGCCCACGCGGGTTCTGGCCGCCGATCCATGCGTGGCGGGCGCTGGGGCAGCTTCAGGCGGAGGAGGCGTTGGAGCCGCTCGCGACGCTGCTCCAGGAGCCGGAGGACGAGGAGGACGACTGGAGGCTCACAGACATTCCCAGAGTGCTGGGGATGATCGGCCCGGCCGCGATCCCGGTAGCCCAGAGAATCGTGGCGCGGGAAGAGCTGGACGTATATACCCGCTTCGCCGCCATGGCCGTCCTGAGCGAGGTGGCGACCCGCTGGCCGGAGGCGCGGGACCAGTCCGTCGAAGTCCTGATCGCGTACCTCCACGATTGGGAAGATCGCGATGCAGAGTTCAACGCCTTCGTTATTTCCCATCTGATGGACCTGGGCGCGACGGAGGCCGCACCCCTCATCACCGAGGCGTTCGAGGCGGGCGCGGTGGATCTTTCTCTGGTCGGCGACTGGGAAGACGTGCAGGTGCAGATGGGGTTGCTCGCCGAACGCACCACGCCGCGCGCGGACAATTTCCCGTACAAAATGCGTAGTTCGTCGGCTCCCCCGCCGGAAGCGGCGCCCGGGCGCGGCCGCTCCACCAAGAAGGCGAAGAACCGCCGCAAGGACGCCAGAGCCTCACGCAAGCGCAACCGGCGGAAGTAGACGCACGCCTGGGGCGGGGGGATTGTCTCCCGCCCTGCCCTGCTGGACGTCTCCAGCCCGCAGCAGCTACGCCGCTGGGTGTGCGCGCTGGCGGCGGATTCGATGCCCTTGCGAGACGCTCCGGGGAGAAGCAGGTTGTTGTCGCCACCCGAATAACCACCGAAGCATCATCCGGTGTACCCAACCCTGCCGTGAGGTGAAGCAATGTCGAGCGATTCTTCCCCCTCCTCGCAGGTCGTCACCCCCGAAGGGCTGCTGGAGCACTGGCAGGGACACCGCCGCCTCACGCGGCGCGTGATCGACGCGTTCCCGGAGGACCAGCTCTCCACCTATTCGCTGGCCGGAATGCGCACCTTTGGCGAGATGGCGATGGAGATGCTCGCCATCGCCGTGCCGATGGTGCGCGGAGTGCTGACGCAGGAGTGGGACACCTCATTCGACCGCGCGACGGTCGCTAAGGACGAGATCCTCCGCCAGTGGGACGCCGCGACGGAGGAGATGAACACGCTCTGGTCGCAGATCCCGCTCGAGAAGTTCGGGGAGCAGATGACGGCGTTCGGGCAATACCCCGGCCGCGCATCGGACCTAATCCTGTACGCGATCGACAACGAGATCCACCACCGCGGCCAGGGATACGTCTACCTGCGCTCGCTCGGAATCGAGCCGCCGCCATTCTGGGAGCGTTGACACACAAGAGCGCCCGGAGCGACTGGCTCCGGGCGCTCTTCGCATCACCCTCGAGCGCACACCATCACCCTGCGTTAAGCACGTCCTGGCGCATATGGCGAATGTGCAGAACGTGAACACGCTGCTCAGCGACCGTGAAGATCAACCGGTATGAGCCCACGATGCGGTGTCGGATCTCCGCCGCCTGGAACTCGGCGTTTTCAGGAGCTATTGCGAAGCGGAGCGGGAAGTCAACTAGACCGAGAATCGCCACCGTAATTGCGTCGAACCAGACGTCCGGGTAACCAGCGGTGTGCGCGTGCTCGGAGAGATAGCGATAGTGGTGCGCGATATCAGCTACCGCGGACCGTTCGACGACGACGTCGTACACTACTTCACCGCCGTCCCCACGCCGAGTTCGGTACGAAGCCGGTCAATCGCTTCTTCAGCAGGGATCCCTTCTCCCCGCCGCATCGACTCCAACCCGCGGTGGATGCCGACGATTGCCTCGGCGTGGTCGAGCCGGTTGAGCAGGTCCTGGTAGGCTTCAGCGTCCTGCACCACGACCTCCCCCTGTCCATCGACCGAGAGCGCTTCCGGCCGGCGTGTCTCCCTCAGGCGCTGCAGGAGCTCGGGGGTGCCGCTCTCGATCTCGGACGACGATGTGTGGGTGCTCTCCGTCATCGGTCCTCGTGGGCTTGGGGTTGCGTGTGAGCCCAATCATCACCAGTCCCACAGGCGTGGTCAAGGCAGCGCGTGAAAGATGACTGATGTGCGGGAGAACCGAGCAGGCGGTGGCCTCACATGTCCGCATCCAGCGCGGCCTTGAACGCCTCCAGCTCGGGCTCGAGCGGCTCGGCGTGGCCGGGGCGGTCGAGGAGGCGGGCGAGGTCGGGGGGGACGGGGACGGGGCGGCCGATCAGCGGCTCCACGACACCCTCGAACTTGGCAGGGTGGGCGGTGGAGACGACGATCCAGTGCGTCGAATTCAGCCGCTCGCGCGCGGCGATGGCGACGGCGGTGTGCGGGTCCCAGATCTCGCCCCACGAGGCGGGGCCGGCGCGGATCACGCGGCGTATCTCGTCGTCGTCCACCAGGGAGGCGCGGAGGGAGGCGCGCGTCTCGGCCTCGCCGCCGAAGAGATGGAGGAGGCGTTCCATGTTGCTGGCGCTCCCCACGTCCATCGCCGTCGCCAGGGTGGCGAGGGTGGGGTGCGGGGTCCAGGGGGTGCCGCCGAAAAAGGCGGTGACGGCCGGGTTGGCGTTGGTGGCGAGCACCACCTCGCGCACGGGCAGGCCGCAGCGGCGCGCCCACAACGCGGCGGCCGCGTTGCCCAGGTTGCCGGAGGGGACGACGAAGCCGGGCGCCACGCCGTGCCGCGCGCGGTACTCCAGCGACGACCACGCGTAGTAGGCCATCTGCGGCAGGAGCCGGCCCACGTTGATGCTGTTGGCGGATGACAGCCGGCGGCGCGCGCGCAGCTCCGGATCGGCCATGGCGCCCTTGACCAGCCGCTGGCAGGTGTCGAAGTCCCCGCGCACGGCGAAGGCGCGCACGTTGCCGCCCCACGACGTGAGCTGCTTCTCCTGGCGCGGCGACACCATCCCCGCCGGGAAGAGGACCGCCACCTCCACGCCCGGGCGCCCGTGGAAGGCCGCCGCCACCGCGCCCCCCGTGTCGCCCGAGGTGGCGACGAGGAGGGTGAGCGGGCGCGCATCTTCGGCGGCGATGCGCGAGAGGCAGCCGGCCAGGAAGCGCGCTCCTACGTCCTTGAACGCCGCCGTGGGCCCGTGAAAGAGCTCCAGCACGGCGGTGCTCCCGCGCAGCTCCTTGAGCGGGACGGGGAAGTTGAAGGCCTCGCGGCAGATGTCGTCCAGCGCCGGGGCCAGCGCGTCGCCCGCGAAGAAGGGCGCGAGGAGCCGGGCCGCGACCTCGGCGAGCGTGCTGGCGCCCGCAAAGTCCGCATCGCCGAACGACGGGAACGACTCGGGGACGTAGAGGCCGCCATCCGGGGTCAGACCCCGCGAGATCGCCTCCGAAAGGGTGGCGGATTGCGCGGGGGAGCGCGTGCTGTGGTACCTCACGACAGCTCCTCCACCCGGGCGCCGGGTCCGTTGACGGGGCAGGTCCACCCCTCGGCGGGGAGCCCGTGGCGCGCGAAGCCGTCCACCATCGCGGCGCGCACGGCTTCGGCGGCATCGTCGCCGTCGCACCAGGCGACGAGGGCGGGGCCGCCGCCGGAGATGGAGCAGCCGAGCGCGCCCGCCGCCATCGCCGCGGCGCGCACGTCGGCGAAGCCGGGGATCAGCGGTGCGCGATGCGGCTCCACCAGGACGTCGCGCATCGAGCGCGCCACCAGCGCCAGGTCGCCGGCGCAGAGGCCGGCCATCACCCCCGCCAGGTTCGCCGTCTGCTCGATGACGGTGTGGAGCGGGTAGCTCGCGGGGAGCACCGCGCGCGCCGTCCGCGTGTCCAGCCGCATGCGCGGCAGGGCCATGGCGCAGCGGAGCGAGGGCGGCACCGGGAGCGCCACCACGTCCGCAGGCTCGGCGGAGCGCACCAACACGAGGCCACCGAAGATCGACGGCGCCACGTTGTCGCCATGGACCGCACCGCTCGCCACCGCCTCGCCCAGCAGCGCGTAGCGGAAGAGATCGTCGTGCGGGAGCGGCTCGGGGAGGAGCGCGTTGAAGGCGACCACTCCCGCCACGGCAGACGCCGCCGACCCGCCGACGCCGGAGCCGAGCGGGATTCCCTTGTGCACGTGCACCTCCACGCCGAAGCCGGGGCGCAGCTCCTCCATCATGCGCAGCACGCCGACGGTGGCGGTGTTGAGCGCCGGATCGGTGGGGAGCGTTCCGGTGACGCCGGCCACCCGCACCCCGGGCTCGTCGCTGCGCACCACGGTGACGCGGTCGCCCATCGGCCCCACGGGGTGCCCCAGGATGTCGAAGCCCACCGCCAGGTTCGAGGTGCTGGCGGGCGCGAAGGCGGTGGCGCGGGCCGGGGCGGTCATCGCGCGCCTCCCAGGTATGCGGCGAGGCGCAGCAGGTCCGCGAAGACGCCGCCCGCGGTCACCTGCGGACCCGCGCCGGGACCCTGCACCACCAGCGGGTTGGGCGTGTAGCGGCGCGTCTCGAACCGCACCAGGTTGTCGGTGCCGGTGAGCCCCGCGAATGGGTGCGATGCGGGGACGGCGCGCAGCCCCACCCGCGCCCTCCCGTCGCGCTCCACTGATCCCACGAAGCGCAGCACCTCGCCCCGGGCGCGCGCCTCGTTCCAGAGCGCGGACATGCGGTCGTTGTGGTGGCGCAGCCCGTCCAGGAAGTCGTCCACCGTGCCGCCCTCCAGCCCGGCGGGGACGAGCCCCTCCAGCTCCACCTCGCCCACCTCCAGCGGCAGCCCCATTTCGCGCGCCAGGATCACCACCTTGCGCGCCACGTCCGCGCCGGAAAGGTCGTCGCGCGGGTCGGGCTCGGTAAAGCCCCGCCGGCGCGCATCGGCCACCAGTTCCGAGAAGGGGTGCACCCCGTCGAAGGAGTTGAAGAGGTACGACAGCGTGCCGGAGAGCACGCCCTCGATGCGCAGCACCTCGTCGCCCGTGGCGATCAGGTCACGCAGCGTCTGGATGATGGGGAGGCCGGCGCCGACGGTGGCCTCGTAGAGGAAGTGCGCCCCCGGACCGCGCCCGGCGCTGCACAGCTCCTGGTAGTAGGCGAAGTCCAGCGTGTTGGCGCGCTTGTTGGGCGTCACCACGTGGATGCCGCGGCGCAGCCAGTCGCCGTAGCGGCGCGCCAGCCCCTCGTCAGCCGTGCAGTCGATCACCACGCTGTGCGGCAGATGGTCGGTCTGCACGTGAGCCAGGAAGGCGTCCAGGTCGAAGGAGTCGCCCCCGGCCAGCGCTTCCCGCCAGCGGTCCAGCGGGAGCTTGCGGTCGTCCAGACCCATGCGCGATCGGGAGGCCACCGCGCGGATGCGCAGGTCCACGTCGTGCTCCGCCCGGATCCGTTCCGCGCGCTCGTGGAGCTGGTCCAGGAGCGCCGCTCCGACGACGCCGGCGCCGATCACTCCCACCGAGATCGTCTGGCGCGACAGGTAGAGCCCCGCGTGCGCCGCCCGCAGCGCGCGCCCGGCCTGGGCTCCGTCGATCACCACCGAGATGTTGCGCTCGGAGGAGCCCTGCGCGATCGCGCGGATGTTGACGCCCGCGCTCCCCAGCGCGCCGAAGAAGCGCGCGGCCACGCCGGGGTGCCCCGCCATCCCGTCGCCCACCACCGCCAGGATGCAGCAGTCGGGGTCCACCTCCAGCGTCTGGATCATCCCCTGGTGCCGCTCGGCGAAGAAGGCGCTCTCCAGCGCCTGCCGCGCGCTCTCCGCCAGCGCCGCCGGGACGGCGAAGCAGATGGAGTGCTGCGAGCTGCCCTGCGACACCATCAGCGCGCTCACCCCCGCCTCGCGCAGCGCGCCGAAGAGGCGGTGCGCGATCCCGGGCGAGTCGCTCATCCCGGTCCCCTCCAGGTTCACCAGCGCGACCTGCTCCACCGTGGAGAGCCCCTTGACCATCCTTTCCGCGCCGCCCACGGGATCGATGCGCGTGCCGGCGCCTTCCGGGCGAAAGGTGTTGCGGATGTAGATGGGAATGGAGAGCTCCACCGCAGGCCCCATGGTGGCGGGGTGCACCACGCGCGCGCCGAAATGGGCCAGCTCCATCGCCTCGCGGTACGACATCCTTTCCAGCGGCACCGCTTCGGGAACCAGGCGCGGGTTGGCGCTCAGCACCCCGTCCACGTCGGTCCAGATGTGGATGGAGTCCGCGCGGAAGAGGGCGCCGAAGATGGAGGCCGAGTAGTCGCTTCCGTTGCGCCCCAGCGTGGTGGGCGCCCCCTGCGGCGTGGAGGCCACGAAGCCCGTCGCCACCAGCGTGACAGGCTCGGGGTCGCGGGCCGCGCGCCACGCCGCGAGCCGCTCCCGCGACGCATCCCAGTCGATGCGGGGCGTCCCCTCGCCCGGGATCGCGACCAGCACCTCACGGGCGTCCAGCCACTCCGCGTCCGCGCCGGTGGATGCCAGGTATGCTGCGAGGAGGCGCGCGCTCCACACCTCGCCCAGCCCGGAGACCATGTCCACCGCGCCGCGCGGGCAGTGGCGCAGCACCCAGGCGGCGCGCAGCACGTCCTCCGCGTCGGCCAGGTCGCGCTCCAGGGCGGCGCGCACAGGCTCGCCCGCGGCGCCGGGGAGGAGGCCGTCGATGGCGGTCACGTGCCGCGCGCGCAGCTCCGCCAACTCGTCGCGGTACGCCGGATCGCGCTCCCCCGCCCGCTCCACCGTCCTCACGAGCGCGTCGGTTACCCCGCTCATGGCGGAGACCACCACCACGCGCCGCGGCTCCGGCCTGCGCCTCACGATCTCCGCGACGGCGCGGTACCGCTCCGCGTTCGCCACGCTGGTGCCGCCGAACTTGTGGACGACTCGCTCTTCACCGGGCATCACGATTCCGCTTGGCTGGTTGCGGCCGGGGGAGCCCGGCCGGCACATAAAAACGCGGCCCGTGAAGCTCACGGGCCGCGCGCGTCCACCGGAGGTCCACGCCGTCAGCGGCGCATGCATCCCCGGCCGCGGCCCGTGCTGCGGGTCGTGGCGGTGGGGGTAGTCGTGCGGCGCGTGGCGGCGTGTCTCATGGGCTCAATCGTAGGCGGTGCGGAGGAGGCGTGTCAAGGCCTCAGGTGCTGCTCGCGGCCGCCCAGGGATCGCGCTTCATCCAGTTGCGGTCCAGCGGCGAGAAGAGGAAGACGAGGCTCCCGTTGGCGAGCCGCGGAAGGAGCCAGCTGGCGCGCGACTGCTCCAGCGCCGGGCACCCCTCGCTGCGGCCGGCGCGAAGCCGCGTCACGTACGGCGCGCCGTGCACCACCACCCCGCGCTGCCGCGCCGTGCTGTTGAACGCCCCCGACAGCCCGCTCAGCCGCAGCCCGACGGAGCGGTAGCGGCTCCCGTTGTTGCTGCCCCTGAAGGAGTACGTCTCCTGCGCCAGGAAGAGGCCCAGCGAGGTGGCGTTGCTCCCGTGCCGGTTGGAGAAGCGGCGCGGCACCCCCGCGCGGTCCGGCGCCGACCCGCGCCCGTGCGCCACGGTAAAGGGCCCGTCCACCACGCGCAGATCGTCCATGTCGAAGACGTAGCCGCGCGGCGTGCGCGCGTCCAGCCCGTAGTCCACGTAGTACAGGTACGGCTTGCGGACGTCTTCCGGGTGCGCCGCCTTGTAGTTGTAGTATGCGCGGAAGGCGAGCCGCAGCGCGTCCGGGTCGCTCTGCCGCCGCACTCGCGAGCGCAGCGCGGTGAGGGCGGCGCGCGTGCGGGCCGTGGTGGTCGCGCTCTCGATGCCGACGCCGGTCAGCACCGCGCGCGCGGCGCTGCGAACCATGCGCGCGCTGGCGGGGAGCGTGTCGGTCTCTTCGATGCGGGGAGCGGACGGGGCGTGCGGCACTGCGGGGGCGTCACCCGCGGAGAGGGTGGCGGCGAGGATCAGCAGGTCGAGACGCATTTCTCTCTGGATGGGGAGCGACGCGCGTGGCGGCGCTCGGGTGGGCCGAGGCGGGGTTCCGCGTACGCCGCACGACGCCGGTGGAGGCGGTCGCGGGCGGTGGTATGGGGGTGTGAACCGAATATGTATTCGGTCGTCGGGGGATGCAAGGGTCTCGTTCGCGGCGGCCGTTCACTGTGTTTGCCTCGGAGGGGGCGGCGTTGTACCATCCCCTGCGTTTCAGCGCGTTTTCGGCGGAATGGGTCTCACGCGGAGGCGCGGAGACGCGGGAGAGATTCGGCCGCCATCTTCGCCCGCTAGCTCGTCTTTAACCACCCGGTAGCGATCCCATGCACGCCATCACACCGCCCTACACCGCGCCCGTGGACCAGCTCCTGAGCCTCGGCAGTCCGGGAGAGATCTGGGATCCATGGGCGGACTACCTGGCGCTGGGATTGACGGATGAGCACGTGCCGGAGCTGATCCGGATGGCGACCGATCCCGCGCTGAACGAGTCGGAGGGGTTGGTGGAGGTGTGGGCTCCGCTTCACGCCTGGCGCGCGCTCGGCCAGCTGCGCGCCGAAGCGGCGGCACAACCGCTCGTCGACCTGCTCGCCACGGTGGATGACGATTGGGTGCAGGACGACCTTCCCCAGGCGCTCGGGATGATCGGCGGGGCGGCCATCGCGGGCCTCCGCGAGCTCCTGGCGAACGACGCGGCCGACCTGACGCCGCGAATCTCGGCCATGGCGGCGCTGAGCGCGGTTGCGCGCGACCACCCCGAGCTGCGCGACCAGGCAGTCGGCGTCCTCACGGCGCAGCTCGCGCTCTGGCCCGATCAGGACCCCGACCTCAACGCGAGCCTCATCTCTGCGCTCGCGAAGCTGCAGGCGGTCGAAGCGGCACCCGTCATGGAGGCTGCTTTCACGGGCTGCGCGGTTACGGAGTACATCTGCGGCGACTGGGAAGACGCACAGGTGCGGCTGGGGCTGCTCGCGGAGCGCATTACTCCTCTCCGCACCCATCCGCCCCTGTTCTCCCTGCCCCCCTCGATTTCGCCGACGACCTCCCCCACGCGCCCACGCGCCAGCCCAAAGGTGAAGAACCGCCGCAAGGAGGCCCGCGCTGCACGCAAGCGCAATCGCCGCAAGTAGGGATTGGCTGCGTGGCCATTCAGATGCCCTTTTGGTGCGATTGACCCAAATTTGGTGCGCTGCCGCGGCCCCAGAACATTCTCTGCGCGGGGCTACCTGGACGCGGATTCCACCTCCAGTGCGTTGAGAAAGCGTTCCAGGCGCTCGATGTTGAAGCGGGCGAGCTTCCCGACCGTGAAATCGGAGACGTCCAGCTGGCTGATGCCGAGCAGCTCGGCCGCGGATGCCTCGTCCAGCCCGCGCTCTTCGAGGACCTTGCGGATCGCGCGGCCGAGCTCAGCTTTGTTCAGGCGAGTCTCCGCATCCGACATCCCCATGTCCGCGAAGACGTTCCCGGTGCTGTCGTGGACCATCGTGTCATCGCTCATCGTCATTCCCCCAGGGGCGGTAGTGTTCCTGGTAGTGCTCCGCGGCGATGCGGAGACGGGTGCGGACCAGCTCGATCTCCGCGAATGGAGTGCCAGTTCCCCTGACCGACTTCTTCTTGAAGGCGTGGAGGACGTACACCGCCCGCGGAAACTTTACCGTGTACGCGAGGCGGTAGGTATCCCCGTAGTGGTCCAGGGCCAGCTTCAGCACCCGGCCAGGCAATCCCTCTCCGAACGCACGCGCGTTGGAAGGCGTCTCGCCGTACTGCGCGTCCAGCAGCGCCGCGCCGAAGACGTCCTGCACTTCCTCCGGCATCGCCCTGAGATCCTTGCGGCTCGATCCTACGAAGTGAACGGGCTTCCGTGCGGCGACGGGCATTGGTTCCAATATAGCTGTTCGCTGGTTGGGCCGAACACCCAAATCGGCCGGGGATAAGAGGAGATACCCCGGGTTCGGCCCAGTGCGGCTGTCATTTGGAAACCGGTCCGCCAGCTGGCGGGTAACGAA
>DASWNZ010000175.1:0-5536 GCA_036398975.1 Longimicrobium sp.
CTTGGTGGTGAAGAACGGCTCCCAGATGTGGGGGAGCGAGTCGGCGGGGATCGGGGGGCCGTCGTTGAAGAAGTCGACCACCACCGCCTCCTCCTCCAGCTCGGCGGAGATGCGCAGGGTGCGGCCGCCGTCGCGCAGCGCCTGCTCCGCGTTGATGAGGAGGTTCAGGAAGACCTGCTGGAGCTGCCCCGCATCGCCAAAGACCGGCAGGGCTACGTCCGGAAGCTCCAGCGAGGCGCGGACGCCGCCGGTGACCAGGTGCCGCTCGCGCAGGGCGTAGGTGGAGCGCAGCACGCTCCCGACGTCCACCATCCCCCGCTCGCGCGGGCGGCGCCGTACGAAGCCCAGCACGTCGCCCACGATGCGCCGGCAGCGGTCGACGGCGTCCAGGATCTCGCGGAGGCCGGCGGCGCTCGCCTCGTCGGGGGCGCGGCGAAGGAGGAGCTGCGTGTGCGCGTTGATGACCGCCAGCGGGTTGTTCAGGTCGTGCGCCACGCCGCCCGCCAGCAGCCCCAGCGTGGACAGCTTGTCCCGCTCGCGGAGGTGGTCCTCCATCCGCACGTGGTCCTCGGCCAGACGGCGGACGCGCAGGTGAGCCGCGATGCGCGCGCGGATCTCGGCGCCGCGGAACGGCTTCGTCACGTAGTCGTTGGCGCCCGCGTCGAAGGCGGCGTAGACGCTTTCCGGGTCGGTGCGCGCCGTCACCATCAGGATGGGGAGCTGCAGCGCGTCCCAGCGCGTGCGGACGTGGTGGCAGAGCTGCAGCCCGCTCATCCCCGGGAGCATCCAGTCCAGGAGGATCAGGTCCGGCCTCCCGTCCTCGTCCAGCGAGCGCAGTGCAGCGGGCCCGTCCTCCGCGACGTCCGCCTGGTAGCCCACCTGGCGAAGGAGCGCCCGCAGCACGTGCCCCGCCGCCGGATCGTCTTCCACGATGAGGATGCGGCCCTGCCCGTTCTCCGTCATAGGAGGGCCTCCGGCTGGGCCAGACGCTCGCGCAGCGCGGCGGCATCGAGCGACAGGAGGGGGAGGATCGACTTCTCGGTGACCGTGCGCCGCTCCGTGGTGAAGATGCGGAAGGCGCGCGCCGTGTAGTACAGCTCGTCCGCCACGCGGGGAAGGTCGATCAGGCCGGAGCGCCCTTCGTCCTTCAGGCGCTGCACGGCGCCGTCGCGTCGCAGGAGGAGGAGCTCCAGGCCCAGCATCCGCGGCTTTTCGGGATAGTCCACGAACACGCCGCCGTCCGCGATCTCCAGCTCCTCGGCAAGCCGCAGCTCCAGCGCGTGACGGAGGGCGCCGTCTTCGTACAGCCACTCCTCCGCGGGGAGGCCGCGGAGCGCTTCGCCGGGAAGCTCCAGCGCGCGCTTGGGGAGGCGCCGCTCGCGCACGCCGGGAATCCAGCGATCGGCCACACGCCGCGCCGCCGGGTTGTGCGAGACGCCGGCGCGCACCTCCAGCAGCGCCAGGAGCCGCTCGTCGCTCTGCCCCACCAGCTCGTCCGGGCGCACGACGCCGCCATCGACCGCGTCCTGCACCAGCCGCTTGTACAGCGCCGTGGCCGCGCGCACGGCGTGGTGCCAGTACACGTTGCGGAACATCTGGTACTTGGCGAAGAGGAGCGACTCCAGCGCGGAGAGCCCCTTTTCGTGGATCCCCATCTGCAGCGTCCCCGTCTCCGGATCGCGGAGCAGCGTGAGGGCGTGGAGGAGGCGGTCGACGTCCACCTCGCCGTACGGCACGCCGGTGAAGCGGGCGTCACGGCGCAGGTACTCGAGCTTGTCCAGGTCCAGCGATCCGCTGACGAGCCCCTGCAGCGGCGACGGCGACCGGTCGCGGACCAGCGCCTCTATGCGGGCCGGCGCGTCCGGCGCCAGCGCCTCCAGCGCCTCGCGGATACGCGGCGCGGCCAGGAAGCGCGCGGTCAGCGCCTCGTGGTGGCCGGGGACGCGCCCCTCGTCCAGCTCCTCCAGCGCGTGCGAAAAGGGGTAGTGGCCGATGTCGTGGAGGAGGCCCGCGAAGGGGACGAGGGTGCAGTCGACCGGGTCCACCTCGCGCAGCTCGCCGCGCCCGCCCAGAATGGCCAGCGCCCAGCGCGACAGGTGGTACACGCCCAGCGCGTGGTCGAAGCGGGTGTGGTTGGCGCCGGGATACACGAGGTACGCCAGGCCGAGCTGGCGGATGTAGCGAAGACGCTGGAACTCCGGCGCGTCGATGATCCGCAGCGCCGTGGGATCCACGCGGATGGTGTTCCACAGCGGGTCGCGGACGACCTCGAACTCGTGGGGCGAATGCACGTTGGGTGGCATGGGGTGCGAGTGTACCCCACCAGCCGCCGCGGTGTCAAGCAGCCGTGCCCGCGCCGTGGCCCGACACTTGAAAAAGGACGCCCTCAAGCCTTCATCCACTCACACCGACAGACCGGGGCCGAATGCCGTACCGACGCTTCGTGGACTCGCAGGGGAAGCGCTGGAGGGTGTGGGACGTGGTTCCCGCGCCGGTGGACCGCCGCGTGGCCGTCCGGCGGCTGCGCGAGATCAGGATCTTCCACAACGACCGGCGGATGATCCCCACGCGGCGGCACGACCTCAACCGCGCCCGGCTCTACTTTCCGCCGTCGGAGACGGGCTGGCTCTGCTTCGAATCCGACGAGGCCAAGCGCCGCCTGCGCCCCATTCCCGCCGGGTGGGCCCACGACAGCGACGTGTCGCTCGAACAGCTCTGCTTCCGCGCGGAGCCGGATACGGGGGCATAATCACGGTTGCCGGCGCACCGGGGGCTGAAGCCCCCGGCTGGAACTACGCAAAGGCGGCTAAAGCCGGCTAGAGGAACGTGGCATCAGACCCGGAGTCCGCGAAGGCGGACTTTGTGCTTTTGTTGCAGCGAGTTCACTCGCCCGGCCCATCTCCAGACAGCCCTCACCCATACCGCCGGTTGAAGTCGTCCGTCACCTGGCGGAGGATGCGCTCCACCTGGTCGGGGGCGGTGGGGAAGAAGACGGTGTCGGAGAGGGAGTTGAGGGCGGAGCGCACGTCGCGGAAGCGGTCCGCCACGCCCAGGAAGACGTCGCCCACGCCGTGGCGGAGGGCGAGATCGCTGGCGGCAGCGGCGCGGAAGCCGGCGGCGCCCATTGCGTCGTAGTAGGCGATCCCCGGCGCGCCGCGGCGCTGCACGCGGTGCGTGATGTACTCCGGAAAGACCCCCGCCAGCCAGAGCGCGAAGTTCCCCAGGTGCACGCGCAGCAGGAACTCGCGCTCGCCGTGCGCCTGCTCCAGCGCCGCCACGATGTCCGCCAGGTAGTAGAACGACTCTCCCCCGCCCTCCACCCGGTGCGCCTTCCCCGCCGTGCCGAACTCCAGCAGAAGCGCCGCCGTGTAGTCCGCCATCTGCCGGTCCACGATCTCGCGCTGTAGGAGGGCGTGTCGCGCGAGGATGTAGAAGAAGAGCGGCGCCGGCGCCGGGCTCAGCCGCCCGCGCTGCACCAGCGCGCGCAGCACCAGGGGATCGTCCATCAGCGCGTCCATTCCCTGGTCGCGGAGGCGCTCCTCGCCCCCCGGCCCCACCAGCGACAGCAGCAGCTCCGCTTCACGCCTTCCGAACGACGCCCTCACGTTGGGTTTGATCATGGCGCTCCTCCGTTGGGATGTGTCCTCCCTCGTTCTACCACGCGCCGCCCCCGCCGGGTTCCACGCGTGGAAACAGGCGTCCTGCAGCGGCGAGGCTGCAACCGGAATGCCGCGCGTGCCGGGTCCCTGCCTTGCATCGGCCCCGCTGACGCCAGAAACGTACACCCTGGACACGGAGCGCCGATGGAGCTGGACCGCATCCCTCCGTCGTGGCGGCCCGCGCTGGCCGCCGAGGTGGAGCAGCCGTACTTCACCGAGCTGCGCCGCTTCGTGGAAGAGGAGCGCCGCACGCAGACCGTCTTTCCGCCCGAGGACGAAGTTTTTTCGCAGCTGGAGCTTACGCCGTACGACCGGGTCAAGGTGCTGATCCTTGGCCAGGACCCGTACCACGGCCCGCGCCAGGCGCACGGCCTCGCCTTCTCGGTGCGGCCCGGCGTGCGCCCGCCGCCGTCGCTGGCCAACATCTTCAAGGAACTCCACGACGACCGCGGGTGTCCCATCCCAAAGCACGGCTACCTGGCGAGCTGGGCCGAGCAGGGCGTCCTCCTGCTGAACGCGGTGCTCACCGTGCGGCGCCGCGAGCCCAACTCGCACAAGAACCGCGGATGGGAGCGCTTCACCGACGCCATCATCCGCGCGGTCAACGAGCGCGACAACACCGTTGCATTCGTGCTGTGGGGCGCGTACGCTGGAAAGAAGGAGGAGCTGATCGACAGCTCGCGCCACGCCGTCATCCGCTCCGTGCACCCGTCGCCCTACTCGGCGGACAAGGGGTTCTTTGGGAGCAAGCCCTTCTCCCAGGTGAACGAGGCGCTGGAGCGGAGCGGGCAGGAGCCGGTCGACTGGTGCCTGCGGGGGACGGTGGAAGAGGGGTAGGCGGAGTCGTGTCAGAAATGGCGGGGCAGGTCCGTTCGATAGGTGAGGCACCGGCGAACGGGCCGAGCACCACCCGCCACGCAACAGCAGGAGGAGCATCATGTTCCGAGTCCTGACCCGCAAGCGCAAGCGCCGGCTCTCCTCGCCGCGCATCGTCGCCCTCTCCGTGGGCGCGCACCTCCTCCTGCTGGTGGGCGTCGTCGCCAGCTCGACTGCCGCCATGGTCGAGACGCGGCCCGAGGAGCACGTGGTGGACGAGTGGGACATCGCCAAGCCGCCTCCTCCGCCCCCCGCCCCGGCCGCGCCGCAGCAGCCGGACACCCCGCCGCCGCCCACGCCCGGCGAGACGGTGGAGATGCACGCACCCATCGAGGTGCCGACAACGATCTCGGAACCCAAGCTGGACGAGCAGCCGCTGCTCGCGGAGCACGTCACGGGCGTGGGCACCCCCGGCGACGTCTTCGGGCCGCGGCCGGCCACGCCCACCCCGCCGACGGGGAACACCGAGCCCACGCCGGGCCCGCCGTCCGAGTACAGAGGCGTCTACACCCCGGACACCGTCGAAGAGACGCCGGCGCTGGCGAACGGCAGCGAGGTGGCGCGCCTCTTCGAGCGCTTCTACCCGCGCGTGCTGGCGGACCAGGGCGTCGCGGGCCGCGTGACGCTGGAGCTGATCGTGGAAGCGGACGGGCGCGTGCGGCCCGGAAGCGTGCGCGTCGTATCCGCCACCAACCCACAGTTCTCGGACGCGACCCTGCGCATCGTGGAGCGCTTCCGCTTCCGCCCCGCCCGCGTCGGCGACCAGCCCGTCCCCGTCATGGTGACCATCCCCATCGACTGGAAGCCCGAGCAGAGCTGACGGTTGCGTGCGAAAAATACGAAGCGGGTCCGGCGCCATGCACCGGACCCGCTTTTTTCGCCTGGACGATCTGCCACCGGAGCCTGCGAAGGCAGGCTTCCCGCGGTTGTTGCAGCGGTTTCAACCGCCGGGACCGCACCCCCCATTCACCCCCCCGTCACCTCCGCCAGATCCGCGAGCT
>DASWNZ010000176.1:0-8799 GCA_036398975.1 Longimicrobium sp.
GGCCCACGGGCTCGCGCCGGCACCGCGCCGCTTCCTGAAAGCCGGCACATCCTGCACACCGCCCGACGCTTGCCCCGGGTGCCGCGCCGTGAAAGGCCGGTCGGGGCGGCGGATGACGGCGGTGGAAGCCCGGGCGCCGAGGGGCGCCGCGGGGACAACCAGATTCTCATAGGCAAACGGCAGCATGGCACAGCCCTCCATTCAGGACCTCCTCGAAGCCGGCGTCCACTTCGGGCACCAGACGAGCCGTTGGAACCCGAAGATGCGCAAGTTCATCTTCGCGGAGCGCAACGGGATCTACATCATCGACCTGAAGAAGACGCTCCGGCAGATCGAACTCGCGCAGGAGCTGGTGCGCAGCATCGTGTCGCGCGGCGAGCGCATCCTCTTCGTCTGCACCAAGAAGCAGCTTCGCCAGGTGATCCAGAGCGAGGCCGAGCGCTCCAACTCGTTCTACGTGACCGAGCGCTGGCTGGGCGGCATGCTCACCAACTTCGCCACGATCAAGAAGCAGATCCGCCGCCTTCGCGAGCTGGAACGGGGGCAGGAGGAGGGCGCCTTCGACTTCTACACGAAGAAGGAGCGCCTGATGCTGGACCGCGAGCGCGAGCGGCTGGAGAAGTACCTGAGCGGCGTCAAGGACATGGCCCGCCTCCCCGGGGCGCTCTTCGTGGTGGACTCCAAGAAGGAGCGCATCGCGGTGCAGGAGGCCAACAAGCTGGGGATCCCGGTGCTGGCCATCGCCGACACCAACGCGGACCCGGACGTGCTCACGGTGCCGATCGCCGGCAACGACGACGCCATCCGCTCGGTGACCGTGATCTCGGCCGCCATGGCCGACGCGGCGCACGAGGCCCGCATGTCGATGCCGGACGAGGCGCGCCGCCGCGCCGACGAGGCCGAGGTGACTTCGTACTCCACCGAGACGGGCGCGGGTGCTCCGGCGGACCGTGGCGACCGCGACGGCCAGAAGCGCCGCCCGCGCCGCAAGCGCCGCACGACCGGCGGTCCGGGTGCCGGCATGGGCGCCGAGGGCGGGGCCGAGGGCGGCGACGCGGAGTAAGGCGCGCCGACGGCCGGGTAGTTTCTCGGGGCCACTGGCGCAAAGCGCTCGTGGCCCCGATTTTTGCAGCCGCGCCGGGGGCGCGGCACTGGACTCAACGGACCTACTAGGATACCAAAACGGCTATGAGCTTCACTGCCCAGGACGTAAAGGCGCTCCGCGACCGTACCGGCGCGGGGATGATGGAGTGCAAGACCGCCCTCACAGAGGCCGGCGGCGACCAGGAGAAGGCGATCGACCTGCTGCGCACGCGCGGCGCGGCCAAGGCCGCCAAGCGCGCCGAGCGCGAGGCCACCGAGGGCGCGGTGGGCGCCTACATCCACATGGGCGGCAAGATCGGCGTCATGGTGGAGGTCGGCTGCGAGACGGACTTCGTGGCCCGCAACGACACCTTCCAGGCGCTGGTGCGCGACATCGCCATGCACATCGCGGCGGCGGCGCCCACCTCCGTGTCGCGCGACCAGATCTCGGCCGAGGTGCTGGAGCGCGAGCGCAACGTGTACCGCGAGCAGATGCGCGAGAGCGGGAAGCCGGAGCACATCTGGGACAAGATCGTGGACGGCAAGGTGGAGAAGTTCTACGCGGAGAGCGTGCTCCTGGAGCAGCCCTTCGTCAAGAACCCGGACCAGACGGTGGGGGAGATGATCACCCACGTCTCGGGCACCACGGGCGAGAAGATCGAGGTGCGCCGCTTCACCCGCTACCAGCTGGGCGAGCAGTGAGCGCCGCCGGCGAGCTGGGATCGGTCGCCCCCGGCGAGGGGGTGGATGGTCTGAAGTATCGCCGGGTCCTCCTCAAGATCTCCGGCGAGGCCCTCGCCGGAGATCAGAGGTTCGGGATCTCCCCCCCGGTGGTGGACCGCATCACGGAGGAGATCAAGCACGTCCACGACATGGGCGTGGCCCTCGGCCTGGTCATCGGCGGGGGGAACATCGTGCGCGGGACGGCGGCCAGCGCCGAAGGCATGGACCGCGTCAACGCGGACTACATGGGGATGCTGGCCACCATCATCAACGCCCTGGCGATGCAGGACATCCTGGAGCGCAAGGGCGTGCACACGCGCGTGCTGACGGCGATCCGCCTGGAACAGCTCGCCGAGCCCTACGTCCGCCGCCGCGCCATGCGGCACCTGGAGAAGGGGCGCGTGGTGATCTTTGCCGGCGGCACGGGAAACCCGTACTTCTCCACCGACACCGCGGCGGTGCTGCGCGGCATCGAGATGGAGGCGGACGTCATCATCAAGGCGACCAAGGTGGACGGCATCTACTCGTCCGACCCCAAGAAGAACGCCGACGCCGTCTTCATCCCTGAGATCACCTACCTGGACGCGCTCTCGCGCGAGCTGGGGGTGATGGACGCGGCGGGGCTCTCGCTGTGCAAGGAGAACGACATCCCCATCCTGGTGCTGAACCTGGACAAGCGCCGCGCGGTGGCCGACGCCATCAACGGCGAGAGGATCGGAACGCTGGTCCACTCGATGGCGCCGGCGCTGGACAGCGAGCCGGAACCCACACCCACCTGAGCCGCGAGTCAGAAGCCAATGCCCAGTCTGGATAAGGCCCGCCAGCGGATGGAGAGCGCCCTGGAAGCGCTGCGCCGCGAGTTCGCCAGCGTGCGCACCGGCAAGGCGTCGCCGGCGCTGCTGGACTCGATCCGCGTGGAGGCGTACGGGAGCAAGGTGCCGCTGAACCAGGTGGGAACGGTGGCGGCCCCCGAGCCGCGCCTCCTCACCATTACCCCGTGGGACAAGAGCCTGCTGAAGGAGATCGACCGCGGGCTGCGCGAGAGCGACCTGGGGCTGAACCCGTCCAACGACGGGAGCATCATCCGCATCCCCATTCCGGCGCTGACCGAGGAGCGCCGCCGCGAGTTCGTGAAGCACCTCCACAAGATGGCGGAGGAGGCACGCGTGGCGGTGCGCCAGGCGCGCAAGGACGCCAACGACGAGGTCAAGGCCGGCCAGAAGAAGGAAGGCCTCTCCGAGGACGACGTGCGCCGCGAGCAGGACAAGGTGCAGAAGCTCACCGACCAGTACATCGGCAAGGTCGAGGAGATCCTGAAGCACAAGGAAGCCGAGGTGATGGAGGTCTGACCTCCAGAACGGCGGTTTCGCACGGAGACACGGAGGGGAACGGAAAGGACCGCGGAGAGCGGTTCTCTCCGTTCCCTTGTTGTTTTTCTCTGCGTCTCCGTGTGAAATGGCCGTGCCGGCACTTCGCCGCCAACTTCTTGCTTTGACAAACCTCTCTCCGGGGTCCATCTTCCCCCGCATGTCCAGCAGCGACCTCCTCCAGCAGATCCGCACCGGCGGAGAGATCCCCCGGCACGTGGCCATCATCATGGATGGCAACGGCAGGTGGGCGAAGCAGCGGAGCCGCCCGCGCACCTTTGGGCACCGCGCCGGCATGCGCGCCGTGCGCGAGGTGGTGGAGGCCTCCGCCGATGCGGGTGTCGAGGTGCTGACGCTGTACGCCTTCTCGCAGGAGAACTGGGGCCGCCCGCCGGCCGAGGTCTCCGCGCTGATGGCGCTGCTGGAGCTGTACGTGCGCCGCGAACGCGAGGATCTGCGCGGCAAGGGCGTCGAGGTGCACATGATCGGCGAGGTGGACCGCCTGTCGCCGCGCACCCGCCGCGCCATGGAGTCGCTGGTGGACCACACGGCCGGCGGGCGGCGGCTGCGGCTGAACCTGGCGATCTCGTACGGCTCGCGCACCGAGATCGTGAACGCCGCCCGCCGCCTGGCCGAGCGCGTCCTGGACGGCACCCTCGTCCCCGGCGAGATCGACGAGAAGCTCTTCGCGCAGCAGCTCTACACCGCGAGCGACCCCGATCCCGACCTTCTGATCCGCACCTCCGGCGAGATGAGGATCTCCAACTTCATGCTCTGGCAGCTCGCCTACTCCGAGATCCACGTGACTCCCGTGCTCTGGCCCGACTTCACGCGCGAGCACCTCTTCGGCGCGATCCGCGACTTCCAGCGCCGGGAGCGCCGCTTCGGGCGCGTGCTGGCGAGCTGACGCCGTGGCGCGCAACGAGACGCTGACCCGCACCCTCGTCGCCGCGGTGCTGATTCCCGTGGCGGTGGGGGCGATGTACCTGGGAGGCTGGGTGCTTGCCGCGCTTCTCGCGGTATCCGCCGCGCTTTCCGCGCTGGAGCTGTTCCGCATGGCCGCGCTCAAGGGCCCCCGCGCGCTCCCCGCACTGGGCGCGGCGGGGGCCGTCGCGCTAGTGGCGGCCGCGGCGCTGTGGCCGGAGCGCGGGCTGGACAACCCGCTCCTCTTCGGCATCGTCGCGATCACGGCGATCGTGGCGTGCACGGCCGCCATCTGGGCGCGCGGCGTCGCCGGCGAGCCGCTCCTCGCGGTCTCGGTCACGGTGTTCGGCGCGGCGTACACGGGGCTCCTCCTCTTCGCGCTCTTCCTGCGCCACCTGCCGGGCGTTGAGTCGCCGCTGCACGGCATGGTGATCCTGCTGGCGCCGGTGGTGCTCACCTGGATCAACGACAGCTTCGCCTACTTCGGCGGGCGGACGTGGGGGAAGCACAAGCTGATCCCCAGGGTGAGCCCCGGAAAGACGGTGGAGGGCGCCGTCTGCGCACTCTTCGGCACCCTTCTCTCGGCCGTGGGGTATGCATTCCTGCTCGCCCGCTTCCCCTCGTACCAGATGGGGATCGTGGAGGCCGCGGCGTTCGGCGTGCTGATCTCGGTGTCGTCGCAGACGGGGGACCTGGCGGAGTCGCTGTTCAAGCGCGACGTGGGGGTCAAGGACTCGGGCAAGCTCCTCCCCGGCCACGGCGGCGCGCTGGACCGCTTCGACTCGCTCTTCTTCACGCTCCCGATCGGGTACGCTTTCTTTCGGTACGTCGTGGGGGTTTGAGGGGTGCCGGGAGGGGCATCCAGGGGCGAATAAATTCGCGGCTGGAACCGCGCAAAGTCCGCCTGCGCGGACTCGGGCGCACGGGTTCGTGACGCGGCGCGCAGAAACCTGGTAGGGGCAGCCCCGCGTGGCTGCCCGTGCCCGACGACGCGCCGACGCCGGCCCGCGAACGTACTCGGCACTTGGCACTAGGCACTCGGCACTTCCGTTCTCCAGGACTTCCGTTTGAAGGGCGTTTCCATCCTCGGCGCAACCGGATCGATCGGCCGGAGCGCGCTGGCCGTGCTGGACCAGCACCCGGACCGTTTCCGTGCGGTGGCGCTCACCGCGGGTACACGCGGCGAGGCGCTGGGGGCGCTGGCGGAGCGCTATCGTCCCGATCTGGCCGTCGTGGCGGAGGGCGCGGTGCCGGCAGGCGCGTGCGGCGGGACCCGCTGGCGCACCGGGCGCGAGGCGCTGCTGGAGGCCGCCACCCATCCCGACGCCGACGTGGTGCTCAACGCGCTGGTCGGCGCGGCGGGGCTGGAGCCGACGCTGGCGGCGTTGCGGGCCGGGAAGCGGGTCGCGCTCGCCAACAAGGAGTCGCTGGTGTGCGCGGGGCCGCTGGTGCTGGAAGCCGCGCGCGAGGGCGGGGGAGAGCTGCTCCCCGTGGACAGCGAGCACAGCGCCATCCTCCAGTGCCTCGCCGGGAGTCCGCCCGAGGCGGTGCGGCGGCTGGTGCTGACCGCGTCCGGCGGCCCCTTTCGCTGCTGGACGGCGGAGATGCTCGCCGCGGCCACCCCCGCCGACGCGCTGCGGCATCCCACGTGGGACATGGGCTCCAAGGTCACCATCGACTCCGCCACGCTCGCCAACAAGGCGCTGGAGGTGATCGAGGCGCACTTCCTCTTCGGCGTGCCCTACGAGCGCATCGAGGCGGTGGTGCACCCACAGTCCATCATCCACTCGATGGTGGAGATGGTGGACGGATCGGTGCTGGCGCAGATGGGGTTCCCCACCATGGAGCTCCCCGTGCTGTACGCGTTGAGCTTTCCGGAGCGGCTGGTGTACGAATGCCGGCGCTTCAATCCCGTTGCCGCCGGGGCGCTGACCTTCGAGGCCGTGGACGAGGAGCGCTTCCCCGCATTCGCGCTCGGCGTGGCGGCGGGACGGGAGGGCGGCACCGCGCCGGCCGTCTTCAACGCGGCCAACGAGGTGGCGGTGGCGCACTTCCTGGCCGGAGCCCTCGGCTTCCCCGGGATCGCGGAAGCGGTGGGTGAGACGCTGGCGCAGTGGCGCGGCGGACCGGCAGACTCGCTGGGGGCGGTGCTCGAGGCGGACGCCTGGGCCCGCAGGACGACGGAAACCTTTGTGCGGAACTACGTGCCTTGCTGCTGAACATCGCTGCTTTCCTGGTCGTGATCGGGGTGCTGGTGACCATCCACGAGGCGGGGCACTTCTTCGCCGCCAAGTGGGTGGGGATCCAGGTCCCTCGCTTCTCCATCGGCTTCGGGCCGCGCGTGGTCGGCTTCACGCGCGGCGAGACGGAGTACGTGATCTCGGCCATCCCGCTGGGCGGCTACGTCAAGATGGCGGGGATGGAGGACGACGAGGCGCAGTCGCTGCTGGAGGGGGGCGACGAGGGGGTGCCGGTGGACCCCGAGCGCACCTTCGACTCCAAGCCGCTCTGGGCGCGCACCCTGGTGATCTCGGCCGGTGTGATCGTCAACTTCCTATTCGCGGTGCTCGTCTACGGCGCGCTGGCGGCGGCGTACGGCGAGCGCGTCGTCCGCATCACGCAGGTCGCGACCCCCGAGCCGGCGACGGCGGTCGGCCCCGCGGCGGAGGCGGCCAAGATCCCCTTCGGCTCGCGCGTCGTGTCGGTCGGCAGCAAGCCGGTCAGCTCGGCGGGCGCAATCCGCAGGGGAATCCTGGATGCGCCCCCGGGGCCGCTCGCGGTGGCGCTGGAAGGCGGCCGCACCGTGACTCTGGTGGTGCCGGAGGGGCGCACGTCGCGGATGGAGGTGGCGCGTTCCATCGAGCCGCTGATCCCCGCCGTCATCCCCGAGGTCGTACCCGGCCAGGCCGCCGCGCGCGCGGGGATGAAGAACGGCGACCGCGTCGTGGCCGTCAACGGGCGGCCGGTGCAGGGATGGCAGGACTTCGTGAGCGTGGTGCGTGCCAGCGCCGGGCGCCCGCTCCCCGTGGAGGTGGAGCGCGGCGGGCAGCGCGTGCGCATGACGATCACCCCCACCGCCGAGCGCGAGGACGGCCCCGATGGCAAGTCCATCAGCGTCGGTCGCATCGGCGCGCGGCCGCCGGCGGTTCCCTACGAGCGCCGCTCCGTCGGGCCCATCGAGGCGGTGAAGACGGGATTCGTGGACACCTGGGACGGCACCGTGTCGATCCTGGACGCGCTGCGCGACCTGATCACCGGCCGCACCTCCGCGCGCAACATGGGCGGGCTGCTCACCATCGGGCAGGCGTCCGGCCAGACGGCGCGCATGGGGCTCGACGTCTTCCTGGCCTTCCTGGCCTTCTTCTCGATCAACCTCGCCGTCCTCAACCTCCTGCCGATCCCGGTGCTGGACGGCGGCCACCTGATGTTCCTCGGCATCGAGGCGGTGCGCGGCCGGCCGCTCTCGGTGGAGACGCGCATCCGCCTCTCGCAGGTCGGGCTGCTCATCGTGGTGGCGCTGATGCTGTGGGCCAACGGCAACGACGTGGTGCGCGTGATCGAGCGTTTCGGCAGCTGAGCCCGCGGGGGTGTACTGAAACCGCGGGTTTGGTTATTTTTCAGAGTTTCGGACCTCCAGGCGGTGCGGCCAGGAACGTTGTCTCCGCTCCCCTCCCGCCACACGCGTCCAGCCCAGTTCCCCAACCATCAGCAGTGAGAGCGGCATGGATCGGACACAGCTCGAGCAGATCGAGCGGCTTCTGATGCGCGAGCGGCAGAAGACGCTGAGGTCTCTGGGTCGGTTTCAGGAGCAGTCGTCGCGGACGCGCGATTCGGCGGACGCGGACCTGTCCAGCTATTCGTTCCACATGGCGGACCAGGGAACCGACGCGATGGAGCGTGAGAAGTCGTTCCTCTTCGCCAGCAAGGAGGGGCGCTACCTGTACCGCGTGGAGGAGGCGCTTCGCCGCCTGATCAACAACCCCGCGGAGTTCGGCATCTGCCACTCGTGCAAGAAGCCGATCCCCTTCGAGCGCCTCGAAGCGCTCCCCCACGCGCGCTACTGCCTGGACTGCAAGACGCGCGAGGAGCAGGCGGCGTAACCTGTTGATGGTGCAGCGCAAAAAGGCGGACCCGCGAGGGTCCGCCTTTTTGTTTGGCGAGTGAACTCGCTGCAACAACCGCACAAAGTCCGCCTCCGCGGACTCCGGGTCGAATGCCGCGCCTCTCCAGCCCACTTCAGTGGGCTTCGCGTGGTCCCAGCCGGGGGCTTCAGCCCCCGGCGCCCGGCCGCCGGACCCTCCTTTTCACCCCGCACGAATCCCCGCCCCCGGCGCCCAGCCGCCGCGCCAATCCTAACCCCGCGCGCCGATCTCGAGCCGCCTGAACCTGCGAAGGCAGGTTTCCCGCGGTTGTTGCAGCGGTTTCAACCGCCGCCCCCTCTCACCGCAGCTCCGCGCGCAGCCTCTCCAGCGCCTCCGCCACCCGCGCCTCCAGCGCCCGGATGCGCCGGGGGGAGTCGAGCGCGGTGATCTGCCGCTCGATTGCCGCGACACTCTCGTCCACCCGCAGACCCGCGATGCGCCGGTTCACGTCGGCGACGCGCGAGTCCAGGTCGAACTGAGCGATCTGGCGCTCGATTTCTTCCACCTGCCGGTCCACGTCCAGCTCCGCCCTCTCCCTTTCGACCGCGCGCACCCGGCTG
>DASWNZ010000177.1:0-25548 GCA_036398975.1 Longimicrobium sp.
AAGGTGGACATCTCGGCCGACATCCCGGGGCGCGTGATCCGGGTGGCGGTGGAGGAGGGGCAGTGGGTGGACCGCGGCGCGCTCCTCATCAGCATCGATCCCAGCCAGTACCAGAGCGCCGTGCGCCGCGCCGAGGCGGCGGTGGCGCAGTCCCGTGCCCGCGAGGCGCAGGCCCGCGCGCAGCTCCTCAAGGCGCAGAACGATGCGCGCCGCGCGGAGATGCTGTCGCAGGGGCGGGACCAGCTGATCTCCGCCCAAGACCTGGACCAGGCGCGCACGCAGGGGAACGTGGCCGGGGCCGAGCTGCAGGCCGCCCGCTTCGCCGTGGCGCAGGCGCAGGCCGCACTCAGCGAGGCGCGCGACAACCTCTCCAAGACCACCATCGTGGCGCCGATGAGCGGCCGCGTCACCCGCCTCAACATCGAGGAAGGGGAGACGGCGGTGGTGGGGACGATGAACAACCCCGGCTCGCTGCTGCTCACGGTGGCCGACCTGAGCGTGATGGAGGCCAAGATCAAGGTCGACGAGACCGAGGTCCCCAACATCACCATCGGCGACAGCGCGGCGGTGCGCATCGACGCCTTCCCCGACCAGAGCTTCAGCGGCCGCGTGACCCGCATCGCCAACAGCGCCGTGCAGACCGCTGCCGGCCAGGCGGGCGCCAGCGACCAGCAGTCGGTGGACTTCGAGGTGGTCATCACCCTCGACAACCCGCCCGCCTCGCTGCGTCCCGACCTCTCCGCCACGGCCGACGTGGTGACGGAGGCGCGCCGCAACGTGCTCTCGGTGCCCATCATCGCGCTGACGGTGCGCGACCGCGAGGGGAAGAAGTTCTCGCAGGACGCGGACGACGACGGCGACGCGGAGCAGCCCGCCGCGCAGGTGGAGGCCGACAAGCGCTCGCGCCGCGCCAACGAGGTGATGGGCGTCTTCGTGATGCGCGACGGCAAGGCGGACTGGGTGCCGGTGGAGATCGGCATCGCCGGCGACCGCTACTTCGAGATCCGCAAGGGGCTGCGCGGCGGCGAGACGGTCGTATCCGGCAGCTACCAGGCCGTGCGCGACCTGCAGGACGACGACGCGGTGCGGGTGGAGACGCCCAAGGAAGGGGAGCAGGCGAAGGCGAAGGGGGCGAAGTGACCACCGCGCTGATCGAGGTCCGCGGGCTCCAGAAGCAGTACGTGATGGGCGCGGAGACGGTGCGCGCCCTTCGCGGAGTGGACCTGGTGATCGAGCGCAACGAGTACGTGGCCATCATGGGCCCGTCCGGCTCGGGCAAGTCCACCTTCATGAACCTGATCGGCTGCCTGGACACGCCTTCGGCCGGCGAGTACGTGCTCAACGGCCAGCCCGTGGCCGGGATGAAGGACGACGACCTGGCGCGCATCCGCAACCGCGAGATCGGCTTCGTCTTCCAGACCTTCAACCTCCTCCCCCGCTCCACCGCGCTGGAGAACGTGGAGCTGCCGCTGGTCTACGCAGGCGTGGGGAAGGCGGAGCGGAAGGAGCGCGCGGCCGGCGCCCTGGCCGCCGTGGAGCTCGGCGACCGCATGGACCACCGCCCCAACGAGCTCTCGGGCGGGCAGCGGCAGCGCGTGGCGATCGCCCGGGCGCTGGTGACGCGCCCCTCCATCATCCTGGCGGACGAGCCCACGGGGAACCTGGACTCGCGCACGTCGGAGGAGATCATGGCGCTCTTCCACCGGCTGCACGCGGAGGGGCAGACCATCATCATGGTGACGCACGAGCCCGACATCGCCGCGCACGCGGACCGGGTGGTGATGCTCAGGGACGGCGTCATCGCCAGCGACCGCAGGCAGACGCGCGTGCCGGTGGGCGTGCTGGCCGCGCGCCCCGAAAGCGCGCTCTCGGAGGTCTGATGAACGCCCGCGAGGCGGTGCGGATCGCGCTCTCCATGATCCGCGCCAACAAGCTGCGCGCCTTCTTCACCGTGCTGGGCACGGTGGTGGGCGTCACCTTCCTGATCGCCGTCATCACCCTGATCACGGGGATGAACGCGTACATGAAGGAGGAGTTCGCGGGGAAGATCCTGGGCTTCAACACCATCAACGTGCGCCGCCTTCCCTCGGTGGGCGGCGGGCCGGTGGACGAGGCGACCTGGCGCGAGTGGCAGCGGCGCCCACGGCTGACGCAGGACGACGCGCGCTTCCTGGAGGACCGCGTGCAGACCCCCGGCCTCCTTTCGTACGCGCACGACGCGGACGCCAAGGTGGGCGACGGGCGCGGCAAGGTGGTGCAGGGGGTGAACGTCATCGCCGCGTCCGCCAACTTCTTCAACGTGCGCGACCTCAAGATCGCGCGCGGCCGCACCTACACCGAGAGCGAGGCGGAGCGCGGCGTGCCCGTGGTGGTGCTGGGCGAGGAGGTGGCGAAGAAGCTCTTCGACGGCCTGCCGGTGCTGGGGAAGGAGGTCCGCATCCAGGGCTTCCCCTTCCGCGTCATCGGGGTGATGGAGGAGCAGGGGTCGCTCTTCGGGATGTCGATGGACCGCATGGTGGTGGCGCCGATCCGCTCGCCGCTCAACGGGTCGCTCTTCCGCAACAACATCGTGGAAGACATCTACTTCCGCGTGCCGGACGCGACGCTGATGGCGCGCGGCCAGAGCGAGCTGGAGGGGCTGATGCGGGTGCGCCACCGCCTTCGCCCCGGCGTAGAGAACGACTTCATGCTGGAGACCGCGGACGAGGCGCTCGGCTTCTGGGACAAGATCTCCAAGTTCCTCCTGCTCGCGCTGCCGCTGCTGGTGGCGGTGTCGCTGGTGGTGGGCGCGGTGGTGATCATGAACATCATGCTCGTTTCCGTAAGCGAGCGCACGCGCGAGATCGGGGTGCGCAAGTCGCTGGGGGCGCGCCGCAGGGACATCCTCCTCCAGTTCCTGGTGGAGGCGGGCACCCTTTCCGGCGCGGGCGGGATGCTGGGGATCGGATCCGGGATCGCGCTGGCGTACGCCGTCTCGGCCATCTCGCCGATCCCGGCGCGGGTGTCGCCCGGCTCCATCCTGCTGGCGATCCTGCTGGGGATCGGGGTGGGGCTGATGGCGGGGGTGTACCCGGCCTACCGCGCCTCGCGGCTGGACCCCATCGTCGCCC
Source organism: Longimicrobium sp. (assembly GCA_036398975.1). GTDB lineage: Bacteria > Gemmatimonadota > Gemmatimonadetes > Longimicrobiales > Longimicrobiaceae > Longimicrobium. Next base: position 3,111 of record DASWNZ010000177.1, read on the forward strand.
TGCGGGCGGACTGAGGAGCGATGAACGTTACTTCCACGCGCGAGGGGATCGGCATCGCCCTCGACGCACTGCGCTCCAACAAGGTCCGCGCCTTCCTCACCATCCTGGGGATCGTGATCGGCGTGGCGACCGTGATGAGCATGGCGGCGGTGATCACCGGCTTCCGCGCCATGGTGTTGGAGGGGATCGAGGCGATCGGCCCCAACAACTTCATCGCATCGCGCTTCGATCCGACCGCGCTCACCTTCAGCGGCGACGGGCAGGACCCCACCGAGGGGAAGCCGCCGCTGACCTTCGCCGACGCGGAGATGCTGGAGGCGCTCCCGGCGGTGCGCACGGTAGCCACCTCCATCGACGCGGGCGGCGAGGTGCGCATGGGTTCGCGCGCGGTGAGCGGCGTGCAGATCATGGGGCGCTCGTCGGACTGGGTGGAGTACTCCAAGGGCGACTTCGTGCGGGGGAACAACTACCTGTCGGTGCACGACCAGCGCGCCTCCAACGTCGCCGTGCTGTCGCCGGACCTGGCGGAGCAGCTCTTTCCCGGAAGCGACCCGGTGGGACGCTCGGTGCGCATCAAGGGGCGCGAGTTCCGGGTAGCGGGGGTCTACAAGCTCAAGGACAACATCTTCGCCTCGGCGATGAAGAACTGGGTGGTCGTCCCCGCCACCACGGCCATCAAGGACCTCGGCGCCAACAAGGAGTGGATGGACTTCCTGGTGGTCACCGAGCGCGGCTTCACGCAGGAGCGCGCCATGGACGACGTGACCGCCGCCCTGCGCAGCGCGCGCGGCCTGCGCCCGGCCGAGGAGAACAACTTCGCGCTGATCCGGCAGGAGGCGTTCAAGAAGATGTTCGACCGCCTCACCGGCGTCTTCTTCATCGTGATGGTGGTGCTCTCGTCGATCGGCCTGATCGTGGGCGGCGTGGGCGTGGTGGGGATCATGATGATCTCGGTGACGGAGCGGACGCGCGAGATCGGCGTGCGCAAGGCGCTGGGCGCCAAGGCGAGCGAGATCCTCTGGCAGTTCCTGGTGGAGTCGGTCACCGTGACGGTGATCGGCGGCGCCATCGGGCTGGCGGTGGCCACCGCGTTCGCCGGGCTGATCACGGCCCTGACACCGGTGAACGCCACCATCCCGCTCTGGGCCATCTTCGCGTCGATCATGGCCTCGGGCGGCGCGGGGATCGTGTTCGGGCTGTACCCGGCCAACAAGGCCGCGCGGCTGGATCCCGTGGAGGCGCTGCGGCACGAGTAGAGGGAGCCCTCACCCCCAGCGTCGCTCCGCGACGCATCCCCCTCCCCCGAAACTGCCCGGGGGAGGGGGTTTGCGTTTGGGACGGGGCGGCGGCATCTTCGGGCGGGCGATGGCGAACCGTTTCCCCAGACGTGATCTGGATTCGTGAGCGAAGCTTCTGAAGAGACGGCGGTGGACCTGCTGGCGATCGCGGCGCACCGCGACGACGTGGAGTTGCTGGCGGGAGGGACGATCGCCCGCGCCGCGTCGCAGGGGTACCGCGTGGGGATTCTGGACCTGACGGCGGGGGAGACGGGGACGGACGGGAGCGCCGCACTGCGCGGGCAGGAGGCGGAGGCGGCGGCGCGGGTGCTGGGGGTGGCCGTGCGGCGCAACGCCGGGCTCCCCGATGCCGGGCTCCAGAACACGCCGGAGACGCGCCGCGTCGTCGTGGAGCTGGTGCGCGCCTTTCGGCCGCGCGTGGTGATCCTTCCCTACCCCAACGGGCGCCACCCCGACCACCGCATCGCATCGCAGCTCGGCTACGATGCGTGCTTCCTGGCCGGCCTCCGCCGCTTCGACGCGCCCGGCGAGCCGCACCGCCCGCACAAGCTCCTCTACGCCCTCGCCTTCCGCGAGGACGCCGTCAAGCCCAGCTTCGTGGTGGACGTCACCGCGCAGATGGAAACGAAGATGGAGGCGATCCGCTGCTACGCCTCGCAGTTCGACGGTAAGACGTGGGGCGGCGAGGTCTTCCCCGGCGGCGACCGCCCACTCTACGATCAAGTGCGCATGCACGCCGCGCGCTACGGCTCCCTGATCCGCACCGAATACGGCGAACCCTTTTACATCGCCGAGACGATGGAGGTGCAGGACGTGGTGGGCCTGTCGGTGCGGAGCATCTAGCGGTGGTAGGGGCGCGATTCATCGCGCCCACCCTCCGCGTGCCTCGAACCCCGCCCAACGCACGTCTGCCCACCCTTTTCCAGGCCTCAACCTCCGCCTCTCGCACCCAAACCTCGTAGGGGCAGCCCCACGTGGCTGCCCGTGCCCTGCCGTGCGCCGCACCCCGCTTCAGGCAGCGCGTTCCAGAAAATCGAGGATGACGGAGGCGTACCCCTCGGGATCCAGGATGGCGGCCGCGTGGCCGGTGCCGCGAAAGGTGTGCACCTCGGCGGGCGGGTATAGGTCGCGCACGGCCTGCTGGCGGGCCTCGGGAAAGAGCGGGTCGTGGTCGGCGTCGAGAATCAGGATGCGGCCTGTCCAGCCATCGAGGTCGTGCGGCCCGTATCGCTCCTCCGCGAAGTCGAGGGCAACGCGCACGCGGCTCAGGAAGTCGGCTTTCCCCAGGCGTGCCGTCGTCTCGTCGAAGTAGCGCGTCCAGAACGGGTCCGCGGCGGCGAAGCTCCCGCGCAGCCGCTTACGAAAGAGCGCGCGCAGCAGACGGCCGGGGAGGATCGCGAGCGGGAGCGTCCCCAGGCGGCGCGCCTTCGAGCCCGGCTCCGGGGCGCCCGTGTGCGAGAGCACGAGCGAGCGCACGCGATCCGGGTGCCTGCGGACGAGCGCCTGCGCCGCCATCCCGCCGAACGAGCCGGCGACGACGTGCACGCGCGACGCTCCCTCGCCGTCGAGCAGGCTGACGATCCCATCGACAAGATCATCCAGCGACGACACTGCGGGGTAGTCGGGGATCAGCACGCGGTAACGCCGCTCGAAGGCAGCGATCTGCTGAAACGCGAAGTCGCCCGCGCCCAGCACGCCGGTGAGGAGGAGAACGGCTTCCTCGCCCTCGCCGCCGCGGCGGTAATGCCACGTGTGACCCGCGTGCGGATGGCGGATCAGAGGATGTGCCGCGCGGAAGCGGGCGAGCTGTTCGTCGAGCGGAGCGTCGGTCATGCTTCGTCCGGACCGGCGCAGTGCACCTCGATGACGAGACGCTTCCAGCTCGGCACGTCGCTTCCTTGGACGCGGAGGGCGCGGGCCGAGGCCTTGCCGCCGCGCAGCAGCCAGACGGCGAGCCACTGGCTGATCTCGGGGGGAAGGTGGCCGACGGGGTCGCCGCTGGCTAGGTGGACCCACACCATCGGGTCGTCCTCCATCGGCGGGTCGGGGATCAGGAGGAGCCGGTCGCCCTCCACCACCGCATCGAGCTGCGCGGCGCGCTCGGCGAAGATGGTGCCGTGCACCGTGGTGCGAAATGTGGCCGGCTGCGCCTCGGGAAGCGGCGGGATCATGGCGGTGGCGGCAGGGCGGATCGACGGTTTCTTTCGGGAATGTACCCGCGCCGTCAGCCCGGTCAAGGCGCGCGCGGAAACCAAATGGCGAGTGGCGTTTATCAACCGTGCGCCCGCACCCCTGGAAGCATGGACACGCCCGTTTACCTCGACTACGCCGCCACCGCGCCCCTCCGCCCCGAGGCGCGCCGCGCGCTTCTGGAGGTGCTCGACGGCGCGTGGGGGAACCCGTCCAGCGTGCACCGCTGGGGCCGCGAGAGCCGCGCCATTCTGGACGATGCACGCGCACGGCTGGCCCGCCTGATCGGCGCCGCGCCCGCGGAGATCGTCTTCACCCGCGCCGGCACCGAGGCGGACAACCTGGCGGTCCTGGGCCGCGCGCGGACGCACCCCGGTGCCCCCGTCGTCTGCTCGGCCGTTGAGCACAGGGCGGTGCTCGCCGCGGTGCGCGAGGCGGGTGCGCCGACGGTGATCCTCCCGGTGGACGAGCACGGTGTCGTCCGTCTGGCTGCGCTGGACGAGGCGCTCGCGGCGGGGCCGGCGGTGGTGTCGGTGATGTGGGCGAACAACGAGACCGGGGTCGTGCAGCCGGTGGCCGAGATCGCTGAGCGGTGCGCGGCGGCGGGTGTCGCGTTCCATTCGGACGCGGTGCCGGCGCTGGGGCGGCTCGCCGTCCGCGCGGACCAGGTGCCGGCGGCGATGCTGTCGTTCAGCGCGCACAAGGTGGGTGGCCCCAAGGGGATCGGCGCCCTCTTCGTGCGCCGCGGCACCCGGCTCGCGCCGATGGTGCACGGCGGCGGGCAGGAGCGCGGCCTGCGCCCCGGCACCGAGGACGTGGCGGGCGCCCTCGCCTTCGCCGCCGCCGCGGAGGCAGCAGAGGCGGAGCGCGAGACCTCGATGCTGCGCCTGGGTGCCCTGCGCGACCGCCTGGAAGCCGGGCTGCGCGAGCGCGTCCCCGGCATCCAGGTCAACGGCGCGGGCGCGGAGCGGCTCGCGAACGTGAGCAACCTCTCCGTCCCCGGCGCGGACCCCGAGATGCTCCTCGTGGGGCTGGACCTGGAGGGGATCGCCGCGTCGTCCGGATCGGCGTGCTCCAGCGGCGCCGTGCAGCCGTCGCACGTCCTGCTGGCGATGGGGATTCCGCCCGAGCTGGCGGGGCCGTCCGTGCGATTTTCGCTCGGGTGGGGTACGACGGAGGCGGAGGTGGAGCGGGTGCTGGAGGTGTTTCCGGCGGTGGTGGAGCGGGTGCGGTAGGAGGCCCTCACCCCCGGCTCGTTACACTCGCCTGCCCCCTCTCCCGATAACAGGAGAGGGCTGCGCCCTCTGTTATCGAGAGAGGGGGCTGAAGGCGGGGGCAGGGCCGTCATTCGAGGGCGAGCAGCCGCGCTTCCACTTCGCGCCAGGAGCGGCCGACGCCCGGATTTGCCTCGGCATCCGCCAGACGATGTTCCAGCTCCTGTCGGAGCTCGTCGCTCATTTCGGGGAACCCTGAGTCGGCTTCGATGCTGTCCCAGATGAGCTCGATCAGCGCGATGCGATCAGCGACACTCATCGTCAGGATCTCGGAGAGCGGGATATTCTTCATGGTTGTATAGTAGACACTGTGGACAGCGGGAGCAAGCGAACTGGGGCGAGAACTTTCAGCGCAACGCGGGGACGTACGATGGAGAAGCGGACGGTTCTGGTGGCGATGTCGGGGGGGGTGGATTCGTCGGTGGCGGCGGCGCTGCTCGTGGAGCAGGGGCACCGAGTGATCGGCGTGACCATGAAGACCTTCTGCTACTCGGACGCGGAAGGGAACGGCCCCGGCAAGAGCTGCTGCGGGCTGGACGGGATCATGGACGCGCGGAGCGTGGCCGACCGGCTGGGGATTCCGCACTACGTCTTCGACGTGGAGCGCGAGTTCACGCGCGACGTGATCGACGACTTCGTGCAGGAGTACGCCGCCGGGCGCACTCCCAACCCCTGCGTGCGCTGCAACGGCAACACCAAGTTTCGCGACCTCCTCCGCCGCGGCGCCATGCTCGGGTGCGATGCCATCGCCACCGGCCACTACGCGCGCATGGGCACCGACGCGGACGGACGGGCCGTGCTGCTGCGCGGGGTGGATGCCAAAAAGGATCAGAGCTACTTCCTCTGGGCGCTGCCGCCGGAGATCCTCCCGAAGCTGATGTTCCCGCTGGGCGAGCTCACCAAGCCCGAGGTGCGCGAGAAGGCGCGCGAGCTGGGCCTCTCCACCGCCGAGAAGCCGGAGAGCATGGAGATCTGCTTCGTGCCCACGGGCGACTACGTGGACGTGCTGGAGAAGCGGCTGGTGCCTGGCCACGCCGCCCTAGCTCCTGGGAAGCTGGTGACCACGAGCGGCGAGGTGGTCGGCGAGCACTCCGGCTACGCGCGCTACACGGTTGGGCAGCGGAAAGGGCTCCCCGGCGGGCGCGGGCTCCCGCTCTACGTGCTCGGCTCGCGCCCGGACACGCGCGAGGTAGTCGTCGGCTCGCTGGCGGAGCTGGAGCGCGACGATGTGGTCATCGCGGAGTTGAACTGGCTCGCGCGGGCGCCGGAGGTGGGCGCCAGCATACAGGTGCAGATCCGCAGCCGCGCATCCGCCGTCCCCGCATCGGTGCGCGCGCTCACGGACGGCGCCATTGAGCTTGCCCTCGACGTGCCGCAGCGCGCGGTGACGCCGGGGCAGTCGGCGGTGCTGGTCGACGGTGACGTGGTGCTGGGCGGCGGGCGGATCGCGGGGTGAGGAGGCGGGTGGGAGCCGTTGCTCGAGTAGGCTGTCACTCACTTTCCGCCGCTGCCAATCTGCGCCGCTGAAACCCGTTCGTACGCCCATCCCGTGTCGTCATCCACCGGGATGAAAACCGCACCCGTCAACGGGGAACGTTCGATCGGTGCCGGCCAGATCCCGCCGGTGGAGCGGTTCGCGCTGGGGAAGCTCTCCCGGCGCGAGAGCATGATGAAGTCGTCGACCTCGATGGCGGCAAACTCATCTACACTGCCCCAGCTCCAGGAGCCGCGCCGCAGAATCGGAGCCGAGCCCGGAAAACGGTATACATGAGCGTACGTCCCCCCCGGTTTGAGCCAGAGGGTATCCGCGGCGCGTCCCTGGTTCATCACATACGTGCCGGGAACGTCCGAGGGCCGGGCTTGGACGGAGCAGGCCATCGCGAAAATCGCTGATACCAGTAGCGCGAACCGGGAGCGCATCGCAGGGGCGAACGGGTGAGCGTGCGTCAGGCACGGACGGAGCTTTGCGGCGCGGAACCTACTCCGCGCCGCTTTGCATTTAGATAGCAATTTGTCATCCTGAGCGACGCGCGACGCCGCACTCTGCCGTGCTCCAGACTCTGGCGCGGAGCGAAGGATCTACTGCGCGTGGCGAGGGATACGTCGTCGCACTACGATCCTCCTGCGACCGCTGGCTAAATTCTTTGGTCGCCGCAGGAGTCCCGTGGCGGGCTTCCTCAGAATGACGAACGGTCACGGCTCTCAACCCGGCGGGAGCTGGTAGGTGAGGCCGTAGCCGAGGGGGAAGAGCGGGGGACCGGCGCCCGAGCCGAGGGGGAGCTGGTCCATGGAGCGGGGCCAGGTGTAGGGGAGGCGGCCGGTGGGGGCGTAGTCGCCAAAGAGGACGTCGGCGACGCCGTCGCCTTCGGTGCCGGGGAGCCAGGCGGCGAGGAAGGCGTCGGCCTGGTCGAGGGCGCGGCCCAGGATCATGGGCCGGCCAGAGACCAGGACGACGACGACCGGGATCCCCGCGGCGCGCGCGTTGTCGACGGCGGTGAGGTCCGCCTCGTCTAGCGAGAGGTCCTGCCGGTCGCCCTTCATCTCCGCGTACGGTGTCTCGCCGATCACCACCACGACGGCGTCGGCGCCGGCGGCTCCGCTGGCGTCGGGGGAGTAGGTGATCGCGGCGGCGGGGGCGGCGCGGCGGAGGGCAGCGAGGATGGTGGTGCCGCCAGGGGTCACGGGGCCCGACTTTCCCTGCCAGGTGATCGTCCATCCCCCGGACTGGTTGCCGATGTCGTCCGCGCTCTTCCCGGCTACGTGGATGCGGCGCGCGGACTTCGACAGCGGGAGGACGCGGTGGGCGTTCTTGAGGAGCACCATCGACTCGCGCACCGCCTGGCGCGCCATTGCCCGGTGCTCCGCCCCGCCGAAGGCCCGCTCCAGCGCACGGTCCGCGCGGAAGTCGTAGCGCGGCTCCATCATCCCCATCGCCAGCTTTACGCGCAGGATGCGCACAACCGCGTCGTCGATGCGCGACATCGGCACGCGGCGCTCGTTCACCAGCTCGGTGAGGAGGCGGATGAACTCGCGGTAGCGGGCGGGGACCATGACCATGTCGATGCCGGCGTTCATCGAGATCGCGATGGCCGTCTTGTAGTCGGGGTGCACCTGGTCGACGGCGTCGTAGTCGGAGATCAGGAAGCCGTCGAAGCCCATCTCCTCCTTCAGCACCTCGGTCAGCAGGCGGCGGTCGCCGGTGACCTTGATGCCGTTCCAGCTGCTGTAGGAGGGCATGATGGCGGCCGCGCCCGCGTCGATGGCGGCGCGGTACGGGTACAGGTGGACGCGCCGGAGCGTCTCCTCGTCCATCCCCGCGTCGCCCTGATCGAGACCCTTCTCCACGCCCGTGCCCGCGAGGGTGCCGCCATCGCCCACGAAGTGCTTGGGGGTGGCGGCGACACGGAGCGGACCGCGCAGGGTGCTCCCCTGGAAGCCGCGCACCGCGGCCGCACCGAGGAGGGAGACGATCTCCGGGTCTTCCGAGTAGCCCTCGTACGTGCGCCCCCAGCGGATGTCGCGCGGCACGCAGATGCAGGGCGCGAACGTCCAGTTCACGCCGATCGCGCGCGTCTCTGCCGCGGTGATCTCGGCGATACGCTGGACGAGCTGGGGGTTGCGGGTGGCGCCGAGGCCGACGTTGTGGGGAAAGATGACCGCGCCCAGCACGTTGCTGTTGCCGTGCACGGCGTCGATGCCGTAGAGGAGCGGGACGCGCAGGCGGGTGCGCCGGGTGCGTTCCTGGAGCGACTCGTACCGGTCACGCCACGCCTCCAGTGTGTTCCCGCCTGGCGGGTCCGAATCGCCACCGCTCAGGACCGAGCCGAGGAAGAGGTTCTCGACGTCGGCCGGGTCGCGGATAAACTGCTGGTCCGCCTGCGTCATCTGGCCCACCTTCTCGGCCAGCGTCATCCGCTTCACCAGCGCGCGGGCGCGGGCGTCGAAGCGCATCAGCATGGAAGGCGGCGTGGTGGGCTCCGCCGGGCGCGGGGCAAGCGTCGCGAGGACGACGAGGGCCAGGAGCGCGGGGCGGAAAAAGGAACGCGCGACCCCCGCTCTCCCCGCGGCATCCGGGGGAAGGGGTCGCGCGCTCGCGGCCGGGTCGGGGCGGATGGCGCTACTCCAGCTCGCGCGACTCGCGGAGCATCTGCCGGAGGGTCTCTTCCGGGTAGTCGTGGACCATCTCCTCGGCCTTCGCTTCGTCGGAGCCGCTGAGCTCCACGTAGCGGGGGCGGCGCGCGGGATCGGAAAGGCAGTTGAAGACCACCTTGGGGCTCGTGGGGAGTCCGAAGCGGCCGCCCGAGGCGTACGCTTCCCAGGTGACCAGGTTCTCGTCTGTGAAAGTCGCGCTCATCGTTCCTCGGTCAGTGCTTGAGCCCGGCCGTATCGGCGAACTCCTCGAACTTGCGCCGCTGCTCGTCCGTCAGCTCCTCCGGCAGGTCCACCATCACGCGGATGTACTGGTCTCCGCGGCGCCCGCCCTTTTCGATCCCCTGGCCCTTGATGCGGATGCGCTTCCCGTGCTGCGTCCCGCCGGGGATCTTGACGACGACGGGGTTCTCGTCGAGGGTGCGCACCCGCACCTTGGAGCCCAGCATGGCCTGGGCCAGGTTCACGTGCACGTCGCAGCTCACGTCCAGCCCGTCGCGCGTGAAGAAGCGGTCCGGCTGCACGCGGAAGGTGAGGATCAGGTCGCCCGCCGGCCCGCCGGCGGTGCCCTTCTCCCCCTGCCCCGCCAGTCGCACCCGCGAGTTGTTGTCCACGCCGGCGGGGACCGTGACGTTGACCGGCCGCACCTCGCGCACCTGCCCCTGCCCGCCGCAGCGCGTGCACGGGTCCGCGGGGACCTTGCCCTTCCCCATGCAGTTGGGGCACGGCCGGGTGACGCCGAAGCTCCCGCCGCCAAAGGTGATGGTGCCGCTCCCCTTGCACTCCGGGCAGGGGTTGACCGGCGTCCCGGGCTTGCCCCCGCTGCCGTGGCAGACCGTGCACTCCTCCGTCACCTGCAGCTGCACCGTGATCTTGCCGCCGCGCGCCGCCGTGCGGAAGGGGATGTCGACCGCGTACTCGATGTTCTCGCCGCGCTGCGGGCCGGGGCGCCCGGTGCCGCGCTTCTTGGAGCCGCCGAAGTCGAACATCGAGCCGAAGATGTCGCCCAGCCCGCCGACGTCCAGGTCTTCGAAGGAGAAGGTCTGGCTGGTGGAGCCCCCCGCCCCCGGACGCGAAGCACCGGGCCGGAAGCCGCCGCCGCCGGTGAAGCCGCCCAGCCCGCCGAACTTGCGCATCTGGTCGTACTGCTTGCGCTTCGCCTCGTCGGAGAGCACGGAGTACGCTTCGGAGACTTCCTTGAAGCGCTCCGCGGCGGCCGCGTCGTTGGGGTTCGCGTCCGGGTGGTACTGCTTGGCGAGCTTGCGGTACGACTTCTTGATCTCGTCCGGGGTGGCGTTGTCCGCCACGCCCAGGATGCGATAGAAGTCCTTGGTCTGTGTGGCCATCGGGCCGCCCGCGTCAGCCGTTGAACTTGCGGACGACCACCCGGGCGGGGCGAAGGAGCAGCCCCTTGAAGCGGTACCCCTTCTGGAACACCTGCGCCACCGTGTCGTCGTCCTCGGCCGCCGCGGCGGGGACGGTGGTCAGCGCCTCGTGGATGGCGGGGTCGAAGTCCTTCCCCTCCGCCTCCACGATCTCCAGCCCCGCGGACTCCATGGCGCGCAGGAACTTTCGCTCGACCATCTCCGCGCCTTCGTGCAGCGCGGAGGAGGCGGTGGTGGCGGGGTCGAAGTCGGCGATGCGCTGCAGGTCGTCGAGCGGCTCCAGCAGCCGCTCCAGCAGCTGCGCCTGGGCGCGCACGAACGCCTCGGCGCGCTCGCGCTCCACGCGCTTGCGGTAGTTGTCGAACTCCGCCGCCAGCCGCAGGTGCCGGTCGCGCAGCGAGCTGAGCTCGGGATCGCCCGCGGGCTGCGCGGGGGCCTCGGCCTCGGCGGCCTCGGGCTGCGCGTCGGTGTTCTCGGCGCCCGGCTGTGCTTCGGCGGCGCCGTGCTCGGTATGGTCGGTCATAAGGCGGTCTTATCCGCTGTGCAAAACGAGATCAGGGCCGCGGCGGCGCTCCTGCCGCGGCGCGAAACTGCATGGCTGCGAGTGGATGCCCGCGCCCCGGGTTGAGCAATCGTGGTGCCATGCGGGTGCGCCGATTTGGCAGCCCCCTCCCCCCGGCCCCCTCCCCCGCCTGCGGGGGCGCAGGGCGGGTGAGGGGGAGAACTGTAGCCCGCGCTGCACAGATCTGGTAGGGGCGCGATTCATCGCGCCCGTGCCCGCCCCCGCGCCGACCCCGCCATAACAAACCGGCGCCGGTAGGGGCAGACCTGCGTGTCTGCCCACCCTCGCCGTCTCCGCGGCCCCCGCTCCCCGCACAACGCTTCTCCCCGGATCCTGGCTCCACAGGCGTTTACATGCGTCTCTAAACGGTGCGACTCAGTCCGCGTCGGGCCGACCGTCGTCGATCGCCTCGGAATACGTGTAGAGTTCGACCGCTTCCTGATCGGCATAAACGCGGATCTTTACGCGCCCTGACCAGGTCCGGTCCAGCACTGAAACTGCCAGGCCAGGCGCGAGCATGATGCAACTACGGCCGATCAGGTACTCCGCGCCACGCTTGTCATTCTGGGCAATCGCCGTGACGAATTGATCGAACGTCTCTTCCGTGAGGCAAGCTGCGTATCCTGAGCGAGTCATAGGGTTCTCACGACGCGTTTGGCGTGCCGCGGCGACGGCAGCAACGCTATCCCGCTTGACCTCCTTCGGGTGGAGCCGAAGAACCACTCGGGAGAGACCTGAAGTTGGATGCACGGGCTTGCCCCCAGGAGTTTGGGCCGAGAGCCAAGCACCGCCAATCAAGCCAATCGTATCCTGCATTGTGGAGTCCGTGAAGAGCAACACGGTCTCTGCTTTCGCTTCTCGCCCCGGTGCACGCATGGCGAAGGCGTACCCGGCAGAGACCACCTCGGCCGAGCGTTCCTGTGGCGTGAGCGCAGGAACGCCAGAATCGACCCACACGTAACGGGGAGCGCTCTCTAGGTCGGCCGGATCACCATCGCACGCACCGAGCAGGCACACTGAAGTCAGAACGCACCCGAGAATTGCCGTCCTGCAGACGTGAGACGCAATCATATGATCTTCATCCGGAAACCTGGCTATGGCTGGTACCCTACGGTTAGCTCGGCCGGGCGCTACCGCCAGCCTCTCCTGTTATCGGGAGAGGGGGGTTGGGGGGGTGAGGGCCCCCTCCACCCACCCCACCACATCCCCGATCGGCCGCGCGCGGTCGGCCTCGTTCAGCACCTCGTGGCGCATCTCGGGGTAGTGGCGGATGGTGACGTCGCCGGGGAGCGACTCGGCGAAGCGCGTGACGGCGGCGGAGTCCACGATCTGGTCGTCGCCGGGGATCAGGACCAGCGTCGGGGGGTCGCGCAGGACGCTGCACTCGGCGAAGGCGGCCCGGGTCGCGGCGTGGAGCTCGGTGTAGAGGCGAGGCGTGACGCGGCTGTGGACGAGAGGGTCGTCGTGGTACGAGCGCACGTACGCCTCGTCCGTGGAGAGCTTCTCCGGGTGCACGCCGCTGGTGAAGGGGAGCTTCGGCAGCCAGCGTGAGAGGAAGCCGGAAATGGCGAGCTTCCACGCGGGCGCCTTGAGCGCGACGCCCAGCAGCGGCGCGGAGAGGATCACCCCCCGCACCCCCGTCTCCCGATGCGCCTGCAGCCAGCGGATCACGATCAGACCGCCCAGCGAGTGCCCCAGCACGAAGACGGGAAGGTGCGCGGGGAGCTTCTTGGCGACGGCGGCGCGAAAGGCTTCGAAGTCTTCGGCGAAGCGGGAGAAGCGGTCGACGTGGCCGCGCTGGCCGGCGGATCGCCCGTGGCCGCGGTGGTCGAGGGCGGCCATCGTGATCCCGCGCTCCACCAGGGCGGCGGCGAAGGGTGCGTAGCGGCCGGCGTGCTCCCCCAGCCCGTGCGAGAGGAGGAGGACGGCGCGCGGCCGGGCGGCGGTCCAGGTCAGGTAGTGGATGCGGATGCCGTCCGCCGCGCGGATCGAGGCGGAGACGGCGGCGGGGGGGAGCCCCGCCGGGGTCACGGAGCCTCCCTCCGAGACAGGTTCAGCGACCGGAAGGTGTTCAGGTACACGCCCAGCGAGTACACCGTCAGGATCACGGCGACGGCCAGCGTCACGATGGCGAACCAGCGGTGGAAGGGCACCCACATTCCGTCCCAGCTCGGCATCCCGATCCACCCCTTCTCGCGCGCGGCGGAGTGCAGGGCGTACCAGAAGATCGCCGCGCCCACGAAGATGTTCTGGAAGACGGCCTTCAGCTTCCCCGCGTTCCCCGCCGCCAGCACCACGCCGCGCTTCGCCGCGAAGCCGCGGAAGAGGGTGATGAAGAGCTCGCGCCCAAAGATCACCACCAGCACCCACACCGGCAGCACGCCGCCGGGCCAGGGGAAGGGCGTCGCGGGCTCCCAGCCGTGCGAGAGGAGGTAGAACGGCAGAAAGGTGGCGGCCAGCAGGAGCTTGTCCGCCAGCGGGTCCATCAGCTTGCCGAAGTCCGTGATCAGGTTGCGGGAGCGGGCCAGGTGCCCGTCCCACATGTCCGAGAAGGCGGCGGCCAGGAAGACGATGAACGCAGCGAGCCGCATCGCGAAGCCGTCGTACATGATCATCGGCCCCACCACCAGCGCCAGACCGATGCGGGCCAGCGTGATCGAGTTCGGGAGGTTCAGCGTGCTCATCGGCCCCTCAGCTGAGGGACTTGATGACCAGCTTGCTGACCGCCTTCAGCGTGTCGAACACCCCGATCCCGCGCACCCCAACGGCCTCGTAGTAGGGGACCATCTGGGGGTTCAGCTGCTCCTGGAGCTCCTGGATCGACGAGATGTTGGGGAGGTCGCGCTTGTTGTACTGAATGACGAACGGGATCTCCCGCAGGTCCAGCCCGTACTCCGAGAGGTTGTCGTAGAGGTTGTGCATCGACTCCACGTTCGCGTCCAGCCGCTCCACCTGGCTGTCGCCCACGAACACCACCCCGTCCACCCCCTTCAGGATCAGCTTGCGCGAGGCGTTGTAGTACACCTGCCCCGGCACCGTGTACAGGTGGAAGCGCGTCTTGAAGCCGCGGATGCTCCCCAGGTCCACCGGCAGGAAATCGAAGAAGAGGGTGCGCTCCGTCTCCGTGGCCAGCGAGATCAGCTTGCCGCGGGTGTTGGGGGCCACCTTTTCGAAGATGTACTCCAGGTTGGTGGTCTTGCCGCACAACCCGGGGCCGTAATAGACGATCTTGCAGTTGATCTCGCGCGAGGCGTAGTTGATCATCGACATGGGGCCGCCTCCCTTACAGGTCGCCGAAGAGGCGGTCGATCTCGTCTTCCGCCTCGTCGGTGAAGCCTGCCTCCATGTGCACGGCGGCCGCCGCCGTGCCGCTCCGCGCGAAGATCTCGTGGAACACCTCGCTCAGCTCGCGCACCACTCCCTTCACCTTGATACGGATCATCCCCAGCGTGGTGCGGTTGTCGAAGAGGACCACCAGGATCACGCGCCGGGCGACGTCCGCCAGGTACATGGACTCGCGCTCGCCCTGGTGGAAGAGCGACGAGAACTCCGTCTCGCCGATCATGGTGGCGAGCTGGTCGTTGGCCGCGAAGTCCGCCGCGGCCAGCGAGGCGAAGGCCACCGTGTCGAACTCCGGCTTCTCGCCGGCCGTCGTCACCAGCTGACCGGCGCGGTCCACCAGGAGCGCGCAGCGTGCGTTGGAATCGTACAGGAACGACTGCAGCATCCGGTCGATGCGGTGGAAATCAGCCTCCGCAAGGGACCAGCTCGACGAACCAACCGCCATCACGCAACCTCCGTACGGGCGGAAAGGGATTCCTCGAGCTGCGCCAGCACCGCCGTGGCCCGCCGCCGCAGCAGCGGGCGCGGCTCCCACGCCAGGTAGTCGCGCAGGAGCAGGATCGTGTTCACCGACGCCACCTCGGTGCCGATGTACTCGAGCGCGGCGAGGCGGCGGAGGGGGTGCGGGGAGAAGAGGTCACGGCGGTGGCGGCTGATCTGGTCGCGGACCAGGATGACGCCCACGGCCGCGGCCGCGGCTACGGCCAGCAGGGTGACGGCCGTGGTCTGGAGGATGCGCTTGCTTGCCATGGGCCCGGTAAGGTCTGTGCGGCGAGCCGGCGTCCCGGCCCGGCGACAAAGTAAGGGGCGGGGCTGAAAAGCGAAACTCCGCGCCTGAGCGCGGTTCCATGCGAAAGGCGCGCCGCGGGGAGTGCGGTGCGGGAAGACGGCGTGTAGTGCGCGGGAGGCGTTCGGTTTGGCCTCACGCGGAGGCGCGGAGACGCTGAGAGAACTGCAACTGCGGCCTCACACAGAGACACAGAAGGCACAGAGAGAGCCGCGGAAGGTGTTCTCTGTGGCTTTTCTGGATGGTGGGAAGAAATGAGGCGGCGCCGTCACCCCGGCGCCGCCCCGCGATACCTGCAACAGAGGCGTGAATTCTCCCCCTCACCCGCCCTGCGCCCCCGCAGGCGGGGGAGGGGGTCGGGGGGAGGGGGCACTTCCGTTACAGCTCGCGCCTTCCGTTGAGCGCCTCCGCGATGGTGACGCCGTCCGCGTATTCCAGGTCGCCGCCGACGGGGAGGCCGCGGGCGATGCGGGTGACGCGGACGCCGAGAGGGGCGATCAGCTTGTTGAGGTAGAGGGCCGTGGCCTCGCCCTCGACGCTGGGATTGGTGGCGAGGACGACTTCGCGCACCACGCCGGCGCCCACGCGAGTGAGGAGGGGGGAGACGTTCAGCTCCGCGGGGCCCACACCGTCCAGCGGGGAGAGGCGGCCGCCGAGGACGTGGTAGACGCCGCGGTACTCGCCGGTGCGCTCGATGGCCATGATGTCGCTGGCCTCTTCCACCACGCACAGGGTGGAGCCGTCGCGGCGCGTGCTGCGGCAGATCTCGCAGGGGCTCTGCTCGGTCAGGTTGCCGCACTCCGTGCAGGAGCGCACCCGCTCGCGCACCGTCTGGATGGCGCGCGACAGCTTGCGCGCCTCGTCCTCGGGGGCCTTCAGCAGGTGGAAGGCGAGCCGCAGCGCCGTCTTCCTGCCGATTCCGGGAAGGCGCGCAAGCTCACCCACCAGCTCGTCGATGGCGGACAATCGCCCCTCAGGTGCCCGGGAAGGGGAACGGCAGCGACAGGCCGCCCGAGACGCGGCGCATCTCGTCGTCGTACAGCTCCTGCGCGCGCGTCTGCGCCTCGCTCACGGCGGCGAGTACCAGGTCCTCCAGCATCTCCACGTCGCCGGCCTGCACCACGGTGGGGTCGATCTTGATGGCGCGGATGCGGCCGCGCCCGTCCGCCGTGGCGGTCACCATCCCGCCGCCGCTGGAGGTGGACACGGTCTTCTGCGCCAGCTCCGTCTGGAGCTGCGTGATGCGGGCCTGCACCTGCTGGCCCATCTCGAGGATCTGCTGGAAGTTGGTCATCTCACCGTCACTGGGTGGAGAAAAAAGATGCGAGCGCGTTCCGAATTCCCCGCCGGGCGGGCTCGGAACGCGCGTTCATTCAACGAGCTCGAGGTCCCACGCTTGTACCGCCGCCGCAAGGGTCGGTTCCCCCTCCGCCAGCCGCCGCAACCGGTCCTTTTTGGCGCTCTCCGCGGTGATGCGGCTGCCCCCCGACTCCTCCGCCGCGGCTGCCTGCCCGGCGGTGAAGACGAGCTTCACCTCGGCGCCGCCCATCCTGCGCGAAACGGCCTCCTCCAGCGGCTTGCGCGACGCGGCGCTCCCCATCCGCTCCAGCACCGGCGAGTCCGGGGGGAACTCCACCCGCACCTGGTTCCCGTGCACCGTGAAGCGGGCGGCGCGCAGGAAGAGGCTCATGCCCCCGGGAACGCCGTCTCCCTCCTGCAGCATCGATGCCCAGGCCCGCCGCACCCGCGCCGGGTCCAGCTCCGTGGTCCCCGGCGCCGGGATGGCGACCGGCTCCAGGTTGTACGCGGACGGCGCCGGCCCGCGCCCTTCATCGGGCAGCGGGATCGGCGGAAGGTCCATCTCGTCTTCATGCCCGTTCGCCGACGCGACCGCCGCCGCGGCGGCCCCGCGCTCCCAGGGCGGCACGGCTCGCTCGCGCACAGCCGGGCGCTCCGCGGGGACGGGCGCGGGTGGCGTGTAGGCCGGCGTCTGCATCACGGGCGCAGGCGCCGGGGCCGGCGCGATGTGAACCGCGGGCAGAGGCGCGGGCGCTGGCTCGGGTGCACGCGGCGCGGGGGCCGGCGGGGCGTACGCGACAGGCTCGGGCGCGGGCGGCGGCGGAGCGGGTGCGGGCGGTGGCGCTACGGGGGCGGTGGGGCGGGCGGCGGGCTCAGTGGCCGGCCGCCCGCCCTGGACGTTTCCCCGGGACGTGCCTCCCGCCGGGGCGCCGCCGAGCGCGGCCAGCACGTCCTCCAGCACCACCGTGCTCTCCAGGTACGCGAACCTCAGCAGGAGGAGCTCGATCAGGATCCGCTGCTCCCCGCTCTTCCGGAAGCGCCCGTCCGCGTCCAGCTCCGCCACCTGCGACAGCATGCGCAGCAGGTCGCCGGGGGAGAAGCGCCCGGCCATCTCGCGCACCGCCTCGCGCTGGTACTGCGGCACCGACTCCGCCTCGCCGCCGCCCAGCCGCGTGATCAGCAGGGCGCGGAGGAAGTCGGCCAGGCCGCGGTAGAACTCGGCCAGGTCGTACCCCTCGTCCAGCATCCGCCCCACGAAGCGGAACACGTCGGCCGACCGGCGCTCGGCGATGATGCCGAACAACTCCAGGTACACCTCGGTCCCCACCAGCCCCAGTACGCGCCGCACGTCCTCCGCGGTCGGAGTCCCCTCGGTGAAGGAGAGCACCTGGTCCAGCAGCGAGAGCCCGTCGCGCATCCCGCCGTCCGCCTTCTGCGCGATGGGGAGGAGCACGTCGTCGCCCGCGGTGAGCCCCTCGGCGTCCAGCACCTCGCGCAGGCGCCCCACGAGGTCGGCCGTGGCGATGCGGTGGAAGTCGAAGCGCTGGCAGCGCGAGAGGATGGGCGGCGCGGCCTGCTGGATCTTCTGCGGCTCGGTGGTGGCGAAGACGAAGATGACGCGCGGGGGCGGCTCCTCCAGGATCTTGAGGAGCGCGTTCCACGCCTCGCGCGTCAGCATGTGCGCTTCGTCGATGATGTAGATCTTGTGGCGGTCTTCGGCCGGGGCATACATCGCGCGGTCCCGGAGGTCGCGCGCGTCGTCCACGCCGCGGTTGGATGCCGCGTCGATCTCCACCACGTCCAGTGACGTGCGCCCGGCCCAGATGCGCACGCACGAGTCGCACGCGCCGCACGGCTCTCCGTCTTCGCCGCGGTTGGGGCAGTTGAGCGCCATCGCGAGGACGCGGGCGAGCGTCGTCTTCCCCACCCCGCGCGGTCCGCAGAAGAGGTACGCGTGCGCCACGCGGTCCTTTTGCACGGCGGAGCGCAGCGTTTCGGAGACGTGCTCCTGCGTCGCCACTTCGCGGAAGTGGCGGGGCCGGTAGGTACGGGCGAGTGCGGTGCGTGACACGAGCGGCCTGGACTACGGGTGCGGGAGGCGGCCGGACGCGGCCGGGCGGGAATATACCGCGACGGGGGCCGGTGGTTCAACGGAGATGATGTAAGTGGCCGGACGGCAGTGCGTTAGTGGACGACCACGTGGGTTGTGGGGGGACTGCGGCCCCGGTTCCTCTTGACTTTCTACAGGAGGGAGAACAAGCTGTTGTCGGAAGGCGAGACCAATTCCCCACGCCGGAGAGTCCCGTGGATGCGTCGTCGGCCGAGGTACTGCGCGGCACCCTCGATCTGTTGATCCTCAAGACGTTGTCGCTGGAGCCGATGCATGGATGGGGGATCAATCAGCGCATCCAGCGGATCTCGCGGGGAATTCTGGACGTGAACCAGGGGTCGCTGTATCCCGCGCTTCAGCGGCTGGAGCACCGGGGGCTAATCGAGAGCGAGTGGCGCGTGACCGAGCTGAAGCGCCGCGCGAAGTACTACCGCCTCGCGGCCACGGGTGAGCAGGCGCTGCAGGCCGAGACGGAAAGCTGGCGGCGCTACGTGGGCGCGGTGGAGTGGATTCTCGGCACCGCTCCGCACGGCGGCGCGGGGGGTGCCTGATGGGATTCCTGCATGGTATGCGGGTGCGTGTGCGGGCGAACCTGCGCCGCCGCCAGGCGGAGGCGGAGCTGGACGACGAGTTCCAGTTCCACCTGGAGATGGAGACCGAGCGCCTCGCGGCGGAAGGCCTGGCCCCCGCGGAGGCCCGGCGGCAGGCGCGCATCAACTTCGGCGGGGTGACGCAGCACAAGGAGACGATGCGTGCCGAGCGTGGGATTCCCTTGCTGGAGAGCCTGTGGCGCGACGTCCGGCTCGCCGCGCGCGGCATGCGGCGCAATCCGGGGCTCGCGGCGGGCGCGGTGCTGTCGCTGGGGCTCGCCATCGGGCTGAACACGGCGATGTTCTCCTTCGTCAACGTGCTGCTCTACAAGCCGCTCCCGGTGCCGGGCGGCGACCGGATGGTGGAGGTCGCCCTGGTGAAGCGAGGTCCGCCGCGCCCGGGGCCCGGCCCGTCCGTTTCGTACCCGGACTACCTGGAGTACCGCGGCCGCACGCGCACGCTCCAGGGGCTGGCCGTGCGCCGCGTCGCGGAGACGGCCGTGCGGACGCCGGGCGGCGAGCCGGCATCCAGGCAGGTCCAGCTCGTGTCCGCCAACCTGTTCGAGGTTCTCGGCGCGCGCCCGGCGCTCGGCCGCTTCTTCCTGCCCGAGGAGGACAGGACCCCCGGGACCCACCCGGTGGTGGTGGTGAGCCACCATTACTGGCGCCACACCCTGAACGCCGATCCACGCGTGCTGGGGCGCACCCTGCTCCTCAACCGCGTGCCGTTCACCGTCGTGGGCGTCGCGCCGCGAGGCTTCCGCGGCGCGGAGGTGATGGAGGCGTTCGACCTGTTCGTGCCGCTGATGATGCGGGGCGCCCTCGAACCCGGCGGCGCTCACGCCGACCTGGGCCGCGACGGCGCCTGGGGGCAGATGATAGGAAGGCTGCGGCCCGGCGTGACTCCGGAACAGGCGCAGGCGGAGCTATCCGGGATGGCGGCGGCGCTGGCGGCCGGGCGCGCCGCGGATACGAGCGTGGAGGTGCGGCCGATCCGGGGAATACGCCGCGAGATGCAGCAGATGATCCGCCCATACCTGTTCGCGGTGATGGGGATGGTGGTCGCGGTGCTGCTGGTAGCCTGGTCGAACGTGGCGGGGCTTCTGCTGGCGCGTGCCGAGGCTCGCAGGCGCGAAGTCGCGATCCGGCTTTCGCTGGGCGCGGGACGCCGCGCGCTGGTGCGGCAGTTCCTGGTGGAAAGCGGCCTGATGGCGGCGGCCGGGGGCGCGCTCGGCTTCCTCCTGTCGCTGTGGAAGGCGGACACGCTCCAGCTCCTGATGGGGGTGCCCTCGTCCGTCCGCGTGGAGATGGACTTCTCGCCCGATCTTCGCGTGCTCGCCTTTGCGACGGCCGCCTCGCTGGGGTGCGCGCTCGTGTTCGGGCTCCTACCCGCGCTTCAGGCCACGCGTCCGGAGATCGCGCGCTCGCGGCGCGGCGAGCTTTCCGGCCGGCGGCGGAGCCTGGCGGGGGGCGCGGTGGTCGTGCAGGTCGCCTTCGCGGCTGTGCTCCTCTTCGGGACGGGCGTCCTGGTGAGGGGCCTCGTGGGAACGCTCTGGGCCGACACCGGCATGCGCACCCGCGGCGTCATCGCGGCTTCGGTGCGCCCGGCGGCGTACGAGAGCACCGCCCGCGGCGAGGCGTTCCATGACGCGCTCGCGCGCCGGCTGCGCGCCCGTCCAGAGGTCAAGGCGGTGGCGCTGGCGTCTTCGCCCGTTCTGGACTGCTGCCCGGCCCAGGCGCTCGTCGCGCTTCCCGGGGAAGATCCGGCACGGCTGGCGGACGAACGGCGGATCGCCTACAACGCGGTCAGCCCCGGGATGCTGGAGATGCTCGACGTGCCCCTGCGGCGTGGCCGCTCCATCCAGGCGACGGACACGAAAGGCTCTCCGCTGGTGGCGGTGGTGAGCGAGGCGATGGCGGGGCGCCTCTGGCCCGGCGGCGGGGCGCTCGGCAAGCGCTTCCGCATCGAAGACCGCGAGTTCGTGGTGGTCGGCGTCGCGGCGGACGCCCGCTACGTGGTGTCGGCGGAGGAGCGCCCGCCCTACCTCCTGCTCTCGCATGCGCAGAACGCCGAGACCGGGCTCGTTTGGCAGACGGTCGTGCTGGCGCGTGCCCGCGAGGGTGCGGCGCACGAGCTCCCCGCGATCGTGCGCCGCGAAGCGCACGCTCTCGACCGTGAGGCTCTCGTGACCTCGCGGACGCTGGACGGGACGCTGTACGACGCGCTGCGGGCGGAGCGTGTCTTCGGTGCGCTGCTGAGCGTTTGCGCCGCGCTCGCGCTCCTCCTGGCCGCGGTGGGGACGTACTCGCTCCTCGCCTACATGGTCGCGAGGCGCACGCGCGAGATCGGGGTGCGCCTCGCGCTGGGGGCCCGCGCGGGCGACCTGCGGCGGCTGGTGGTGCGGCGGGGAGTGCGGCTGGTGGCGCTGGGGGCAATGATGGGTGTTCCGCTCGGCGTGCTCGCGTGGCGTCCGCTGCAGCCGATGTTCCAGCGCGCGGCTCCGGCGGACCCGCTGTTCTACCTCGCGATCGCGCTCATTCTAGCTGTGGTAGCGGCGGCGGGAAGCTGGATTCCGGCGTGGCGGGCCACCCGCGTGGACCCGATGGTGGCGCTGCGCCTGGATTAAGGAGATCGCGATCCTCCCCGGAACGGCTCTTGCGCGCCCGGGCCGGCCTGAGATCCGCAGGGTGACCGCGAACGGAGGAGGGTGCATGGACGGATACGATCGGGGGTTCCGCGGGCGCGGGTTCGGCCGCGGCATCGACCGCAACAGCTACGACTACCAGTACGGCGCCAACCCCGAGGCGTATCGGCCCACCGGGCGCGGCGGGATGGGCGGACAGCCGTTCGGCGGGCAGAGCTTCGCGGGGGACGAGGTCGGGTCGAACGCCGGCGAGTTCGGACAGGGGGCCGGGTACTATTCCGGCGGGCAGGGCGGGTATGGCGGGGCGTACTCGGGTCCGGGATACGGCGGCGGGTTCGGTGGCGGGGCCGCCGGTGGCTACGGCGGGGGATATGGCGGGTACTCGGGCGGCCAGGGGTACGGCGGCGGGTACGGGCAGGGCTTCGGCGGCGGCACCTTCATTGGGGCCGAGGGGGGCGCGAGCGCGGGGTACGGGCGCGACGACGACGACCTCGCGGGGCAGGACGAGCGCTTCCAGGGCGGCTACTCCGGCGGCTTCGGGTCCGAGTTCAGCCGCCAGGGGTACGCGCGGAGGTTCACGCCGCAGGGTTACGACCAGCAGTTCACGAGCGGCGGGTTCGCACGGCAGTTCCGTCCCGGCGGGTATGACGGCGGGGGCGGCTACGGCGACTTCCAGCGCGGCGCGTTCGGCGGCGACTACGAGGCCGGCAACTACGGCGGTTTCCGCGGCGCGGCCGGGCGCGGGTACGGCGGCTACGGCGCCGACTACGGGCTGGACATGGGGCGCTACGACGTGGACTACGGCGG
>DASWNZ010000178.1:0-7142 GCA_036398975.1 Longimicrobium sp.
GGCTAAACGTGCTCACCATCATCGTGCTGACCTCCGCGTGCGGCGCAGAAGAGGCGCGCGGCCGCTCAGAGTCGCGCGCCGATGTACCGGAGGCTGAGTGCGCTGCTCCCTCGACGGACAGTGCGCGAGCGGTGTGTGCGGCGCTGGATACCGTCGCTAAACTGAACGGGCTAAAGGCTCGCCTCCTTGAGGTGACGCGGGACGAGCGCGGCTACTGTGTTCGCACGCGCCCGGCGGACGCCGGTGTGTTGGATGGCGGGGGAGCCGTGCTCGTCGACCATCGTGGCGCTATCCTCTCCGTTGTGGTAACCGACAGCGCTGCCTGCCCCCTCGCCGAACCCGTCACCCCAGGGGACGTGCCGCGCGGCGTTCCGGAGTAGTTTGCAGCCAGCCCGCACACGCCTGAGCTTGTACGTTCACAGGCCTCCAACGGAGAACATCCCCATGCGCGCGCTACGCTCGTCCATCCTGGGTGCCACCTGCGCTCTCCTCGCGGCGTGCACGCTGCAAACCGGCACCGGACCGGCCTCCGGCGCCGGGCCGCTCGCGGCGGACACCGGGCGAGTGGCCGTCGAGGGCGG
Organism: Longimicrobium sp.; assembly: GCA_036398975.1. GTDB lineage: Bacteria > Gemmatimonadota > Gemmatimonadetes > Longimicrobiales > Longimicrobiaceae > Longimicrobium. The sequence goes on from DASWNZ010000178.1 coordinate 582, forward strand.
TACGCTTTACTACGACGTGCGCGGCAGCGGTCCGGCGCTGGTGCTCCTCCACGCAGGGGGCGTCGACCTCACGATGTGGGATCCGCAGGTTGGTCCCCTTGCGCGCTCCTTTCGCCTGGTCCGCTACGACGCGCGCGGTCACGGCCGCTCCACCGCACCCGGTGGACCCTACTCCACGACCCAGGACCTCCGCCTGCTGCTGGATCATCTCGGCATCGAGCGAGCCTCCCTCGTGGGCATCTCCATGGGGGCAGGCGTCGCTCTGGACTTCGCCGCCAACCATCCGCAACGCGTGACCAAGCTGGCGCTCGTCTCCACGAGCGGTCCGCCTCCGGGGGTGCCGATGCCGCCGGGCGCCGCGCCGCCGCTGACGCACGAGGCGGGGCGGGCGCGGCTGCGTGCGCTCACCATGCCGCGCATTCTCATCGTGGGGGAGGGCGACTCGCCGGACCACCTTGCGGTCGCGGAGCGCGTGGAGGCCGAGGTGCCGCAGGTGCGCGTCGTGCGTGTCGCGGGAGGCCCGCATTTCGTCAACAAGGACGCCTCGGAGGCTTTCAACCGTGTGCTCCTCGGGTTCCTGCGGGAGCGATAGGCGCCGATTCTCTCCCGGGGCCGTGCGCGAGCTACAAGGAGCCGATCCAGGATCGGTTCACTTTGGAAGGCGATCTCGCGGCGTGGTGAACTGCCCGGCCGTTGACTCACCGGTACCCGCCAGCGCGGCGCATCCGATCCTGCATGCGACAATCAACTGAGAACGAGGTGCGCATCGCACTTGTGCGCCATGCGCGATCTTCGCACGTCCACGCGGGCTGGATCGACGCGCGCGGGTTCAGGGCATGGCGTGAGGCCTACGAGGCCGCCGCCATCCGCGACGACGAGCTGGTTCCCGCACCGCTCGAGGAGCTGGCGTCGCGCGGCGGGGTCGTGATCTCCAGCGACGCTCCGCGCGCCCTCGCGTCGGCACGGATGCTGGCGAACGGGCGCGAGGTCGTCGTTTCTCCGCTGTTGCGCGAGCTCCATCTGGAAGGCCCCGCGCTCGGCGGGCTCCGCCTCCCACTGGGTGCGTGGGCGGTCGCAGTCGGCGGGCGAACGCTGCTCCAGACGCTGCGGGGGCAGTACCCATCCGCCGCGGAGGCCGCTCGCATCGAGGGCGCCGCGTCCTGGATCGAGGAGCTCGCGGCGCAGCATTCCCCCGTCATCGCCGTCACGCACGCGATGTTTCGCCGCAGGCTGGCGGCCCGGCTCGCGGAGGCGGGCTGGCAGCCGGTACCGGGGCGACGCTCCGTGCGGCCCTGGAGCGCATGGCTCTTCACAGTGGCTCGGCCCGGCAATCCTACCCTCCTCCGGGGCACGTGAATGAGCGGTCCCAGACCTGACCCTGTGACGTCAGAGCCTCCGCCTTCTGGAACGCCTGATGACAAACTGAACCCGCGCTGTCTCAACTGCGGTGCGGAGCTGGTGGGAGAGTTTTGCCATGGATGCGGACAGAACGCTGGTGAGACGCAGTCGTCCCTGCGTCGCTGGATCGGGAAGGAAATGGAGGAGCATTTTTCCGTCGATGCCAAGCTGCCTCGAACGCTGCGCGCGCTCTTCCTTCAGCCCGGGCTTCTGACGCGGGAATACCTCGACGGACGGCGCGCCCGCTACGTTCGCCCGCTCCAGCTCTACCTCGTGGCTGCGGCGCTCCTCTTCCTGGGCAGCTGGTTCAAGACCGCGGCGGAGGAAGGACTCTCCGCCGCGTGGCGCGGTCCGCAGCCGGCGGTAGCGGAGCGGAATACCACGGTCCAGGAGCGTTCCGGCGCTTCGCCGGGAGCCCGGCGGCAGTCGTGCGTGGGCGAGAATCGCACATTCGAATGCCTGGTGAAGTACGCCAGGGGCCAGGCCGAAAGAGCGGGATCCGAATACGAGCGCAGCACTCAGCTGGCGTTCATCGACCTCCTCTCGCGCGCCATGTTCCTGCTCCTTCCGCTATTCTCCTTTCTGCTGTTCCTCCTCTACCTCCGCCAGCGGAGGCACTACCTCGAACACCTGATCTTCGCGCTCCACCTTCATGCGTTCGCATTCGTCGTCCTGGGAGTTCTGGCGTTGCTGCCCGAGGGAGCCCGCATTTCGGATGGGAGCGGCTCCCTGTTCGTGCCCGTCATGCTCATCTACCTTTACCTCGCCATGCGCAGGGCCTACGGACAGAGCAGAGTAAAAACCACCGCGAAGCTCGCTCTTCTCGTTAGCGGTTACATCCCCGCGATGCTCGTTGCCGGCGCGATCGCTCTCCTGGCGGGGATAAGCTGAGTGAGCGCCATCCTAACCCCTGACATCTCTCCGACGATGGTGCGACGGATCAGTCTGATTTGCCTTGCGGGGTCCGTGCTGCTCGCGAGCGCGTGCGAGAAAGAGGCCCCGCCTCCGCAGTACCGGATCGTAACCCTCCCTTCTGGAAAGCAGGTGAAAACGCTGGGTGTGGGGCAGATCAACTTCCCCCAATCGGGTCCCGCGCTGATGCTGCGGTACATCAGCGACGTGCCCATCAACGATACGCTCGCGCTGGGCCGGGAGGCCGACGAGATCTGGACGGGCTTCCGCATCGACGTGGAGAACGCGCGGTTGAACAGCGCCATCCTGAGCGCGAACTCTCCTCCTTCCGGCGGGCTCGTCTCTCGCAGCCAGGGCTACAACTTCGTGTTCCAGCGCGGCCCCGACGGACGCTGGAGCAGAGCCGGGCAAGAGTGAGCTCGCCCGAGCCGCCGCTCCGCCGGAGCCCATGATCCGCAGCTTCATCTACGACCTCCTGATCCTCCGGCTCACCACGCGCTGGTACGCCGAGGTGCTCGCACGCGTGCCGGAGGGCGCCGCGCTGCTGGACGTGGGGATCGGCACTGCCGGCGCGCTGCTCGCAAACGCGGACGCGGTGAAGCGGAAGCGCCTGCGCATCGTCGGCATAGACGTGGATGCGGATTACGTGGAGCGCGCGCGGGGCAGGCTGGGAGACTCCTCGCTGGCCGATCTTGCCGAGGTGCGACTGGAGTCCGTCTACGATCACAGGGGCGGGCCATACGATAGCGTGTATTTCTCCGGCAGCTTCATGCTCCTGGACGAGCCCGAGCGGGCTTTGCGGCACTGCTGCACGCTGTTGAAGCCGGGTGGATCGATCTTCTTCACGCAGACCATCCAGAAACAGCCGGCCCGCTGGATGGAGGTGCTCAAGCCCATGCTGAAGCGGGTCACGAGCATCGACTTCGGCCGGGTGACCTACGAGGACGACTTCAGGGCGCAGCTCGGGGCCGCGGGGCTGCAGCTGGAGGAATTCACCACGCTTGCGCGCCACGGGAGCCGGATCACGTGCATCGCCGTGGCGAGGCCGGGCCGCCCAGCGAGATAGACGCCGTGGATTCTTGTCCCCGACTCTCTACCCTGCGCATCCGATGCCGTCGTTCAACTTCCGGTGGTTTGCTCTGGCCTGCGGGCTCGTCGCATTGCTTGCGAGCGGGTGCGCGCACGCGCAGACCCCCCAGCCGCAGGATCTGGCGCTGGCGCGGCAGGCCGGATTCGCGGACTCGATCGTGAACGTGCTGTTCCGGCACGGTTCGGACCTCCGCCGCCTCCAGGATGTGAGCGGAAGGCCCGTGGCCGGAGTGACGGTCGCGGTGCCGGAAAGCCGCGTGAAGGAAGCCGTGCGGGCGTTGCAAACCGCCCTCGGCGGTGCGCACGTAGTCTTCAAGTCCGAGCAGAACTTCGGACACGGTCCTGACCGGGTGGCGGTGCTCCGAAGCTCCGACCGCTACAATGCGCTGCGCACGATGGGAACCAACGGAACGAACTACGACATCCACACCGACAGCATCATCACCCGCCTTCGCCAATGGGACCGCCGCTTCGGCCTGACCCTCGTGGGCGCGGGGTTCGACTGGATGGAGGTGGAGCTGCGACGGCCCGCGGACTGGATGAACCTGGCGCGCGAGGTCTTCAGGTTCTGCCCAGACGTCGTGGAGCAGGGCACCCTCACCGTGGCAGCACTCGGCGCCGAGATGAGGCGTTCCCGCACCATCTACCTCTGGTGGGACTAGAGCCGGCCTCGCCGCTGAGGCACCCCTCGTAACGGCCGGAAACGGGCGTAGAGGCGCGGCTCTCCAACCAAATCCCATCTCAGCCAATCTACTGTGTACGGACCGCACCGCCCGGCCCTTTTGGGGGGCGGTGATCCGGACGGGTATGCCGCCGAACGTGGGTTTTTGCACAGGGTGTTGCTTTTTACACATCTCGCGTGTACACTGGCTTCATGGCACAGAACCGACCCGCGCTGACCAAGCGCGAAAAAGAGATCCTGGACATCGTCTACGCCCGCGGCCACGCGACGGCGGCCGAGGTACGCGCGGCGATGGCCGATCCGCCCACCGACGCCGGCGTGCGCACCGTGCTGCGCGTGCTGGTGAACAAGGGCCACCTGCGCATCCAGCAGGACGGGCCGCGCTACGACTACTTCCCCGTGGTCGCCCGCGAGACCGCTCGCCGCTCCGAGGTGCAGCACCTGCTGCGCACCTTCTTCGGCGGCTCGCTGGAGTCGGCGCTGGCGACGCTGCTCGACGTGGGCCGCGGGAAGCTGGACGACGAGGAGCGGGAGCGGCTGAAGCGCCTCATCGATGACGCCGCGCAGGAGGGACGCTGAGATGCCCACCGTGACTCCGATGGTCCTCCTCCTCCTGAAGGCGAGCGCCCTGCTCCTCGCCGCGCTGGCCGCGGGGCTCCTGCTCCGGCGTAGGGCGGCGGCGGACCGGCATCGGCTCTGGAGCGCGACGTTCGCGGGGCTCCTCGCCCTCCCGCTCCTCGCGCTGGCGCTCCCCGGCTTCCGCATCCCGCTCCCTGCCCCGCGTCCGCGCCCGGCGATCGAGACCGAGAGCCCCGCGCCGCTGACCGCACGCGCCGAGGCACCCCGCGCCACCTCGGCCGAACGGCGCAGCCCTACCGCGCCATCCGCCGCCACGCACACCGCCGTTCCTGCCGCGACGAGGACGCTTCCATCGCTGCGCAGTGTGGCACTCGCCGTCTGGCTAGCGGGCGTGCTCGCCGCCCTGGCCGCGCTGCTCACGGCGCTGCTGCGGGCGCATCGGGTAGCGAACCGGGCGGAGGTGATGGACGATCCGGCGTGGCGGGAATCGGCCTCCGACATCGCGGGGCGGCTGGGTATGCGTCGCCCGGTGCGGGTCCTCGCCTCCCCCGCGGTGCAGACGCCGATGGCGGGCGGTCTTCTGCGTCCCACGGTTTTCGTCCCGCCCACCGCGCGGGAGTGGCCGGACGAGTTGCGCGCGATGGTCCTGGCGCACGAGATCGCGCACCTGGCCGGCCGGGATCCGCTCCGCAAGGTGCTCGGACGCGCCGCGCTCACGCTGTACTGGTTCCATCCCCTGGCCTGGATCGCGGCCAGACAGGCGGCCGCCGCCTGCGAGCAGGCGTGCGACGAGGCCGTGCTCGCGCTGGGGGTGCGCCCCTCCGCCTACGCCGGCGTGCTCCTCCACTTCGCCGACGCCGCACCGCCCGTGCTGGCGGGCGCGGCGCTCCCCATCGTCCGACGCTCATCCCTGGAGGCTCGACTCATGGCCATTCTCAATGCCCCAACGCGTCCCGCCGCACGGCGCGGGATCGTGCTCCCGGCGATGGCGGCCGCCGCGGTCATCGTGTGCATCGCCGCGGCACAACCCTCGGCGGCGCTGAGCACCCCCGCGTCCGAGCCTCCGCGTCCCGTGCTCGCGCAGAACGTCGCCGCCCGCCCGGTCGCAACCGTACCCGCGGTGACGGCCGCCCCGACGCCCTCCGCTCCCGTCGTGACTCGCCAGGAGTCGTGCTGGTCCAGGGGCACGGACGGCACGTTCAGCGGCACGGTGTCGATGAGCGACGACAATGGGGTGTCGACCATCTACGAACGGTCCGGGCGCTCGGGGAGCGAAGTGATCGTGCAGCGCTCCTTTGACGGCATGCGCGTGTGCGCGCTGGCAGAGGGGCTGCGGGACGACGATGCGCTCCCGAGCAGCTGGGCGAGCCGCGCGAGCCGCGTGGTACTGGAGACGGAACAGCGTGGCGACGTGCGGCAGATGAACATCACGGGCGGCCAGACGACGTATGCGGTCAACGGCGCCCAGCGCGGCGTCGATGCGTCGGCGCAGGCGTGGCAGAGCCGGCTCCTGTCGCTCCTGGACGCCACCTGGGAGCTCAGCCAGCTCCGCGGCCGCGAGAGCAGCCTGCGCGGGGAGATCGCGTCTATCCACGGGGAGCGGAGCAGCCTGCATGGGGAGATCGCCTCGCTACGGGGCGAGGTGAGCAGCATGCGCGGCCAGATAGCGTCGCTGCGTGGAGAGGAGAGCAGCCTGAACGGAAGGATCGCCTCCATCCGCGGTCAGCTGAGTGGACTGCAGGGGCAGATCTCGTCGGAGCAGGGCGCCATCTCCAGCCTCACCGCGAGTCGCAACCAGAGCGGGGCCGACAGCGAACGGATCAGCCGGCGCATCGCCCAGCACCGCGAGTCGATCCGTGAGCTGGAGGAAGAGATCCGCCGCTTCGACGTGGACAGCCGGG
>DASWNZ010000179.1:0-33197 GCA_036398975.1 Longimicrobium sp.
GTCGCCTTCCCCACCGAGACGGTGTACGGCCTGGGCGCCAACGCGCTCGATCCGGCCGCGGTGGCGCGCATCTTCGTGGCCAAGGGGCGCCCAGAATACAACCCGCTCATCGTCCACGCCGCCGACGCGGAAGCGGCGCGCGCGCTCGCCGCGGAGTGGCCCGTCGCGGCGGAGCGGCTGGCGGCGGCCTTCTGGCCCGGCCCGCTCACCCTGATCGTTCCCAAAGCCGCCCATGTGCCGGACGCGGTGACGGCGGGGCTTCCCAACGTGGCCATCCGCGTCCCGGGTCACCCGGTGGCGCAGGCGCTGCTGGCCGCCGCGGGCATCCCCGTCGCGGCGCCGAGCGCCAACCGCTCGGGCGAGGTCTCCCCCACCACCGCCGACCACGTGGTTCGCAGCCTGGGCGACGCGGTGGACTACGTGGTGGATGGCGGCCCGTGCACGCTGGGCATCGAGTCCACCGTCGTCTCGCTGGCATCCGCCACGCCGACCATCCTGCGCCCTGGCAGCGTGACGCAGGAGGAGCTCTCAGAGGTGCTCGGCGTGGTCCTGATCGCTGGCGGTCCAAAGGAGCAGCCGGGCGCCGCGCTTCCCTCTCCCGGCCGCATGGACCGGCACTACGCACCGCGCGCCCAGCTCCGCCTGATCGACCCCGAGCCAACCGGCCTGGTTGCGCTGGTGGCCGCCGGCCCCGGCGTGGAGGCCTTCCTCCCCATGCGTATCGACAGCCGCACCTACGGCGAGCGCACGGCCGTCCTCTCGTACAGCGGCGCGGAGTACCCAGGCGCCCGCGTCATCCGCATGCGCGCCGACCCCGCCGGCTACGCCGCCCGCCTCTACGCCACCCTGCACGAACTCGACGCTGAGGGGTACGAAAGGATCCTGGTGGAGCGCGTGCCGGACGAGCAGGAATGGGCGGGAGTGCGGGATCGGCTTCAGCGCGCGTCGCATCCGGGAAAAGAAGTGCGTTAGTGCGTTAGTGCGTGAGTGCGTTTGAACCGCCTTGTCATCCTGAGAGAGCCGCCTGATGAGATGCCGGCGACGCACACTGTACTCTCTGCGGCGAACGAAGGATCTAGCCGGCGAGGCACGAGGCCTGGGCTGACGACGCGGTCCTCTCGGCACGCGCAGTAGATCCTTCGCTACGCGCCAGAGGTTGGAGCGCAGGAGAGGACGGTGAGGCGCGTCGCTCAGGATGACAAAAGGGATCGCGCCCAGCAAAACGCACTGACGCACTGACGCACTAACGCACCTGTTTCTGCCATTCGTTCCCACACGGAACCCTGATGAATACACGTACCGAACAGGTAGAGGGACTGATCGCCCGCTTCCCGCACATCCCGCGGGAGGCGGTGCTCAAGGAGGATCTGCTGCGCACCGGGATCGCGTTCGACGACTCGGCGCTCAGTGACAACCTGGAGGGCGAGGTCAAGCCGAAGTCTTACTTCATCTTCTCCTTCGACCAGAAGCCGCTCAAGGAGCTGGGCACCGCCGCCATCCGCCGACCGCCCGAAGAGGTCGCCCTCACCGGCGGCCCGTGGGAGCTGCGGCGCACCATCGTTTCGGTGCGTACCAACCCGGACTCGCCGTACCGCATCACGCGCGGCGAAGCGGGGACGCTGCAGATGTGGCTGGACGGCCGCGTCATCGCGGACGTCGCGCTGCCGCCGATGCCGGAGTACTACCGCCACGGCCTCGCCAACGGCAAGACGGTGATGGAGACGGCGCCCACCATCCAGTGGGGCTACCTGATCTACCTGACCGTGCTGCGGCTCTGCCAGTACTTCGGCGCCAAGGAGGAGTGCCAGTACTGCGACATCAACCACAACTGGCGCCAGCACAAGCAGGAAGGCCGCCCCTACACGGGCGTCAAGCCCGTCGACGACGTGCTGGAGGCGCTCGCCATCATCGACCGCTACGACACCGCCCGCGTATCGCAGGCCTACACGCTCACGGGCGGCTCGGTGACGTCCAAAGTGGACGGCCTGGCCGAAGCGGACTTCTACGGCCGGTACGCGCAGGCCATCGAGGAGCGCTTCCCGGGCCGGTGGATCGGCAAGGTGGTGGCGCAGGCGCTGCCGCGTGAGGACGTGCAGCGCTACTTCGACTACGGCATCCGCATCTACCACCCCAACTACGAGGTGTGGGACAAGCGGCTGTTCGAGATCATCTGCCCGGGCAAGGAGCGCTACGTGGGCCGCGAGGAGTGGCACCGGCGCATCTTCGACGCGGCGGAGGTGTTCGGCCCGCGCTACGTGATCCCCAACTTCGTCGCCGGCGTGGAGATGGCGAAGCCGTTCGGGTTCGCCACCATCGACGAGGCGATCGCCTCCACGGCGGAGGGCCTCGACCACTTCATGTCGCGCGGGATCACGCCGCGCTTCACCACCTGGTGCCCGGAGCCCTCCACCCCGCTTGGCAAGGACAACCCGGAGGGCGCCCCGCTCGAGTACCACATCCGCCTCCTGGAGGTCTACCGCGAGACGCTGGAGAAGCACGGCCTGAAGCCGCCCCCCGGCTACGGCGTCGCCGGCCCCGGCAACGCCGTCTTCTCCGTCAGCTCCTTCATGGACACCCTCTCCCCCGAAGCCGTGACCGCGGAGGAAGCGGTCGGCGCGGGGGCGTGATTCAGGCCGACCGAAAAATCAATGGCGCCCGCTGAAGCAGCGGGCGCCGTTTCTATGTCCTTAAAACCGGTAGGGGCGCGATTCATCGCGCCCGTGCCCGCCCCCGCACCGCCGCCCGCAATCGGCACCGACACCAGTAGGGGCAGACCTGCGTGTCTGCCCGCCCTCGCCCCCACCACGATCCCCGCCCTTCGCACCGGATCCTGTAGGGGCCGCCCCATGTGGCTGCCCGTGCCCGCCCGCGCGCCGCCACTCGCGAACAGGCCGGCCCCCTACCCTCCCACCTGGCTCAACGCCCGCAGCCCCCCGCTCCCCTCGTCGCTCCCCTGCACCAGCCAGTGGCGCTCGGGCTTGATGCGCAGGGTCTGGCGGATCAGCGGCTCCAGCGGCTCACCGCGGCGGAGAGGGTCGCGCAGGGCGGTGTGAAGGTCGCCGAAGAGGCAGGGGCGAAGCTGCCCATCGGCGGTGAGGCGCATGCGGTTGCAGGTGCCGCAGTAGTTGTGGCTCATCGGCGTGATGACGCCCACCGTCCCCGCCGCGCCGTCGAAGGCGTAGTACTTCGCGGGCCCGTTGCCGCGCGGCCCCGCCACCGGCCGCAGGTCGCCGATGCGCGCGATGCGCCCCAGCGTCTCCTCCGACGACACGTACTCGTCCTGCGATACGCCCAGGTTGTCGCCGGTCGGCATCACCTCGATGAAGCGGACGTGCCAGGGCCGCTCGCGCGTGATGGCGGCGAACGCCTCCACCTCGTCGTCGTTGCGGCCACGCATCACCACGCAGTTCACCTTGATGGGGAAGAAGCCGGCTCGCTCCGCCGCCTCCAGCCCAACCAGGATCGCACGCGCGGAGCCCGCACGCCGAGAGATGGCGTCGATGCGCTCGGGAATCAGCGAGTCGAGCGAGACGTTGACGCGGTCCAGTCCCGCGGAGCGCAACGCATCCGCGTGCTCGCGCAGGAGGACGGCGTTGGTGGAGAGGGCGATGTCCTCGATGCCGGGAATGCCGCGGAGGATGCGCACGAGCGACGGGAGGTCGCTGCGCACGAGCGGCTCGCCGCCGGTGATGCGCACGCGGCGCAGCCCCAGTCCCGCCATCGTCCGCACGATTTCGCCGATCTCCTCGTACGAGAGGAGCTCGTCGCGGCGCAGCCAGGGAAGGCCTTCCTCCGGCATGCAGTAGACGCAGCGGAGGTTGCACTTGTCCGTCACGGAGATACGCAGGTACTCGATGCGGCGCCCGAAGCCGTCCGTCATCGGCTCGTGGTCGGGGATGGCGTTCTCGGCGACGACGGGGAGCGCGCCGCCGAGCTGCACCAGGCGCGTCATCCGGCCGCCGGGGTGAAGCCGGGAACCCACTCGTGCGCTCCCTCCACGTACCCCTCGCGCTTCCACACGGGCACGCGCTGCTTGACCTGCTCGATGACGTAGCGGCTGGCTTCGTACGCCTCCCCGCGGTGCGGCGCCGCCACGGCGATGGCGATGCTCGCTTCGCCAACCTCCAGCAGCCCGATGCGGTGGATGACGCGGATGTCGCCCGTCCCCCACCGTTCGCGCGCCTCGTCGGCGATGCGGAGGAGCTCGCGTTCGGCCATCGCCTCGTAGGCGTGGTACTCGAGTTGGGTCACGGCGCGCCCGTCGTTCTCGTTGCGCACTACGCCCCAGAAGAGGAGCGCGGCCCCGTCTTCGGGAGAGAGAGTGTCGGCAAGGATGCGTGCGGCGTCCAGCGGCTCGGCGACCACGGCGGCGTAGCTCGTCCCCACGTCAGCCCCCCGCCACCGGCGGAATGAACGCCACCTCGTCGCCGTCGCTGAGCGCGGTGGCGGCGGGCGCGTAGTCCATGTTCACGGCGACAACGGGCGATTCGGGGAGCGATGAGAGCGCGGTGCCCCCCGCGCGCAGCTGCCGCACCAGGTCCGCGACGCGCGCCCCCGCCGGCAGCTCCACGGCGAGCTCGTCCGTCCCCGCGAGGTCGCGGTACGTGGCGAAGAAGAGGGTGCGAACAATCATCCGGGCTCCGCGCGGGGTGGGTGCATGCGTGGGACGTACGGCGTACACCGCGGAGGCGGCGGAGTTCGGACAGCGGGAATGTGGAATGGGGGAATGGGGGAATGGGGGATAGGAATGGGGCCGGTACGCCGGCATCGAATGCCGGCATCGAACGGCGGCGTGGAACGCCGGGGGATGAATCCCCCGGCTGGAACCACGCGAAGCCCGCTGAAGCGGGCTGTGGAGGGCCGGCCCACCACCCTTTTTTTTGTCATCCTGAGCGACGCGCGGCGCCGTCCTTGCCACGTCTCCAATGCTTGGCGCGGAGCGAAGGATCTAGCCGGTGATGCGAGAGGACCGCAGGGAATCGCGAGCCTCTCGGAACGCGCAGTAGATCCTTCGCTCGCGCCATGGTTCACAGCCCGGACGAGGATGGAGAGGCGCTTCGCTCAGGATGACAGGATGGGGTTGGCCCTCCGCTGTCCCATTCCCCATTCCCCATTCGCCCCCAGTTCACCCGGCTCCCGACGCACCCGGCCCCGGCACGTTCTGCCGGACCTCTTCGGGAGGGGCGATGGTGATGAGGAACTGCGAGACCTCGTGGTGAAGGCGCGAGGTGGAGGCGCGCACAAGTGTGCGACCCTCCTGGGTCCCGATGCCGACCGCCACGTCGCCCGCTTCGGTGTTGAAGGTGATGTGCGATGGGCCCTCGTCGGCCGTGAAGCCGCCGTAGGGCGAGAAGCGCATGTTGAAGAACTCGCGCGCCCGGTCGATCACTTCCGCCGGGGATAGGTCGGTCAGCACTTCCTGAATCAGCATACGATCTCCGGTCCGGGTTCAGCGGGCGGACCGGGCAGGAGGTGTGCCAGAGGCGTGCTACCGCTCGTCTCGACCCCGCCCGCGCCACACCTCGTCCTCGTGGTGGCGCATGGGGCGCTCGGCCGGGGCGTCCGCCTCCGTGTAGCCGCGGCGGGTGTCGTAGGCGGTCTCGTACGGGCCAAGCGAGCGGGCGGAGTGGGAGCGCGAGGCGCGGGCGTCGCGCGGGTCGAACGACTGCGGCATGGCGGGAAGCTCCGGGTGGAAGACACCCGCCGGAGCACGCAAGAAAAACGCCCGCCCCGAGTCCCGGGGCGGGCGGTCGCACTGCGTCGGCAACCCACGGAGTGCTGAGTCCTGAGTGCTAAGTGTTGAGACGAAACGTATGGTAGTTCAGCACTTGGCACCGGGCACTTAGCACTTTCGTTCAGACCTCCAGCACCTTCTCCTCCACCAGGGCGCGGAGCTCCTTCGAGGGCTTGAACACCGGCACGGCGCGCGGCGGCACCTCCACCGGGTCGCCGGTGCGGGGGTTGCGCGCCAGGCGGCTCTTGCGCTCACGGACCTTGAAGGTGCCGAACCCTCGGATCTCGATGTTCTGGTGATCCGCCATGGCGTCCTTGATGGAGTTCAGGAACGAATCCACCACCACCGCGCAGTCGCGCTTCGTGATGCCGGGGCCGATCGTGTCGGCGACCTTCTGTACCAGATCCGCCTTGGTCATGAAACTTCCTCCTGGGGGGGTTGATGCTGGGGCTGTGCCCCGGGTCGATGCGCGACGCAGCGCAAATCGAGCGATAGGAGCCGCGGGGCCCTCCTTCGGGATGGAGGAGCCTCCCGAAGAACTTCTTCGTGCACGCGACGGCCGGAAATGATTTGCACCGCTGCTTCACCCGTTTTCAGGGCGAAAAAACCGGGTTCGGCAAACGTTGGATCGTTGCGGCCGGAGGGGGCGGAGCGGGCGCGTTGCGGGCGAAGACGGCCTAAGGGGGTGTGGGACGGCTATTTAGAACGACCCAAGGATAATCCGCCGCCCGCGTGCCGTCAAGCGTCTCCGCCCGCGAGGTTGCGGCGGCGCTCCATCTCATCCACAAAGCGGTCAAAGAGATAGACGGAGTCGTGCGGCCCGGGCGCCGCCTCGGGGTGGTACTGCACCGAGAAAACGGGCTGCTCGGTGTGCTCCACGCCTTCCACGGTGCCGTCGTTCAGGTTGACGTGGGTCACGCGCAGCCCCGGCGCACCGGGAATCCCGCTCTCGTCTCCCTGCACCGCGAAGCCGTGGTTCTGCGAGGTGATCTCCACCGCCCCGTCGCTCACGCGGCGCACGGGGTGGTTGCCGCCCCGGTGGCCGTACAGGAGCTTGTAAGTAGTCGCCCCAAATGCGCGCGAGATGAGCTGGTGGCCCAGGCAGATCCCGAAGACCGGCGTGTCGCGTGCGCCCAGCTCGCGGATGGAGTCCAGCGCGTGGGGCACCGCCTCGGGGTCGCCGGGGCCGTTGGAGACGAAGAGCCCGTCCGCCCCGGCCGCGACGATCTCCTCCACCGGCGTGTGCGAGGGGATCACCGTCACTTCGCAGCCGCGGTCGGCAAGGAGCTGCAGGGAGTTGCTCTTGACTCCGAAGTCGTACGCCAGCACACGGTAGCGCCGCTCCCCCGCGGGGGTCACGGTGTAGCGCTCGTGCGTGGAGACCTCGTCCGCCAGGTCCAGCCCCGCCATGGAGGGCTGGGCGAGGATGCGGTCCAAAAGCGCGTCGCCCGCCTCCTCCGCCGGCGCGATGGCGGCTCGCATGGACCCGCGCGAGCGGATGTGGCGGGTGAGGGCGCGCGTGTCGACGCCCTGGATGGCCACCACGCCGCTTCGTTCGAGGTAGTCGTGGAGCGGCTCGGTCGCGCGCCAGTTGCTGTGCCTCGGCGGCGCTTCGTGGAGGATGAAGCCGGCCACCTGCGGCCGCGCCGACTCCTCGTCCGCCGGGTTGACGCCGTAGTTGCCGATCAGCGGGTAGGTCATCGCCACGAGCTGGCCGGTGTACGACGGGTCGGTGAGGACCTCCTGGTACCCGGTCATGGAGGTGTTGAACACCACCTCGCCGAACGCGGTCCCGCCGGCCCCGTACGACTCGCCGGCGAACACGCGTCCATCTTCCAGCATGAGCACGGCAGGTGCGGCCAACGGGTCTCTCCGTCCAAGTGCAATGTAGAGCGGTAGATGCGGGGCGGGAATCTACGGGGGTGGGCGGGTGTGTCAAGGCGGGAGGGAAGTGCGTGAGTGCGTTAGTGCGTCAGTGCGTGAACCACGCCGGTGCCCCACCCTATGTCATCCTGAGGGAGCCGCCCGACGGATGCCCGGCGGTGCGCCGTACTCCTGCGGCGACCGAAGGATCTAGCCGGCGGGGCGAGAGGCCGGCGCGGCATCACGGGGGCCTCGGAACGCGCAGTAGATCCTTCGCTCCGCGCCAGAGCTCGGAGCCATGCGGAATTCGGAGCAGCGCGTCGCTCAGGATGACAGAGCTGGGGGTGACCACGCGCCCCAACGCACTCCCCCGCACTAACGCACTAACGCACTCACCCGGAAATACCGCACCCGCTCCTGCAGAGCCTCCGCCTGGGCGGAGAGCTCCTGGGCGGTGGCGGCGAGCTCCTCGGTGGCGGCGGCGTTGGATTGGGCGACCTGGTCGACCTGCTCCATCGCGCGGTTGATGTGGCCAAGGCTCGCGGTCTGCTCGTCCGATGCGTCCGCGACGCGCTGCATCTGCTCGGTGGTGAGGCGGATGGTGGGCACGAGAGCCGCGATCAGCCCGCTCGACCGTTCCACGGTCTGGATGCTGCCCGCCGCCAGCACCCTGATCTCCTGCGCGGAGTGCTGGGCACGAACGGCAAGCTTCCTCACCTCGTCCGCCACGACCGCGAACCCACGCCCCTGCTCCCCCGCGCGAGCAGCCTCGATGGCCGCGTTCAGGGCGAGCATGTTGGTCTGCTCGGCGATCTCTTCCACGATGCTGACGCGCTGCGTGATCTCGTGCATCGCCGCCACGGACTCCTGCACCGCGTTGCCGACCGCCGCCGCCTCTTCGGCCGCGCGCAGGGCGTTGCGCTCCACCACCCGGCTCTCCGCCGCGTTCCGGCTCACGGTTAATCCGATCTCGTCGAGGCTGGCGGTCGTCTCCTGCGCCGCCGCGGCCTGATCGCCGGCGCCCTCGGCTAGCGACTGGGCGGTGAGGGTCATCTGGCTGGAGGCTCCGGAGAGCACTTCCGCACCCGTCCGAACGTCGGCGATCACCGCCGCGAGCCGCTCCACCATCGAGGTGAGCGCGGCGCTGAGTGCATCCTCGCCCGAGCGCCGCGGCACCGTCACCGTGAGGTCGCCCGCGGCGATCCGCTCCGCGATGCGCGCCATCTCGCGCTCGGACGCGACGACTTCGGCCAGCGCGGCGCTCAATCGGTCCTGTGCGGACCGCGGCGTCACCCGGACAGTCAGGTCCCCGGCGGCGACACGTGCCGCGATGCGCGCGATCTCGCGCTCCGACTCAACCGTCGTCTGCATGGCGCTGGAGAGGCGGCCGATCTCGTCACGGCGTTCCCGGTCCTGCCCCACGTCCACGTCCAGATCGCCCCGCGCAAGCTGCTCGGCCACGTCGACGAGACGCGTGATGGGCACGGTCACCTGGCGCTCCATCTCCCGCGCGATCGCGACGACCGCGAGGCCGAGCAGGAGAAGAGATGCGAGGGTCGCCGCCCACGAAACCCAGGCCGCGATTCGCGCACGGTGCGAGAGAGCTTCGGTGTCCGCCTCGTGCCTTTCCTCCAGGATGCCGAGCGGCTCCCGGAGACGCTCCAACTTGACTTCGAGCTCAGGAAGCCGTCCGGCAGCAGCGGCGAGCTGGCCCCCGCGTGCCAGCGCCGCGATCTCGTCGCCAGTCATCTGCAGCGAGTCCCGCGTACGGTCGGCCATCTCCAGGAGCTCGCCATTCCCCTCGCGCACCCGGGGAAGAGCCCGATACGTCTTCAGGCGCTCACGGGTCTGGGTAATGTTCTCGGCATATGTGTCCAGCCAGCGCGCGCCGGCCGCGGGGTCGGGCGCGCCGGCTGCCTTGTGCAGCGCGAGCACCACCTGGTGCGCATCGCGGTCCACGTTGAGGACGAGGCCGAGTCCGGGGAGCTCCTGACGAGAGACCCGCTGCGCGATCCCCCGCTCCGACGCGGCGCTCCACGTGAGGGCAGCCAGCGCGACCGCGGCCACCGCGCAAAGCGCCGCGAGGCCGCTGACCAGCTTGCGTCGAAACGACCAGTGGCGAAGGCCCTCGGTGGAAGTGCGGGACACGGGCATGATTTAAGAGGGCCGGAAGCGGATGGACCCTACGGCATGGGCATCGGAGGGTGGACGACAGACAAACCGCACGCACTAACGCACTAAAAGTACCCCAGCGCCACCATCAGCCTGTGTGCCACGTCGTCCACCAGGCGGTGGCGGTAGGTGGCGGGGCGGAGGGCGTAGCGAAGCCTGCGGGCCGGGGTCTGGCGGCTGGCGAGGAAGCGGTCCAGCGCGGCAAGGCGCACCCCATCCAGCGTGCCGCCGTAAAGGGCGCGGAACTCCTCCGCCTGCGCAAAGAGCGGCGACATCCCGCGGCGCTTCTGGAAGGCGCGGACGCGCGACAGGAGGCCGCGCGGCATCCCCACGGTGTTGCGGGGGTGCTGGCGGTAGAGGAGGCTCGGCTCGGGGTCGAAGTGGATCGTGCCGAACGCGGAGACCACCAGGTACGCCCAGTGGTCGTGCATCAGCGCCCCCCGCGGCGTGCTCCGGGTGAGGAGCTCCCACGCCGCGTGGTTGAACATCATCGTGCACCCCGAGACCTGGTTCTCCACGAGCGCGTTGCGGAAATCCAGCGCCCGGACCGTTCTCCGCGGCTTGTCGAGCGGCTCCAGGTGCACGTCCACCGGTGTGAGGCCGGAGCAGTAGAGCGCCGGGCGCGCGGGATCGGCTCGCGACAGGCACTCGACCGCGCGCGCCACCTTGCCCGGCAGCCACACGTCGTCCTGGTCGCAGTACGCAAAGAAGTCGGCGCGGGGCTCGGCGTCGCGGAGCGCGCGGAAGAAGCTCTCCGGCACGCCGACGTGCGCCCCGCGCTCCACCGTGGCGGGGCGGCGGCGGGCGTACTCGTCCAGAATGGCGAGCGTGCCGTCGGTGGAGCCGTCGTCGCGCACGCGCAGGTGGAAGTCCTGCAGGCTCTGCGCGTCCAGGCTCTCCAGCAGCTCGGGGAGGAACTCCGCGCCGTTGTAGGTGGAGAGGAGGATCTGGACGCGCGCCTGCCGCGGTGGCGCCGCAGGGAGCGACTCCGACGCGGGGGTGGCGCTGGACGGCGGTGTGCGGACTACGGTGGAGCGGTGATGCATCTCGACGGTCCCACTCCTGATTTCGCGAAAAGTGCGGCGGATCTGGCGGGTCAGCGCGCTTCGACGACGACCGGGCGTACCGCGTTGGCGCCGTAGCCCAGGCGGTTCCAGCGCGGGGCGTCCGGCTGCACGTTCCCCGCCGCGTCGTGCGCGCGGACGCGCAGGGTGTGGCGCCCCGGCGCGCGGCTCGCCCACTCGTACTCCCAGCGCTGCCACAGGTAGCCACCGGAGGCGGGGTGCACCCGCGCATCCTCCCATCCATCGCCACCGTCCACCGCCACCTGCACGCGGGTAATGGGCCCCGTGCCGGACCAGGCCCAGCCGCCCACCGTCATCGGTCCGGTGCCGAGGACTTCCCCGCCCCGCGGCTCGGTGACGACGGCCTTCACCGCCATCTCCGCGACGGGCACGATTGCGTGGCCGGCGCCGTAGTCCAGCACGTAGCGGTCGCGCTGGAACCAGCCGGCAAAGGGCTCGGTGAGCACGGAGATGTGCGACACCCACTTGACGCTCGCCATCCCGTACCAGCCGGGGACCACCAGCCGCAGCGGCGCGCCGTGCTCGGGGGGAAGGGGTTCGCCGTTCATCTCGGATGCCAGCAGCGTGTCCGCGTGCAGCGCCTTCGCCAGCGGCAGCGAGCGGGCGAAGCGGATATTGTTTCCCCCCGCCACCCCTTCGTCGGCCGCCTCCACCAGCACCTCCAGGGCGCCGGGCGCCACGCCTGCGCGGGCGAGGACGTCCGCAAGCGAGACGCCGCCCCACTCCGCCGTCGCCACGGCGCCGCCGCCCCACAGCTCGCCCGCGGGCAGCGGCGCGAGGGTCAGGCGATCGTTCCCCGCGCACTCCAGCGTCACGCCCACGGTACGGCGGGGGAGGCGCGCCAGCTCGTCCATCCCCAGCTCGATCGCCTCTCCGACGGCGCCGTCCACGCGGATGCGGTGGGTGCGCGCGTCCAGATCCGGAAAGGGGAAGTTGCTGCGGACGTAGTGCAGCCCGGCGGGGGTGATCTCCGCTGCGAGCGCCTCCAGCGGCGTCTCGGCGCAGAGCGGCGACGGGCGGACGACGACGCGCGGCTCACCGGCCATGGATCTCTCCCAGGACTCCGCGCTCGCGCAGGAGCGCCAGCAGCCGCGCGGCCGACCCTTCGGCGCTCTCGCGGTCGGTGCGCAGGACCAGCTCGGGACGCTCCGGCGCCTCGTACGGCGACGACACCCCGGTCAGCTCGGGGATCTCGCCCCGCTCCGCGCGGGCGTAGAGGCCCTTGGGATCGCGGCGGCGGCACTCGTCCAGATCGCACTCCACGTGCACCTCCAGGAACGACCCCTCGGGGAGCATGGCGCGCACGCGGTCGCGGTCGGCGCGGAAGGGGGAGACGAGCGAACAGAGGACGATGGAGCCCTGCTGGAAGAAGAGGCTCGCCACCTCGCCCACGCGCCGCACGTTCTCGCGCCTGTCCTCCGCGCTGAAGCCGAGGTCGCCGGTGAGGCCGTGCCGGAGCTGGTCGCCGTCCAGGAGCATGGTGGAGCATCCCATGCCGAAGAGCTCGCGCTCCAGCGCGCGGGCGGCGGTGGTCTTCCCCGCCCCGGGCAGCCCCGTCAGCCAGACCACGGCGGCGCGGTGCCCGTTGCGGCGCTCGCGCTCCGCGCGGGAGATGTTCCACCCCTCCCAGGCCACGTTGGGCGAGGCCTCCGTCCGCTCCTCATAGGCCGAGCGCGCGCCGGCGCGGATCATCCCAGCGGCCACCGTGGCGTGGGTGAAGGGGTCGATCAGGACGAAGCTCCCCGTCTCGCGGTTGATGCGGTACGGATCGAAGCAGAGCGGCGACGCGGTGGTGATCTCCACCCGCCCGATGTCGTTGGTCCCCAGGGCGTCCACCCGCTCGCGGTGCAGCGTGTCCACGTCGATGCGGTAGACCAGCTTCGTGACGCGAGCCCGCACGGTGCGCGTGGTGTGGCGCAGGAGGTAGGGGACGGCGGTGTCCAGCGGCGCGTCGCCCATCCAGCAGATCGTGGCGTCGCACTCGGTGGAGACGGTGGGGTGGTTCATCCGCCGCACCAGCATGTCGCCGCGCCCGGCGTCCACCTCGTCTTCCAGCGTCACCACCACCGAGTCGCCCGCGCCCGCCTCGGCCACGGGCCCGTCGAAGGTGCCCACCGACCGCACGCGCGAACGGGTGCCGGCGGGGAGGATCGACACCTCCTCGCCCGGCGAGATGGTGCCGGACGCCACACGCCCCGCCAGCCCGCGCCCGCCGGAGCGCACCACGTACTGGATGGGAAAGCGGAAGTCGATGCGGTTGCGCCCCGCGCCCACGTGCGCGTTCTCCAACTGGTGGAGGAGCGTGGGGCCGTCGTACCAGGGCGCGCGGTCGCTGGGCACCGCCACGTTGTCGCCGTGCAGCGCGGAGACTGGGACGAAGGAGAGGCTCCCGATCTCCAGCCGCTGCGCGAAGTCGCGGTACTCCGCCACGATCACGTCGAACGTCCCCGCGTCCCAGTCCACGGTGTCCATCTTGTTGACGGCCACCACCACGTGCGGAATGCCCAGCAGCGACGCGATGAAGCCGTGCCGCCGCGACTGGGGGAGCACCCCGCGCCCCGCATCCACCAGCACCACCGCCAGATCCGCGGTGGAAGCGCCGGTGACCATGTTGCGGGTGTACTGCACGTGGCCGGGGGTGTCCGCGATGATGAACTTGCGGCGCGGCGTGGCGAAGTAGCGGTACGCGACGTCGATGGTGATCCCCTGCTCCCGCTCGGCGCGCAGGCCGTCGGTGAGGAGCGACAGGTCCACCCCGCCCCCGCCGCGCCGCCGGGTGGCGCGCTCCACGGCCTCGAGCTGGTCTTCGGGCACCGACCCGGTGTCCAGCAGGAGCCGGCCGATGAGGGTGCTCTTGCCGTCGTCCACGCTTCCCGCCGTGGTCAGGCGCAGGAGCTCCGTCTCAGTCTCGTTCATCACCGATTGCCGCACGGACGCTTTGGAGGAAATGATCTCACGCGGAGGCGCGGAGACACGGAGGAGGAACAACGAGAACAGATCGTTCCAGATGAAAGAACAACTCGAAGCTCTCCCGGTGCCTCGTATTCCTCCGTACCTCTCTCTGCGTCTCCGCGTCTCCGCGTGAGCCTTCCGTTACGGCCTTCGCGCGCACCGGGATTATGCGTCGGGCTCAGAAGTACCCCTGGCGCTTGCGGTCTTCGAGGGCCGCTTCGGAGCGGTGGTCGTCCGCGCGGCCGCCCCGCTCGCCCACGCGCAGCCCCGCGATCTCGGCGATCACCTCGTCCACGGTGGATGCGGCGGACTCCATGGCGCCGGTGCAGGTGGCGTCGCCCACGGTGCGGAAGCGCACCTGCCGCTCCTCGTAGCGCTCGCCCGGCAGCAGCGGCACCCAGGGCGTGCGCGCGAGAAGCTGGCCGTTGCGCGCCACCACCTCGCGCCGGTGGGCGAAGTAGAGCGAGGGCAGCTCGATCCGCTCGCGCGCAATGTACCGCCAGATGTCCATCTCGGTCCAGTTGCTGAGCGGAAAGACGCGGAAGTGCTCCCCCGGGTGCCGGTGCGCGTTGAACAGGCTCCAGATCTCCGGGCGCTGGTACTGCGGGTTCCACTGCCCGAAGCGGTCGCGGTGCGAGAAGAAGCGCTCCTTGGCCCGCGCCTTCTCCTCGTCGCGCCGCGCGCCACCCAGCGCCGCGTCGGCCTTCAGCTCGGCGATGGCATCGAGAAGCGTGACGCTCTGCAGCGAGTTGCGGCTGGCGCCCGGCCCCGTCTCGTCCACGCAGCGGCCGCGGTCGATGGAGTCCTGCACCGTGCGGACGATCAGCTCCACCCCCGTCTCGCGCGCCAGCCGGTCGCGGAACTCCAGCGCCTCCGGGAAGTTGTGCCCCGTGTCCACGTGCAGCAGGGGAAACGGGATGGGGCCGGGCCAGAACGCCTTCTGCGCCAGCCGCACCAGCACGGTGGAGTCCTTGCCGCCGGAGAAGAGGAGGACGGGGCGCTCGAACTCGGCCGCCGCCTCGCGCAGCACGTAGACGGCCTCGCTCTCCAGCGCGTCCAGGTGGCTGGGGCGGTGAAGGCGCGGCACGTCCTCGGCGGGCGCGAGCGCTTCGGCTTCCGGTGCGGGAGTCATGCGTCCTCTGGGCGGGGCGGGTGGGGAGCGGCGGGGTGCACTGCGCCCACGACGCAACGTCGCCAATCGGCGGGGCTGGAGCAACCCCCCGCGGCCGTTTCCCAGGCGCGGCGCGGCTTCACGGCGCGGGCTCGCTCCACCGCTCCTTGAAGCCGCGGATCTCGTCCGGCGAATAGAAGTGGCGCGTGTAGCGGGCCGAGTACACCGTGTCCAGCACCGAAGCCGGAACCCGGATCTTCGCCTTGGCCTCGCGGTAGCTGCCGCGATAGGCGTGCTGCTCCCCGGCGTTGGCGTGCGGAATGGCGGCGGGGCGCACGCGGAGCCCGTAAAAGGCGCTCATCGCCTCGGGCAGCCGCGCGAAGCTCTCCTGGCGGATCAGCAGGAGCCGCGCCTCTTCCCCCTCGTAGATCTGCCAGCCGCGCGCCTGGTCGAACGGCTCGGCGAAGATGTCGATCCCCATGGTCGCCTTGACGTTCCGGTCGAACCACGAGTCGAGCTCCCACCAGTGGGCGCCGCGCATCAAGCCGGCCGTGGCCGGCTTTTCGTCCAGCAGCCTCGCCAGCGCCGCCTCGAACGCGACGGGCTCGGCGCTCTTGCGGGAGCGGAAGAACGCCCCGGACAGGCGTCGCCCCACCGGTTCGCGCGTGGACGAGATCACGTGCGCCTTGCGGGGCGGAACGAAGCCGCCAGCGGGGGCGCCGGCCCGCAGATGCTGGTGCACCGCCCATCGCGCGTTCATCCGCCCGCGCTCCCAACTGGCACCGGCCAGGAAGCTGCGCGATCTGCGGTCGCGCTCCCACGCCTCCCCGGAGCGCTCCATGCAAAGCTGGTGGTTCGTGCCGCGGACTTCCGCCCGTAGCCCCACGCTCCGGACGAACTCCAGGAGGGTGTACGTGCCGGTCTTGGGTATGGTGTGCACCAGGTGCAGGTCGTCCAGCGCCGGTTCCTTTCCAACCCGGTCCACCAGCCGTCGCAGCCCTCCGGCCAGCGCGCCGCGGATGCCGGCGGGCGTCTCGATCAATCCGGTCATCGTTTCAGGCACTGCGCCCGCTCCAGCGCGCTTTGAACCTCGCGATCTCGGCGGGCGTGTAGAAGTGCCGCACCAGCTCAGTCGAATAGATGCGGTCCAGGAGCGGCTCGGGGAGCCGGATCTGGCCGCGGACGCTCAGGTACTGCTCGTGGTACGGGAAGCTGCCGCTGTCGTTCTCGCGCACCGCCGGGACGCTGGCCGCGGGGAGCCCGTAGAACTCGCCGACGGCTTCCTGGATGCGCCCCATGCTTTCCTGGCGGATCATCAGCAGCCGCGCATCGCGCCCCTCGTAGACCTGCCAGCCCCGCTCCCGGTCGAAGGGAGTGCGGAACACGTCGAGCCCCATGCGCTCCCCCAGCTCGCGGCGTATCCACGCGTCGTGCTCCCACCACTCGCCGCCCTCCAGCCAGGGGTAGACGATGTGGAGCTCGCCCGTGAGGTAGCGCGTCACCTTTTCCACCGTGAGCGAGGTGGGATCCAGCACCTCGGGGTAGCGCTGCGCGGAGTAGAAGAGGGCGGAGATCCACTGCGCCACCGGCTCGCGCACCGCGCTCATCACGCGGATCTTGCGCGGGGGCCTGCCTCCGGCCACGGCGGCGCGGGCCATGAGGCGGCGGTGCAACAGCACCCGCTCCCACGTCTTGCCGTCCGACTCGTTCATCTGCACCAGCTCCCACTTGGGGAAGGGGCACTCCTCCCACCCCGGCAGCTCTGGACCGCACACGGAGTGCGCCTTGTGGAACGCGCCCTCCACGGGGAGCTGCCGCAGCACGTTCCACAGGGTGTTGGAGCCCACCCGGTTCGGCGAGAGCACCAGGTGAAGGTCCTCGATCATCGGCGGCCGCGCGTCGTCCGGGCCGGATAGAACGCGGATTCCGGCGCGCGCGGCGCGGAGGACCAGCCCCCGCGGCACCCGGCGCGCCCGGCGTGCGGCACGGCGCACGAGGCTCATCATCGCTCCTCCCAGCGGCGTCTGAACGCCTGCAGTTCGGTATCGGAATAGAAGTGGCGCGCGTAGCGGGCCGAGTACACCGTGTCCAGGAGCGCTGCCGGCACGCGCATCTTCTCCCGGGCCTCGCGGTAGCTGCCGCGATAGGCGTGATGCTCGCCGGCGTTGGCGTGCGGGATGGCGGCGGGCGCGGGGAGCCCGTAGAAGGCGCTCGCCGCCTCGGGGAGCCTGGCGAAGCTCTCCTGGCGGACCAGCAGGAGCCGCGCGTCTTCGCCCTCGTAGATCTGCCACCCGCGCTCCCGGTCGAACGGCTCGGCGAAGACGTCGATCCCCAGCGTCTCCTTCACGTTCCGGTCGAACCAGGCGTCGAGCTCCCACCAGCGGGTGCCGGCCATCGGTCCGCCCTGGGCCGGCTCTTCCATGAGCCGCGCCAGCGCCGACTCCACTGAGATGGGCTCGGGTCCCTTTCGGGAGCGGAAGAACGCCCCCGACAGCCGTCGCCCCACCGGTTCGCGCGTGGAGGAGATCACGTGCAGCCTCCGGGGCGGAGCGCACCCCGCCGAGGGCGCGCTGCTCCGCAGGCGCCGGTACACCGCCCAGCACTCGTTCACCCGGCCGCGATCCCAGGCTGTAGCGGCCAGGAAGCCGCGCGGCCTCGCGTCACGGTCCCATACTTCCGCGGAGCGCCGCAGGCAGAGCTGGTGGTTCGTCCCGCGGACCTCCCCCCGCAGCCCCAGGCGCTGGACGAACTCCAGCAGGGTGTACGTGCCCGTCTTGGGAATGGTGTGCACCAGGTGCAGGTCGTCCAGGATCGGCTCCCTTCCAATCCGGTCGGCCAGCCGTTGCAGCCGTCCCGCCAGCGCGCCGCGAAGGCCGCCGGGAATCGGCGTCACGTTCGGCTCGGTCGTCGTCTCGCGGGTTCCGGCGCGCGCGGAGCGGAGGACAAGCCCCGGCGGCACCCGGCGCGCGGCACGGCGCACGAGGCTCATCATCCCTCCTCCCAGCGGCGTCTGAATGCCTGCAGCTCGGCGTCTGAATAGAAGTGCCGCGCGTAGCGGCCCGAGTACACCGTTTCCAGCAGCGAGGCCGGAATCCGGATCCTCCGTTTCGCGTCGCGGTAGCTGTCACGATAGGCGTGATCCTCGCCGGCGTTGGCGTGCGGGATGACGGTGGGGGGCACACGCAGGCCATAGAAGGCGCTCACCGCCTCCGACAGGCTGGCGAAGCTCTCCTGCCGGATCAGCAGGAGCCGCGCATCCTCCCCCTCGTAGATCTGCCAGCCGCGGGCCTGGTCGAACGGCTCGGCGAAGACGTCGATCCCGAGGCTCGCTTTCACGTTGCGGTCGAACCAGCAGTCCAGCTCCCACCAGCGGACGCCCATCAGCAGCCCGGCTTCGAGCGGACGCTGGTCGATCAGCCGCGCCAGCGCCGACTCCGCGTCCATCGCCACTCCGTACTCTCGCGCGCTGAAGAACGCGCCAGACAGGCCCTGGCCCACCGGCTCACGCGTGGAGGAGATCACGTGCAGCCTGCGGGGCGGAGCGCAACCGGTCGCGATGGCCCTCCGCCGCAAGTGCCGGTGTACCCTCCAGCGCTCGTTCAGGCGCCCGCGCTCCCATGCCGCGTTGACCATGAAGGCGCGCGGCCGCGGGTTGAGGTCCCAGGCCGCCGCGGGCCGCTCCCACCCCAGCTGGTGGTTCGCCCCGCGGACGTCCGCCAGCAGCCCCAGGCTCTGGACGAGCTCCAGCAGGGTGTACGTGCCGGTCTTGGGGATGGTCAGCACCAGGTGCAGGTCTTCCAGGACCGGCGCGGCCCCCGCGAGGGTAGCCAGGCGCCGCAGCCCCTCGGCCAGCGCGCCGCGGACGCGGACCGTGGCCGGCCGCCCCGTATCGCTCGATTCGGTCATCTTCTCAGGATCATCGGGGCGGTCACTCCCGCCCCGGGTACGCGGCAGCGCGCCCGCCCGGCGACGGGCGCTCGCCGGGTGTGGCCGCACCGGTCTCCGGCGGTTGGAACCGAGTGGTCCACGGCACGGAGGGCCGCACCACGCCGGAAAGCGGCTCGGGGAAGCCGCCGGCGGACGCGAGCCCCTCCAGGACCTCGAAGCCTACCCCTTCGGCCGGGTGCAGCTCGGCGACGCTTCCGGACTCCGCCCCCGCGCCAGCCGGCCGCGCCCACAGCCGCACGCCCACCCGCAGCCGTCCCGGCGCCAGAAGGTGCGGCGGGAGCCAGGCCGTGGAGCGGTACGTGCCGGCGGGCCGCGTTCGCCCGCGCCATTCGGCGCCGTCCTCCGCCACGAAGAAGGTGCACGAACCCGTGTCGTCCTGGAACCAGAGCGCCGCCACCACTTCCGCGCCGCCCACCGGCACGTCGTAGGTGATCTCGATGCCTACAGTGGAGCCCACGCCCGCCACCGCGGCCGTCCGCCCGTCCTCGCCGCACACGCGCAGCCCGCCGATGCGCACCGCGGCAGAGCCGTCCGCGCGCGGAGCCGTGCGGTGCGGGGTGAGCGGCTCCGTGGCGGCCAGCCCACGCCGGCCCCGCCCGCGTGCGGAAGAGGGGTCCGGGCGGCGCAGGTGGTACGCGTTGAGCGCCTCCTCGACCGTCCCCTCCGCCACCACGACGCCGCCGTCCAGGGTGATGGCGCGCTGGCAGCATGCCGCCACCGTCGAGGCGCGGTGCGAGACGAGCAGGAGCGCGGTCCCGCGGTCGCGGATGTCGGCGAGCCTGCGGCGGCACCGCAGCTGGAAGTGGTGGTCGCCGCCGGCCAGCGCCTCGTCCACGATCAGGATGTCCGACTCCAGGTGCAGCACGGTGGAGAGCGCCAGCCGCGTGCGCATCCCGCTGGAGTAGCTGCGGATGGGGAGGTCGATGGAGTCCTCCAGCTCCGCGAAGGCGACGATCTCGTCGAAGCGGCGCCGGATCTCGGCGCGGCCGGCGCGCATGGTGGCGCCCTTGCCGTAGACGTTCTCCCGCCCCGTCCACTCCGGGTTGAAGCCGGCCTGCAGCTCCAGGAGCGCCGCCAGCCGCCCGCGAAGCTGAAAGCGTCCGGTGGTCGGCCGGGTCACCCGCGCCAGGATCTTGAGCAGGGTGCTCTTCCCCGCCCCGTTGTGCCCCAGGATGCCCAGCGACTCGCCGGGCATCACCGTGAAGCCGACGCCGCGCAGCGCCCAACGCGGCTCCGGGCACGGCTGCGTCCCCGCGAGCCGGGCGATCCAGCCACCGGGCGTCGCCGGGACGGGGTACACCTTCCCCAGATCCTCCACCTGGATGGACGGTTCAGACACGCGCCGCGCTCCTCACAGCCGGTCCGCGAACTCGTCTTCCATCCAGCGGAAGATCGAGAACCCCACCGTGAAGATCGCGATCGCGGCCAGCGCCGGATAGGCGAGCTCGCCCAGGGCTGCCGGCTGGCCCAGCATCGCGGCGCGGAACGCCTCCAGGATCCCGACCATGGGGTTGAGGCGGTACCATCCCCGCCACTCCGGCGGCACCAGCGAAGCCGGGTAGATGACGGGCGAGAGGAACATCCAGAGCTGCATGACCGCGGGAATTCCCGCGCCCACCTGCCGGAAGCGGACGTTGGCGGCAGCGGCAGCCATCGCCAGCCCCGTCACCAGCACGAGCGCCACCACCAGCGCCGGAACCGCCAGCCATACCCCTCGCCCCGGCAGCCGGCCCGATGCGGCGAGCACCACCAGCACCACGCCCAGCCCCAGCGCGAAGTCGATCAGCCGCCCCGCGATCGCCGACAGGGGGAGGAGGAGCCGCGGAAAGTACACCCGGGTCACGAGGCTGCTCTGCGCCACCACGCTGCCTGCGCTGGCGGTGAGCGCGCCGCGCGCAAAGATCCAGAACGTCAGCCCGACGAGCACGAAGAGGCGGTACGGCACCCCGTCCGCGCCGATGCGGCCGATGCGCCCGAAGACGGCCGCGAACACCACCATTCCGGCGACGGGCTGCAGCACCAGCCACGCGAAGGCCAGCACGCTGCGCCGGTAGCGCTGCTGCAGGTCGCGGCGAAGAAAGGTGAGCCACAGCCCCCGCCACTCCCAGAGCTCGTGGAGGTACGCCCGGTCCGGCAGGGTGATGGCCGGGCGGGGCTGGGCCGCGTCAACCGAGACCAGCATGCGCCTCGCTCGTCTGGCCGCCGGCCGCGCGCGCCTCCGCCAGCTCCCCGTAGATCGCTTCCAACTTTGAAACGTGCGCCGCCACGGAGAGCGGCGGCCGGGTGCGCGCGGCGAGGTTGCGCAGCAGCGCCCGGTTCTCCGCCAGCCGCCGGATCGCCGCCGCCAGACCCGAGCTGTCGCCGGGGGCGAAGAGGAGGCCGTTGACCTCGTGTTGCACGATCTCGGCGATCCCCTCCACGTCCGAGCCGATCACCGGGCACCCCACCGCGAACGCCTCGTACACCACCAGCGGCGTGTTCTCCGGCCAGACCGAGGGCACCACCAGCGCGTCCATCGAGGCGAGCACGCGCCGCACCTCGCGGTTGGGGAACGGCGGGCATAGCCGGATGCGCGGATCGCCCTGGGCCTGCGCCCGGATGCGCGCGTAGTAGCCCTGGGATGCCGCGTTCGTCCCGGGCTCGCCGTGGATGCTCAGCTCCACGGGGAGCCCCGGGGGGAGCAGCCGGAGCGCATCCACCGCCACGTCCACGCCCTTGTGCTCCGCCACGCTGCCGATGAAGCCCAGCCGCAGCACGCGCTCCCTTCCCCGCTCCGCCGGCTGCGCATCGCCGGGCACGTCGATGCCGTAGGGGAGGTACGACACGCGCTCCGCGTCGATGCCGCCCGCCACCAGCTTCCGCTCCATCAGGCGCGACGGTGCGAGCACCCGGTCGATGCGGTTCAGCTCGCGGCGCAGAAACGGCTGCCGCGCCACCAGCGCCCTGGTCTCGGCGACGACGCTCCGCCCCGTAACGAGGCGCGAGCGGGTGGCGGCCTTCACCCCCAGCCCGATCATCCAGTTGGGAGCGCGCGCCACGATCCCGGGGAGCGAAACGGGGTGGCTGTCGACGTTCGCCGCCACGTGGCGGATGCAATTGAGCGCCGACGCGTCGGGCCCCGCGCACAGCTCGTTGCCGCCCAGCCGAAGCTGGCTGTACGGGCACACGGGCCAGAAGTCCGTCGCGGTGAACACCGTGGGGATGCCGCGCTCCACGCACGGCCCGATCAGCGCCGCCGACAGCCGAGCCAGGTGGACGAAGTGCACCACGTCCGGCTCCACCTCGCCCAGCAGCCGGTCGAAGGCGCGCGCGAAGAGGTGGTTGTCGTAGGCGAGCTCCGTTACCACGCTCTGGTCGCCCATCGGGTCGGGCGAGTGGCGGAAGCGCTCCACACGCAACCCGTCGTACGTGTAGCGGTCGAAGCGCTCCTCGTCGCGCAGCGGGCGCGGGTCGGGGTAGCCGGTCACCACCACCACCTCGTGCCCGCGCGCCTGGAGCTCCCTGGCGATGCCGAGTGCGATTACCTCCGTGCCGGAAGAGTGCTCGGGGAGGAACTGGTGGACGGTGACGATGATCTTCATGCGCGAGGCCGAACGGGTCGGGCGCGCGTAAATCCGCGAAAACGCCCGTCTTGCGCAGGCATCATCGCAGGTCGGGGGCGTCCGTGTCAACGGGCCGGCGAGCGTCCCGTCGACCTCCTTCCTGCCCCGCGCCGCCCGTGTCGCTGTCGACGCGTCAGGCAACCGCGGAGCCCTCACGCGCCGCGATCAGCTCCTCGTAGATCGCCACCAGACGCGAAACGTGCGCGGGCACCGAGAGCGGCGGCTTCGTGCGTGAGGCGAGGGTGCGCAGGAGGCCGCGATTCTCCGCCAGCCGCAGGATCGCGGCCGCCAGACCCGAGCTGTCTCCGGCGGCGAAGAGAAGCCCGTTGACCTCGTGCCCCACGATCTCCGCGATCCCCTCCACCTCCGAGCCGATCACCGGGCACCCGGCGGCGAAGGCCTCGTACACTACCAGCGGCGTGTTCTCGTGCCAGAGCGAGGGCACCACCAGCGCGTCCATCGTCCCGAGCACCCCCCGCACCTCGTGGTTAGGAAACGCCGGGAAGAGCCGGATACGCGGATCTCTTGCGGCCAGCGCCTGGATGCGCGCGTAGTACGCCTGGTACGCTGGGTGCGACCCGGGCGCGCCGTGGATGCTCAGCTCCACCGGCAGACCGGTGGGGAGCAGCCGCAGCGCCTTGATCGCCACCTCCACCCCCTTGTGCTCCGCCACGCTGCCGATGAACCCCAGCCGCAGCACGCGCTCCCTTCCCCGCTCCACCCCGCGCTCGCCGCCCGCCGCGTCGATCCCGTACGGAAGGAACGAGACCCGCTCCGCCTCGATCCCGCCCTCCACCAGCTTCCGCTCCATCAGTCGCGACGGAGCGAGCACCCGGTCGATGCGGTTCAGCTCCCGCCGCAGGAACTGCTGCCGCCCCACCAGCGCCTTCACCTCGGTGAAGAACCTGGGCGCGGACACGGGTAAGCGCGGGCTGGTGGCGGCGCGCACGCCCAACCCGACCAGCCAGTTCGGTGCACGCGACACGGCGGCGGGGATGGAAACGGGGTGCGCGGTGAGGTTCTCCGCGAAGTGGCGGATGCAGTTGAGCGCCGACGCGTCGGGCCCCGCGCACAGCTCGTTGCCGCCCAGCCGCAGCTGGCTGTACGGGCACACGGGCCAGAAGTCCGTCGCCGTGAACACCGTCGGGATGCCGCGCTCCACGCACGGCCCGATCAGCGACGCCGACAGACGCGCGAGGTGGACGAAGTGCACGACGTCCGGCTCCACCTCCCCCAGCAGACGGTCGAAGGCGCGCGCGAAGAGGTGGTTGTCGTAGGCGAGCTCCGTCACCACGCTCTGGTCGCCCATGGGGTCCGGCGAGTGGCGGAAGCGCTCCACCCGCAGACCTTCGTACGTGTAGCGGTCGAAACGCTCCTCGTCGCGCAGCGGGCGCGGGTCGGGGTAGCCGGTCACCACCACCACCTCGTGGCCGCGCCCCTGGAGCTCCCTGGCGATGCCGAGTGCGATTACCTCCGTGCCGGAAGAATGATCGGGGAGGAACTGGTGGACGGTGACGATGATCTTCATGCGCGGAGACGACGGGTCGGACGAGGGGAAATCCGCGAAAACGCCCGTCTTGCACGCGCATCATCGCAGGACGGGGGCGTCCGTGTCAACCGCCCGGGAGGCGCGGCGCGCGCGCGGTGACGCCTTGCGGGCCCGCATCCGCGCCCTCCTTCCACAGGTACTCGGCCGCGTACGGGGCGTAGAGGGGGTCGCTTCGCAGGGAGTCCGCCACGCCGCGGAAGGGTTCGAGCGCCGCGTCCGGGATCATGGCCGCCGTCACCGGCGTGGCGGGGCGCAGCCGCTGGAGCAAGCGGATGGGAAGGCGCAGCCGGTTGGTGAACGCGGCGCCCGCGTAGAGCCGGTGCAGGCTCGCCAGGGGGACTCTGCGCACCGCGCGCGCCAGCCGCGGGTACCAGGCCATCTCCTCGCCAGTGAGGGAGGCGTTCACCCGCCCCGGCGGCGGCGGGGCGGGATCGAGCCCCAGCCGCGCCTCCAGCGCGGCGGTGAACGCGGCCGGGTCGTCGCGCAGCAGCTCGTAGGGCATCACCACGACGCCGTGCGCTCCAAAGGCCGCGCGGTACTTGCCGATCAGCGCGTCGTAGTCCCAGTGCTCCACCTCGATGCGCGCCTCGGGCGGGGCGTCCGCGGTCCCCAGTGCCGACGCCAGGAGAACGGGGAGTTCCACGTCGCCGCCGGTGCGCAGGAACTGCGAGTAGCGGGAAAGGATCATGGAGCGGAACCCCCGCGTGACCACCAGCACCACCGCGCCGGGGAAGAGCGCGGCGAGCAGCTCGCACGCCCGCGTCTCGCGCGTGGCGGGGTCCACCGCGCCCGTGCGCCGGTAGTCCACCACCCGCTCCCCCGCGTCCGGCATGGGCACGGAGAGCCCTTCAAAGCTGGTGACGCGGTAGCGCTCCTCCCTCTGGGGGCTCGCGGCGCTCCGCGCGATCGAGTACACGTCGTGGAACCCCGCGATCGCCCCGGGCTGGTAGGCGAGCTGGGGGTGTGACGCGAACCAGTGCTGCAGAAACGTGGAGCCCGCCTTGGGATAGCCGATGTGGATCAGGTGCCGGATCATGCGCCCGCGTGCCCGGCCCAGCGGGTGAGCGCCTCCAGGCAGTACGCGGTCGTCAGCGCCTCCGCGCCCCATCGCCAGTGGTCGCCGTGGTACACGTTCACGTGGGGCCACGCGCCGGAGCCGAGCTGCGCGTCCAGGATCGCGGTGATCGAGCCGTGGGCCGGTGGAACGCCCCAGTCCAGCGACGCGCACGCGGCCAGCGCATGCTCCAGCGCGTCGCCCGCCGTGCGCGTTCGGAGCCGCGCGAGCACCACGCCGCCCGCATCGGCGCCGGCGCCGCGCAGTGCGCGGGAGAAGAAGTACCAGATGGCGAACGGGTTGTCGTACCACTTGTCGCACGAGTCCTCGCGCCCCTCCTCCATGATCCGCAGCAGGAAGGGGACGACCGCCTCCGTGTCCGCCGACCTTCCCAGGTAGGTCAGGACGTTCGCGTTCACGACGGCGTCCACGTCGCCGCGCCGCGAGGGAGTGACGGTGAAGAACCCGTGGTACGACAGCGGGTGGGTGAGCTGCACCAGCGCGATCCGCCAGAACGCCGCGATGGGGACCCACTTCCTTCGCGGCGTGATCCACGAGTAGAAGAGGCCGCGCGGGTCGCGGTTGGCCAGGAACAGGGGCCGGTGGGGCGGGATGGCGCGTCCCTGGTCCGCCAGGCACAGGCTGCTCATTGCCGTGTCGTCCAGGTCCGGCGGAAAACCCAGCCGGAAGTGCTCGCTGTCCCTCGTCCAGTGGCGCCACACGCCGCCGGGGAGCATCTGCGCCGCCAGGAAGTCCGCGGCGCGCGCGCGGATCCGGCCGGTGCCCTCGACCCCGGTGAGCGCCGCGGCCACGAGCGCCGTACCGAACACGCAGGCGTCGGGCACGGGCGCCGGCGTGTCGTCGCGCGACAGGAGGATGCGCAGCTCGCCGCTGGGGAGCTGCACGCGCTCCAGGAACGCGATTCCGGCCGCGACGGCCCGCGCGGCGCGCTCCCGCAGCGCCGCGTCCGCGTACGCTTCCTCCCGGCGGGCCGGCGCGGCTCCGGTCAACTCCATTCCACGTCCACGGTCAGATATCCAAAACGGCGGGTCTCACACAGAGCCACAGAGGCAACGGAGAGAAATGCGGAAGGGGTTCTCCGTGGTCTTTCTGTTCCCCTCTGTTTCTCTGTGTGATGCTTTTTCTCCCGTCCTGATCACGGGGATCATGGCGGGCCGCGGGCGGCCGTGTCAACCGCGGGCGGCCCGTTTGCGCCGCGCGCGCGGCGCATGGTAGCTTCACGAACAGGCACCCCCACCGCCGGAGTGTGATGACCCGCCCCCCCAGCCCGCCCGCATCCATATTTCCCAGGCTCGGCAGGCTGGCGGAAGAGCTCGTGCGGCGAGCTCGCGGCGTGGACCAGCGCATCCTCTACTCGCTCGCGGGCGGCTCCGGCGACCGGCCCGGCCTGGGCCAGGGGCTGTACGGCGCCTACCGGCCCTACAGAGAGGCGATCGACGCGTGCGCGGCCGTGGCCGAGGAGGTGCTCGGCCCGTCCGCGGCTTCGCTGTTCCAGGGCGCGGACGCCGCCGGCGGCACCGGCGTGACCGCCGCGCGCAACTCGATCATCCGCCTCGGCATGGTGCAGATCGCGGAGGTCGACCTGTGGCGCGAAGCGGGGCTCCACCCCGCCGGGGTCGTGGCGGTGAGCCTGGGCGAGATGGTGGCCCCCTACGCCGCGGGAGCCTTCACGCGCGAGGAGTGCGCGCGGGTGGTCGCGGTGGTGGCCCACGCCATCTCGCGCACCCCGTCGCGGGAGCGGATCTTCTTCCTGGCGTGCGAGCCGGTGGACGCGCGCCGGCTCGCGCGCGGCGCCCCCGCGCCCCTGGAGTACCTGGGCTCCATCCGCCCCGGCCTGGTCTCGATCATCGGCCGCGAAGACGACGCGGACGCGGTACGCCCCTTCCTGGCCGCGCGGCTGGTGCGGGAGATGCCCAGCAGCTGGTGCTATCACACGCCGCGGCTGGACGTGGACCGCGCGTGGATGGAAGAGCAGCTGCGCCCGCTGAAGCCGCGGCCGGCCGCGCGCACCATCTACTCCGCGGCCGCGGGCGGAGCGCTGCCGCCGGAAACGGTTTTCGACGCCGGGTTCTTTGCGTGGATGGTAAGCCGTCCCTTCCACTTCAGCGCGGCGGCGCGCGCCGCGCTGGACGACGGCTACGACGCGGTGATCTGCGTGGGCGCGCGTCCCACGGTGGGCGACGCCATGCAGGACGTCGCGCGCGCTGAAGGACGCACCCCGCGCTTCATCCACCCCGCGCCGGGCGACGAGGTACGGGGATGGCGCCGGGCGCGGAGCGCGGCGCGCGGGCTGCGGGCGGTCCCCGCCCAGGCGCACGCGCCGGCCGATCCGCGCACGCTGGACCTCGCCCGCCCGGGCACGGGGCGGCGGATCTTCCAGGTGTACGAGGAGCTGCGGAGCGCCGGGCCCGTGCACTACCTGGAGCGGCACGGCCGCTGGCTCCTCCTGGGCTACGACGACGTGAGCCGCGCCCTCGCGGATGCGCGCCGGTTCTCCAGCCGCGCCCCCACCCTGGAGGCCGTCGATCCCTACCTCCTGGCCAACGACCCTCCGGAGCACACCGCGGTGCGGCGGATCATCGGCCGCTGCTTCTCGGCGGCAGACACGGAGCGCCGCGCCCGCGCGGCGGAGCGCCTGGCGGAGTCGCTGCTGCGGCCGCTGGCGGACGGGTGCGAGCTGGAGGTGGTGGAGGGCTTCGCGCGGCCACTCGCCACGGCGCTGGGCGCGGACCTCGCCGGCCTCGACGAGGAGACGGCCGCCACCCTGGCGGACGCGGCGCACTCCGCCATGGGGAGCACCGCGCGGCTCTTTCCGCTGCTGGAGGGGCCGCTGGATGCCGTGGTGCACCGCTCCGCGCTCTACCAGTGGTTCCGCACGGGGGCGGGCGGGTCGATGGACGACCGGGCCGCGCGAAGCCTGGTGCGGATGCTCTGGGTGGCCGGCACCGAGACGCTCCCCCGCGCCGTGAGCTCCGCCGTCTGGATGCTCCTCCGCCACCCGGAGCTGCGCGGCCCCATCGCGGCCGACGCCGGGCTCCTCGCGCCCTTTGTGGACGAGGTCCTCCGCCTGCTGCCGCCGGAGCACCTCGTCCCCCGGCGCACGACCGAGGCGGTGCGCGTGGGGGACCGCACGATCCCGGCGGACGCGGTGGTGGAGCTCTGCCTTGCCGCGGCCAACCGCGATCCGGCGCGGTTCCCGGACCCGGCGTCGCTCCGCCTCGATCGCGGGCCGGCGGCGCACCTGTCGTTCGCGGGGGGGCCGCACCGCTGTATAGGGGCCGCGATGGCGCGCGCGCACACGGGGGCGGCGATCGCGGCGCTGCTCCGCGCCGCGCCGCGCTTCCGTGCCGTGCAGCCGCTCGGCACGGTTCGCTATCTCCGCTTCGCCCCCCACCGCGCGATCCAGGAGCTGGTGATCGGGCGCTGAGCCGGCGCTCCGTATGCGCCCCCGCCGCGAGCCGGATCAACCCCACTCCACCTGGATCGTGGTGAGCTGGTTCGCCGCCGCCATCGCGTTGCTGGCGCGCGTGGGACGGGTGGTCACGCGCAGGGGGTGCGGCGCATCGTACCAGCCGTGGACGGCCAGCGCCATCTGCGTCTCCGCGTCGAGGATCACGGCGCGCACCACGTAGTGCCCGGCCATCAGCGGGAGCGACGGGATGGTGCAGCTCAGCTCCCCTTCCCCCGCGGCGAGGGGGCAGGGCTCCGGCTGCAGCGCCCCCGTGACGCACACCCACTGGTCGCCCGTCCAGATGCTGAAGCCCCACTGCCCTTCGGCGGCATCGCGCGCGCGGTAGCGCACCGTCAATCGGAGCGGCTCGCCCGTCACGATCTCCGCGCCCGCCGCCGGCTCCGCGCGCACGGAGAGGATGGTGACCGCTCCCGCCTCGCCGGGTACCGGCGAAGTCTCTCCCCCCGCGGCGCCCCCGCGCTCTTCCAGGTAGCGCCCCAGCGTCTCCACCGCCGTGCCGGCGAACGTCTGCTCCCCCGCGTGCAGCAGGATGCCGCGCTGGCAGATCGCCTGCACCTGGTACGGGTTGTGGGACACCAGCACGAGCGATCCGCCGCGTTCCAGGTAGCGCAGCATGTGCCTCATGCACTTGATCTGGAACGCGGAGTCGCCCACCGCCAGCACCTCGTCCACCAGCAGCACGTCGGGGTCCAGGTGTGCCGCCACCGAGTAGGAGAGGCGGGCCTGCATTCCCGAGCTGAAGTACTGGAAGGGGAGGTCCACCATCTCCTCGACCCCCGCGAACTCCACGATCTCGTCCATCAGCCGGTGCATCCCCCGCCGGTCCAGACCGTGCAGCGCCGCGCTCACGCGGATGTTCTCCCGTCCCGTGAGTGCCGGGTCGAAGCCGGTCCCCAGCTCGATCAGCGCACCCACGCGCCCCGCCACCCCCACCCGTCCCGCGTCGGGCTTGATGAGGCCGTAGAGCACCTTGAGCAGGGTGCTCTTCCCCGCCCCGTTGCCGCCCACCACCGCGAGCGCCTCGCCCCGCCGCAGCTCGAACGAGACGTCGCGGAGCGCCCAGAACTCGCCGGGACGCAGCTCCGCCGGGTGGCGCCCGCCGCCCAGGAGCTCGCGGGCGATGTCCTGCATCCCGTACCACTGGGCGCGCCGCATCTGCCGGCTCAGCTTCTTGGAGAGTCCCTGGACGGACACCACCACGGGGGCGGAGCTCACCCCCGCACCACGGGGAGCGAGACGAGGCCGTGGTGGTCGACCGGGTGCACCATCCGCGGATCGTCGCCCGCGCAGGCGAGCGCGAAGCCGGGCCACAGCTCCAGCACCGTCTCCACCGCCACCCGCAGCTGCATGCGCGCCAGCCGCGCCCCGGGGCAGAAGTGAGGCCCCAGGCCGAAGGTGAGGTGCGGGTTGGGGGAGCGCTCCAGCGACAGCGTGTCCGGGTCCGCGAAGTGCGCCGGGTCGCGGTTCGCGGCCCCCACGCACAGCCGCACGCCGGCCCCGGCCGGGATCGCCCTCCCCCCGAGCTCGGCGCCGGGGCGCGCCACGCGCCACAGGAGCTGCTCCGGCGGATGCAGGCGGGCGGCCTCCTCCACGAAGGCGGGGATCAGCGCGCGGTCGTGAAGCAGCCGGGATCGCAGTCCCGGGTCGCGCAGCAGGCGGAGCATCGCCAGCGGGATCAGGCGGGCGGTGGTGCTGGTGGCCGCCACCCAGAACAGCTTGAGCAGCCCAACCGCCTCCTCGTCGCTCCCCGGCGCGCACGGAGCGCCCGCCCCCTGGGCCGCGTGGGAGCGTAGCCACTCCTCGAGCACGGTGTACCCCGCCCCGTAGCGCGCATCCCGGTGCCCGTCCAGCCGCGCGCGGAGCGCCGCCGTGTCGTGCGGCGCCAGTCCCAGGAACGCGCCCGCCACCGTCTCGGTGAGCGGCACCGCGAAGGCGCCCACCATCTCCAGCCGTCCCCCCGCGCCCTCCAGCAGCTCGCGCGCGCAGGCGCGGGCAGTCCGCTCCAGCCCCTCCGTGCGCGCGGCGGCGAAGCACGGGGCCACCCGGCGGCGCAGCGCGGTGTGGTGCGGCGGATCGCTCTCGTTCAGGATGGGGTCGAAGCGCGGAGGCGTGTGCACGCTGGAGAAGAGCTCCGGGTGCCGCAGCGCGTACGCGACCTCGTCGTAGCCCAGCACCAGCCAGAACCCCTCGCGCATCAGGTGCACCGGCCCCTCCCGCCGCAGCCCGGCGTAGAGCGGCGACGGGTCCTCGCCGGGCCCGGGGGAATAGAGCGAGTGCGCCGACCGTTCGTGCAGGGGCGGGCGGCGCGGCCCCAGGAGCCGGAGCGCGGAGCGGATGAGCGAGCGCGGAGTCATGGATCGGGGAAAGGCTGCGTCCTACAGTCGGGAGACCAGGTGTGGCCGCGCCGCCCGGTAGCCCCACCACGCCAGCGCGAACACGCCCGCGGACAGCGCCGCCACGATCCCGAACCCCCGCGGCGGGAGGAGGGCGCCGCCCGTGAGCCACCCCCGCGTGGCCACCAGGAGCGGAGCCACGGGGTTCAGCACGCCGAGGGCGGTGGCGGGTCCGGATGCTGGAAGCGGGTAGACGATGGGCGTGAGGAAGTAGCCGAGCCCGGCCGCCAGCGTGAGCCCGCGCGACACGTCGGTGTAGAGCATTCCCGTCGGCGCCAGCGCCAGCCCGATCCCGAATCCCAGGATCACGAGCGAAAAGACCCCGAGCGGGAAGAGGAGCAGCGACGCCGAAATCCCGACGCCGTACCAGGCGAGCACGGGGAGCAGCACCGCCAGCCGCACCGCGAAGCCGAAGAGCGCCTCGAGCACGCCGGCGATCAGGACCGCCTCGTGCGGGATCCGCGTCTTGGTCAGGATGGCGCGCGACGCGGTGAGGGAGCGGAGAGGGGCGTTGAGCGAGTCGACGAAGAGCTGCCACAGCACCGTCCCGCTCAGCACGAAGAGCGGATACGGGATCTCGGTTCGCCCCACCTGGAGCACGCGTGTCCGGCTCAGCGCGATCCAGACCCCGGCGGTCGCGAGCGGGGGCAGGAGCAGCCAGAGGTATCCCAGCAGGCTCTGCCGGTAGCCGGCCTGCAGGCCCTTGCGGAAGAGCTGCCAGCCGACCCGCCACGCAACCGCCATCTCTCCGCGCAGGCCGTCCACGGAGTGCGAGGGGGCCCGGAGCACGGCGTCACGCACGGTGGTGCTCTGGCTCATCCCCTCCCTCGACCATTGTGAATGCCCGCCTCGTTCCGACTGATTCTATCGCCGGGCACCCCCGCCATCAAGCACGGCGGCCCCCGGGCTGGCGCGACGGGCGCCGGAGAGCAACATTGACCAGCCGCATCCTACCCCGCCCGCCGCGCCTCCCGCCGTATCCCCCGAATGGAATGCGAATGACCGGACTGCCGCACGGGCGCCATTCGTCTCCCTGCGCGCGCTCGTGACGATCTCCCGGACCCCCGAAGCACTCCAGGGGATAGCGATCTCTCCGGCCGGGACCCGTGCCGAGGAGCGGGCCGCGCTCGCCGAGGGCATTCGCCAGCACGAGCGCGAGCTGGCCTCGCTCCGGGCGGCGCTGGCGAGTTGGGAGGGCGCGTACGAGAGCGCCCCCCGGCGCGCGGCCGGCTTCACCAGCGTGAGCGGCGCGGAGGTGGAGCCGCTCTACACCCCGCTGGACCGCCCCGAGCCGTCGCCCGGGGAGGCGCGCTACTACGCCGAGCAGGTGGGGCTCCCGGGCGAGTTCCCCTTCACGCGCGGGCCGTACGGCACCATGTACCGCACCCGCCTCTGGACGATGCGCCAGGCGGCGGGCTTCGGCACCGTGGAAGAGAGCGCCGCTCGCTACAGGTACCTCTTCGACTGCGGCCAGACCGGCCTCTCCGTCGTGTTCGACTTCCCCACGCTGATGGGCTACGACAGCGACCATCCCCGCTCGCTGGGCGAGGTCGGCAGGTGCGGCGTGGCCATCTCGTCGCTCGACGACATGGAGACGCTCTTCGCCGGGATCCCGCTGGACCAGGTCTCGGTGTCGATGACCATCAACGGGCCGGCCATCATCCTCTTCGCCTTCTACATGGTGGCGGCGGAGAAGCAGGGCGTGCCCTTCCACGAGCTGCGCGGCACCGTCCAGAACGACATCCTCAAGGAGTACCAGGCGCAGCACGCGTGGGTGTACCCGCCCGAGCCGGCGCTGCGGCTGGTGATCGACATGTTCGAGTGGGCGTCGAAGAACGCCCCGAAGTACAACCCGATCTCCATCAGCGGCTACCACATCCGCGAGGCGGGCGCCACGGCGGTGCAGGAGCTGGCGTACACGCTGCGCAACGGCTTCGAGTACGTGGAGCGCGGCGTGGCGCGCGGGATGGACGTGGACGACTTCGCGCCGCGGCTCTCCTTCTTCTGGGACGTGCACAACGACTTCTTTGAGGAGATCGCCAAGTTCCGCGCCGGCCGCCGCATCTGGGCGCGCCAACTGCGCGACAAGTACGGCAGCAAGAACCCGGAGAGCTGGCGCCTGCGCACCCACGCGCAGACGGCGGGCGTGACGCTGACGGCGCAGCAGCCGGAGAACAACATCGTGCGCGTGGCCTACCAGGCGATGGCGGCGGTGCTGGGCGGCACGCAGTCGCTGCACAC
>DASWNZ010000180.1:0-37064 GCA_036398975.1 Longimicrobium sp.
CCGCCGCTCACCCGCCGCAGGCTGTCCTGCAGCCGCCGACCCGTGGCCGTGAGCGCCGGCACCACTCCGGCCACCGCCGCCGTGAAGATCGCGAGCAGCACCACCCACGCCACCGTCAGCGGCGACACGCTGTAGTCCGTCCAGAACGGGGTGCCGGTGCCGAGGTCGTTGTACATGAGCCGGTCGACCAGGCGCAGCCCCACCTGCGAGATCGCCAGCCCCACCAGCGAGGCGCCGCCCGCGAGCAGGAGCATCTCGGCGAAGAGCTGCGTGACGATGCGGGCACGGCTCGCTCCCAGCGCGCTGCGCACCGCCAGCTCGCCGTGCCGCGACGCCGTGCGCGCGTACACCAGGATGGAGACGTTGGCGGCCACGATCACCAGGAGCAGCGTCACCGCCAGCTGCATGGGGATGGTCTGCCAGACCGTCATCCCCTGGATGTCGAGGAT
Source organism: Longimicrobium sp. (assembly GCA_036398975.1). Lineage (GTDB taxonomy): Bacteria > Gemmatimonadota > Gemmatimonadetes > Longimicrobiales > Longimicrobiaceae > Longimicrobium. The sequence continues at coordinate 450 of DASWNZ010000180.1, forward strand.
CGGCTCGGTGTACTTCAGCACCCGCGGCTCCAGCTGCGCGTGCGTGGCCGGCGACGCGGCCGCCGCGCGCTTGCCCAGGGTGGTGAGCTCCGCCTGCGCCTGCTCGCGCGTGGCGCCGGGTGCCAGGCGGCCGAAGATGTAGATCTCCGGCCCCGACTTGGGCTCGAACAGCGCCGGGTCCAGCCGCAGCGGGACCCAGATGTTGTGGCTCACTGGGAAGCCGAAGCGCTCCGGCATCACCCCCACCACAGTGTGCATGGAGCTCCCCAGCCGGATGCTGCGCCCGATCACCCCGGGGTCCCCCGCGAACCGTTCCTGCCAAACGTCGTGCCCGATCACGACGACGGGCGGCGCGCTGGATAGCTCGTCCGCGGCGACCAGGTAGCGCCCCAGCAGCGGCGGAACGCGCGCCACCCTGAAGCCGGAGGCCGTCATCTCCGCCACCTCCACCGGCTCAGGCGGCCCGCCCGGCCCGATCAGGTTGCGCGTGAGGTCGCGGAACGCCGCCACGTCGCGCACCGACCTGAGCTCGGTTCGCCACACCGCCAGGTCGCGCAGCGCGCGCCGCTCCTCGTTGTTCTCCTTCGTGTCCCAGTTCTCCAGCGCCACGATTCGATCGCCTTCCGGGAGCGGCAGCACCGGGAGGAGCGACGAGTGGATGAAGGTGAACATGGAAGTGGACACCGCGACGGCCACGGCGATCGCCAGCCCGCCCACCACCGTGAGGCCGGGGTGCTTGACGAGCATGCGGGCGCCGAGCTTCACGTCCAGCCAGGAGATGCGGTTCTTCGACATGAGGTGGTTCAGGGGAGAGGCGTGCATGAGGCGACGCCCCGTGCAAGGCATCCTCCGTTCCGCGCCCGCCCGCAAGTCAACGTGTTGCTGCGCCTTCTCTTGCGCCACCTGGCGAGCGGACGCGGGTGTCCGGTTGTGGGATTCGCCGTCCCAGAGGCGGAACGCGCCCGCTCCTCAGCCGCCCTCGTCCAGCTCCGCGAAGCGGATGCGGACCATGTCGTCCAGCAGGTCGTCGGGAACGCCGTATACGTCTTCGGCGAGGAAGCGGCGCGTCTCCGCCTCGTTGTGCGCCACCTGCCGCAGCCCGTCGCGCAGGTGCTGGAGCGGCACGCCGATGCGATGCGCGGCATCCACCAGCCGCTGGTAAGCCTCACGGCGTGCAGTCTGTTCTTCCGGCGTTTCGCCCGGGTGCCAGGGTTCCGTCATGATCCTTCAGGTAGATGTGTGGCCCGCGAGCGCGGCAATCTCGTCCGCGCACCCCCACGACAGCGTCACGCCCGCGCCACCGTGCCCGTAGCAGTGGATGATGCGCGCGCCGCCGGGAAGCTCCGCCGCCTCGAGTCGCACCGAGGGACGTCCCGGCCGCAGCCCAACGCGGTGCTCCAGGATGCGCGCCCCAGCCAGCCGCGGCTCGAGCTCCGCGCAGCGACGGACGATGGCGCGCGCGACCGCCGGGTCCGGAACCGTGCTCCACTCCCCCTCCTCCGCCGTGCCTCCCAGGATGCAGTCCTCGCCGCGTGGCACGATGTACGTCAGCCCGCCCGGGTGCTCCTCGTCGAGCCAGAAGCGCTCCACCCCCGGGTTCTCCACCCGAACGATCTGGCCGCGTACGGGAACCACCAAATCGTCGCCGGCCAAAGCCCGTGCGCCCAGTCCCGCGCAGTTGACCACCAGCGGCGCCGAGTGAGCGGCGCGGCCCAGCACCCGCACCGTCCGCAGCTCGAGGTGCCCGCCGCCCGCCGCGAATCGGTCCGCCAGGTAGCCCAGGTAGATCCCCATGTGCGCTACGGGCACGGTGACGGCGTGCCCATCCGCGTACCCCGCCGGCAGCTCCGCGGGCGGGATGCGGCGCAACCCTGGAATGGCGCCGCCCCACTCCGGGTCCGGCACGGACCGCCTCCACAGCTCCACGCCGGGGACCATGCGAACGCCGGTCGCCGGATGGTCCGCCAGCCGCGCGAGCTCCGCGAAGGTGCGTTGCCCCCACACCGCGACCCGCTCGGCCGGGTAGGCGCGGTACGGGTACCAGAGCGCCGCCGCCACAGCCGACGTGGTCTCCCCCGGCGCCGCCGCGGTCCACACGCGCACCCGCATCCCCGCCTCCTGCAGCCGGATCGCCGCCGACAATCCGATCACCCCCGCGCCGATCACCAGCGCATCCGCCACCCCATAGTTCCTCGCCATGCGCCGACGCTAACCGCGCCGTGAACGGCCCGCAACCCGCTCCACGAAACCGGTCCGCGCGCAGGCGGAATGCGCGCGCTTACGAGACGCCGCGCCCCGGCCATTCGTGTGCAGCGGCTGGCGGTGTTGAAGGGGGAGATTGACACGGCACAGGCCGCCCCGCGATCCTCTAACCATCACCCGCACACGGGAGCAACCGATGAATGTGTCGTTGCCGCCAGAGCTCGAGCGCTGGCTCTCGGAGAAGGTCGATGGCGATCGCTACAAAAGCGTGAGCGATGTCGTGCGCGAAGGTCTGCTTCTGCTCCAAGTCCGCGAGGAGGAGCAGGCAATCCGTTTCGCCTCGCTAAGAGCCGACATCCAGAGCGGTCTGGATCAACTTGATCGGGGAGAAGGTCTGGACGGCGAGGAGGTGTTTGAACAAGTGCTCGCGGGCATCGGCCGCGCCGAGAAGAGGTCGGCCTGAAAGCCTACGAGATTTCACCGGACGCGGCGCGGGATCTCAGGGATATCGACGAATTCTACCGACTGGAGAAGAAGAACCCGGTCGCGGCGGCCAGAGTCGTCGAAGCCATTCGTGCCACATGCGCCCAAGCGGCGATCGACCCCGGTGCCGGAAGGGATCGCTCAGAGCTGGCCGCGGGAGTGCGAAGTAAGCTCGTGAGTCAGTACCCTTACGTCGTTTACTTCCGAATCGCTCCGCCCGGCCTCGAATTTCAGATACAGATCACGCGGATCCTGCATCAGCGTCGAGAAGTGGAAAGGGTCTTCCCCGGATTGTAGTAGTTCATGCGGCATGCGCTCGCTTACTCGTCTACACCCGCTGCAGCACCTCCGCCGTCTGCGCCACGTAGCCGCCGCCGAACAGGTTGACGTGCACCAGCAGGTAATACAGCTGGTACACGCCGCGGCGCGCCTCGTGGTAGCCGGGGCGTAGCGGCCAGGCTTCCTCATAGGCGGCGTAGAAATCCGCGCCAAAGCCGCCGAAGAGCTGCGTCATCGCGAGGTCGACTTCACGGTGGCCGCGATAGGCGGCGGGGTCGACAAGCGCGGGGCCGCGCGCCGTCGCCACGACGTTGCCGCTCCACAGGTCGCCGTGCAGGAGGGACGGGCCGTCCTCTTCTCCGGCGACCAGGAGGCGGGGGAGGGCCTCGCGCAGGCGCTCCCACTCGCGCTCGTGGCCGGGGAGACGGCCCGCGGTGCGGGCGCGGCGTAGCTGCGGCCCCAGGCGCCGCGACCACCAGAAGTCCGCCCAGGAACCGGCCGGCGCGTTCTCCTGCGGGAGTGAGCCGATGAAGTTGTCCTCCTCCCAACCCCACGCGCCGCCTGAGCGGTGCAGCGCGGCCAGACCGCGCCCCAGCCGCTCGCCGAAGTCGGCGGCACGCATTGCGGGAGACAGCCATTCCAGCGCCAGCCAGGCAGGTGTGCCGGGCTCTGGGTCATCGCAGATCGCCAGGACCCGCGGCACGACCAGCCCGCAGCCGGCAGCGGCGAGCGCCTCCAGCCCCAGCGCCTCGGCGGCAAAGATGCCGGCGGGCGCATCTACGCTGTACTTCACAAAAAACGCGCCGTTCGGTCCCTCAACGCGCGCCGCATGGTTGATCGAACCGCCGCCCACCGCCCGCGCCTCTCTGATGCGGCCGAGGTGCGCTTCCAGCGACCGGCGGAGGGGTTCGGGGAGCATGGTCAGGCGCGGCGCTCGGCAAGGAGGTGGTCGAGCAACGCCTCGCAGGACCGGTCCACGATGTCGTGCACGTCGTCGAATCCGCCAGGGCCGCCGTAGTACGGATCGGGCACGTCCGCGCCGGGGGCCTCGGGGTCCCACTCGCGCAGGCGGTGGATGCGCGCGCTCCCGCCGGCCGCTGATTCCAGTGCCCGGATCTCGCGCAGGTTCTCGCCGTCCATCGCGATCACGTAGTCGAAGCGGCGCAGGTCGGCCGCGCCAAGCTTGCGGCTCTGCCCCGCCAGCTCCACGCCGCGACGGCGCGCGGTCTCGCTGCTGCGCGGATCGGGCGGCGCTCCGTTGTGGTACCCGGAAGTCCCAGCCGAATCGATCTCGAACTGGTCCTCCACGCCGCGCTCCCGCACCTTGTGGCGGAAGACCGCCTCGGCCAGCGGCGAGCGGCAGATGTTTCCGAGGCAGACGAAGAGGACGCGGGTCGGGTGAGGCATGGGGCGTTTGGTTGCGGTTAACCAGGCATCGTAAGGGAGTGCGATACACCGCCCGAACCGCGCTGTCAAGCAGGGGGCGTGATAAGGATGTTTCCTTTTTCGGAAATCAGATTAGATTGGCGATCTTCGTTGTCGCAGTGCCCCCACCCTGGAGGATCCCCATGAAGTACTTTCCCCTCACCCTGTGTGCCGTCGCCGCGCTGTCCGCGTGCGATGCCCAGACCGCCCGCCCCCGCGCCGAGCCCGGAATCGCGGGAGGATTCATGCCCGCCGCGACCGCTGACGCCGCCACGAAGTCGGTGGACCCCGCGGAGTACCGCCTGACGATGGACCTTGTGCGCCGCGTGATCGCCGCGCAGCGTAATCTGGCGCTGGCGGAGGGGACGGATCCGAGCCAGGCGGCCCACGCCACCCTGCCGATCGACGAGCAGGTGGCGAGGCTGGAGGCGCAGCCGACCCTTCGTGCCGCCGTCGAGCGGACGGGGCTCACCACGCGCGAGCAGGTGGTGGCGAGCTGGGTGCTCTTCCAGGCCGGAGTGGCGCAGGGGGTGATCGACGGCGGGGGGAAGCAGGAGGAGGTGCTCGGCTCCATCCGCATCGCCCCTGAGAACGTGGCGTTCTACCGGGCGAACCAGGCGCAGATCGCGCGTCTGCGCAAGGCGATGGAAGACGAGGTCAACGAGGGCGAAGTGATCTCCGGCGCCCTTCTCGCCGACCTGCCGGACGAGAACTGACGCACCGGGCGCGAAGCCCTCACCACGGCCCCGGGCACCCGCCCGGGGCCGTGGTGCGTTGGGGTACCTTCGGCGGATTTTCCCCTATTCCCGGAGGGGCCGAGGTGCTAGATTGAAGGGTCCGCACCTACTGCCTCGCCCGGTCTCTGAAACGTGAAGCGCACCCGCGATCCAAACGCCGGCCAGCCGCAGTCCGTGGGCGACCTGGTCAGCCGCTTCCTGGACCGCTCCGGCCTCGCTCCCAAGGTGGAGGCCGCCTCCATCGTCACCGAATGGACGGACAAGGTGGGCCCGCAGATCTCCGCCGTCACCGAGGCGCTGCGCGTCTCCGAGGGCACACTCTTCGTGGCCGTTTCCACCAGCGCCTGGCTGATGGAGCTGAACCTTATGAAGGGCGAGCTGATGCGCCGCATCAACGCCGGCAAGGGCGATGGGCGGATACGGCAGCTGGTGTTCGTGATGGGGGAGGGCGGTTCCAGGAGTTAATCCGTACGGGGCGCGATGCGCGAAAGTGGGAAGCGCCTCCGCGGACTCCGTCGCCGCGCGCATCGCGGGCACCTTCGGCCCCCATTCGGTGTATTACTTCCATAGTCTGAATGCCTGACCCCAGCATACGAGAGGCCATGGCTCCGAACATCGCGGCCAGGGAATACAACGCCGGCCAGATCCAGGTCCTGAAGGGGCTGGAGGCCGTCCGTAAGCGCCCGGGAATGTACATCGGGTCCACCAGCGCGCGCGGGCTGCATCACCTGGTCTATGAGGTGGTGGACAACTCGATCGACGAGGCGCTCGCCGGCTTCGCGGATCGCGTGGACGTCACCATCCACGTCGACAACTCCGTCACGGTGGTGGACAACGGCCGCGGGATCCCCGTCGACATCCATCCCACAGAGAAGGTGTCCGGCCTGGAGTTGGCGCTGACCGCGCTGCACGCCGGCGGCAAGTTCGAGAACCAGGAAGGCGGCTCGTACAAGGTCTCCGGCGGCCTGCACGGCGTGGGCGTCTCCGTGGTGAACGCCCTCTCCGAGTGGACGCGGGTCACGGTGCGGCGCGGCGGCAAGGTGCACGAGATGGCCTTCTCCCGCGGCGACAAGACGCAGGAGATCGCCGTCACGGGCAAGTCGACCGAGACCGGCACCACCGTCTCCTTCAAGCCGGACGCGCAGATCTTCGAGGAGCTCGTCTTCTCCTTTGAGACGCTCAGCAACCGGCTCCGCGAGCTGGCGTTCCTCAACAAGGGGATCCGCATCTCGCTGACCGACGAGCGGCCGACCGCCGAGGGCGCCGAGGCCAAGCGCGACGACTATCACTACATCGGCGGCCTCCGCGAGTTCGTGGAGCACCTGCGCGGCAACCGCAAGCCGCTGCACCCCGAGGTGGTGTACATCGAGGCGTCGCGCCCCGAGGCCGAGATCGAGCTGGCCATGCAGTACGACGACGGGTACAACGAGAACACGTTCACCTTCGTCAACAACATCAACACCCACGAGGGTGGCACGCACCTCACCGGCTTCAAGAGCGCCCTTACGCGGTCGATCAACGACTACGCGCGCAAGAGCGGGCTCTTCAAGAAGGGTGGGCTGGAGTCGCTCTCGGGCGACGACGTCCGTGAGGGGCTCACCTGCGTGATCTCGGTCAAGGTGCGCGAGCCGCAGTTCGAGGGGCAGACCAAGACCAAGCTGGGGAACAGCGAGGTCAAGGGCGCCGTCGAGAGCGTCGTGGCCGAGAAGCTGAGCGAGTACCTGGAGGAGCGCCCAGGGGTCGGCCGCGCCGTCATCGAGAAGGCGATCCAGGCCGCCCGCGCGCGCGAGGCCGCACGCAAGGCGCGCGATCTTACGCGCAAGAAGAGCGCGCTGGAGACCGGCGTGCTCCCCGGCAAGCTGGCCGACTGCTCCAGCAGCAACCCCGAGATCGGCGAGCTGTACATCGTCGAGGGCGACTCGGCCGGCGGGTCCGCCAAGCAGGGGCGCAAGCGCGAGTTCCAGGCGATCCTCCCGCTCAAGGGGAAGATCCTGAACGTGGAGCGCGCCCGCTTCGACAAGGTGCTCTCCAACGAGGAGATCCGCGCCATCATCACGGCGATCGGCTCAGGGATCGGCGAGGACGAGTTCGACCTCAAGAACGCCCGGTACCACAAGATCATCATCATGACGGACGCGGACGTGGACGGCTCCCACATCCGCACCCTGCTGCTGACCTTCTTCTTCCGGCAGATGCGGCAGCTGATCGACGCGGGCTTCATCTACATCGCCCAGCCGCCGCTGTACCTGGTGAAGAAAGGGAAGCAGGAGCAGTACGCCTACAGCGACGCCGAGCGCGACGAGATCATCGGCCGCTACCGCGGCGCCGACGGCGACGCCAAGGGCGTGCACGTGCAGCGCTACAAGGGCCTCGGCGAGATGAATCCCGAGCAGCTCTGGAAGACCACGATGGACCCCGACACGCGCACCCTCCTCAAGGTGGAGATGGAAGATGCCGTCTCGGCCGACTCGGTCTTCTCCCGGCTGATGGGCGAAGAGGTGGAGCCGCGCCGGCAGTTCATCGAGGAGAACGCGCGCTACGTGAAGAACCTGGACGTCTGAGGGGAACTGCGGTCTCACACAGAGACACAGAGGAGACGGCGAGAACTGCATGAGCGGTTCTCGCCGTTTCTCCGTCTGGGTTAGCTCCGCAGGTTCATCCCGATTCCCGTGCCTCCCAAAGCGATGGAGAACCAGGGGGGACGATCCGTTTCGAGTGCTACGAAAACTCCCTCCTCCACTTCGGCGAATACTCGCGGACCGATTTCGGGTCCGGCCGAGTTGTCGTAGAGCACCGCCTGGTTCGCGCTCGCAACGGCTTCTGCGAGGTGCGCAAGGCTGATGCGATACCTTCGACGGATATCCTCGACCGGAACATTGTGGCCTCCGGAGCGCGCCCGCTCCGCGACGCGCCGAATCGCGAGATTCTCGGGGGCGATGCCGACGTAAAGCACCATTACTCGGAACCCCGAGAGGCCAGCCTGTCTCATCACGCGGAAAATCCAGCGACCGGCCAGGGTGGTTTCCACCCCGAAGCTGCGCCTGGCATCCAGATGATCCCTGACGTGCTTCAATGCCTCACGCCCTGCGGTGAACGCACTCGCTTCAGGAGCTTGAGGATTGATCGTGCGCGCGATGTCGTCGGGGTTCACCACGGGGAAGACTGGCAGCAGCATTTGCGCGAGCGTCGACTTACCCGCGCCATTTGGGCCCGCGACCACGTAAAGCCAGGGACGCTCGCTCATCCCGCTTCGATGGTACGGACGGCGCGAAGCTCGCCAGCCGCATCTTCCTCCAGAAGCTCGCGCGTACCATCCGGTGCTTCGCGGATCACGTACCCTGGGAAAGCCGCGTCCGTGTAGTAGATGTCCCGCCCCGCCCTTTTGTGATCGCGCACGGCGGCTGCGACTGCTTCGCGTCCGATGCGCTCCACCATCACCGGGCGGAGCCTCCCGGTATGGTCAAACCTCCCGTCGGGGTGGCGTTTGGCTTCCAAAATCTACCTCCGGGTATCTCTGTTTTCCCTGAACAACAACCCTCCGCTGCCCAGCATTTCAGCTTGGGCAACATTAGCGCCGTCAACAATACTGGGATGCCTGTCCCCTGTGCGGCACCATTTCTGTGCTCGTGATCAGCGGGATGCGGTGGCGCGGCGGGGGGTGAAGTCGGTGCGCCGCACTTCGCGGATGCGGTTTCCTCGCATCGCGCCCTCCACCAGCTCGTAGCCCATGAGGGCGAAGATGCGGCCTCGCAGGAAGATGGGCCGCGCGTTGCCGTACCAGTCCACGCACGAGGCTACGCAATCGTCCTCGACTGCGCGCTCCGGCTTGGCTGCCAACTCCCCCAGTTCGCGAAGCGCCGTGCCGTCGTTGGCCAGGAAGACGACGGATGCTGAGCCCTCCTCCAGCTGCTCGTACCCCGCCTCCCCGCCGTGGCGCACGGGCAGCCCCAGCACACCACTCGCGGGGCCGTCCGCACGATAGAAGAAGCCGTGGCTCCGCGTCTCCCCCTGCGATGCGCCACGGCGAGTGTAGCGGGCGCCGAGCCTGGGGACCGCGGCCAGGCGGACGCCGGTGAAGTGCAGGTCGTGCGCATCCGCACCCACGATCAGCGCGTCGCCGCCCATCGCCTCGATCCGGTCCACCGCGTGCAGCAGTGCCAGGCGCCGAACGGGGGTTTGCGCGCGCGCCCAGGGCACCACGTGGACCGCCGCGTCCCGCGCGGGCTGCGGATGGCCCCACCCGCTCCCGGCGCCGTAGAGCAGGTAGCCTCCGACGAACCTGTTCTGCACCGCGCCCGAGCCCGCGCCGGGAAGCGGCCGGTAGCGCGACGATCCCGCGTCTCGGCGCCCGTCGCCGAAGTCGGCGAGCGGGACCCGCAGCAGCGCCAGCTCGCCCGCGCCCCACTCGGCCGACCACATCCGCGCGCCGCCGCCGCCCGAGCGGACCAGCACGTTGAGGTGGAGGTCATCGCTCTCCAGGAAGGAGAACTGGTCAATCGGGCTCCCGGCCACGCCGAGCGCGGAGGGGTGGGATCCGTCCAGGGGCATCCGGTACAGCACGGATTCGCCGTCGTGGGCGGCTCCATGCCAGTGCGAGGCGGTCGTCCAAACGTACACCGCGCTCGGCGACACGTAGAACACGCTCCCGCTCGGCCCGATCACGGCGGTCGCCTCGCACGACATCCGGGTGCCGCGGAGGTTGCACGCGGTGACCGTATGCAGTGCCACCTGAGCGCCACCGCCCAGCGGGCGCGCCGGGCGGAACACGCGCGTGGAGGTGGCGATGGGGGTGAACTCTCCCTCCTGCGCTCCGGGGTGCCAGCGCCGCAGCGCCGGCAGCCAGGCGGCGGGCTCGCTTCCATCCAGCGGCAGGTTCAGGGGGGTGTAGAGGATGAGCTTGTCGTCGACTAGCCGGCTGGCGTAGTTGCGCGACGAGTAGTAGTCGTCGGAGCGCAGGTGATAGGTGGCGCGGTGGCGGAGCCGCCCGGCGCCATCGATGCTGAACAGGCCGATCTCCGTCCCCCCTCCGCCGTAGTTGTAGCCGATCACCACCACCTGGTCCTGCGACACCAGCATCTCGTCGTACCATCCGTCCTCGGGGTCGATCCCGGGGCCGAAGACGTCCACCGACGAAACCGGAGTGAGCCTCGAGCCGCCGACGCGAACGGTGAAGAGGCGCCCCCTGCGCAGGATCACCAGGTGGTCGCCGTGCGTCTTCACGATGCCGCCTTCGTCCACCCCCTGGTGCTGGTTGTTCGTGACCGCTCCGAGGTCCGCGGCAGCAACCACCACGCCCTCGAGCGCGATGGGCGCCGGAGCCATCATGAAGTCGAGCGTGACCGCCTCGCCCGTTTTGACGGTGACGGAAGCGTGCCGGGTAGTCCTGCCGATGATGGACGCCATGACGGCCAGCGTGCCTGGGGCGGCCGAGAGGGTGTAGCGTCCTTCCGCATTCGTCACGGTCGCGGCGTCGCACACGACGCGCACCTGCACGCCGCTGAGAGGCGTGCCGTCCTCCGCAGTCACCCGTCCGGTGATCGTCCCGCGTTCTGCCGTGGGAGCCGCCGGCGTGGGGCAGGATGGGGTCGAAGAAACAGCCGGCGCCGGCGCTGGCGTGGGTTTCACGAAGGCGAGCTCCGCGACGAAGGTGCGCAGCTCCGCCGCGGAGCGGAACGCCCGGAGAGTGCGCTCGGGGGCCGCGGCTCCCGGGTTCTGTGCCGCCGCAGTGGTTCCCGTGGCGAGCAGCCCGGCGAGTGCAAGAACGAGAGGTGGGCGCATGGCATCCTGGGGGCGAGGGTTGAGCTCCAACAGGCGACATCCGTCCGCCTGTCGTGAACGACGGACGGCGAAGGGATGCTTGCACACGCTCCCCCGAGCTCCACGAACACGCCCACTAAACTCCCAGACGGCTCGCACCACCGCATCGAGGAGTGCCCCTCGGCCGGACCAGGCGGTGCTCGCCGCACCCGTACGTGCCCAGCCCCCGCGGATCGACGATCCACGGGGGCTGCTGCCGTGACCGGCCGGCGGGCTCGCCCGCTACTCCATCACGGAGAGGTACCGCAGGGCGCGGAGGCCCGGCATGAATAGGTACGCCCCGCCCCGCGTGTTCACGAAGCGCGGGAGGTTGGGGACGCGGTGGCGAACGGGACAGCGCTGCTCGGTGAAGCTGCTCGTCTCCTCCGGGTGCGGCGTGGCGCCCGGCTCCACGTGCGGCCCCACGACCGGGTCCGGGTCCACGTACAGGCCCCCGAACTTGCGGCTGTTCACCCACGTGCTCTGCACGAACTCGAACTGCCGCGCCAGGTCCGTGTTGAAGGCGATGAAGTGCATCCCGCGCCCGCTGTCGGGTCCCGCGGCCGCCAGGATGTCCGCCGGGTCGAAGGAGGGCGCCAGCGGAGCTCCGTAGGCGCGGCCGCGGCGCAGCATCCGGTGGCGGTTCGACACCAGCAGCGATCCTTCCGGCCCCGGTGCCATCCCGTCGCGCGGGTTGGTGCGGCGGATGTGGGAGCCCAGCGGGCACTTGTCGCCCCGCAGGTCGTCCCACTCCCCGGAGTACATGAAGTCGTTCCCCGTCTTCCGGTCGAACACGGCCGGCTCCGCTTCCGGAAAGAGGACGAGCGGCGCGCCGTTGGGCCAGCGGCCGAGCATCTTTGCGCCCAGGCGCTTGCGCTCGTCGGCCCGGTGGCCCGCCTGCTCGTCCAGGAAGCGCCAGAACGCCTGCACCCGCTGCTCCAGCGTGCGGAAGGCCAGGTAGCTGCCGTTGCGCCCCAGGTCCAGCCGGGCCGGGCCGGGGGCGGCATCGGGGTCGGTGGGCGCCAGCGGGAGCACCTTGCGCCCGGCCTCGGTGAGCGGCGCCGTGGGCGCGTACGGAAGCTCGCCGTACGCGTTCCGGTACCCCAGCACCACCTCGCCGGGAAGGATGTCGCCCTCGGTGGGCGAAGGGGACCGGCCGTCGTCCGATGCCCCGAAACCGGCCACGTTCGGCTGCGCGACGCCGTCGTGGAAGCCGAAGTGCTCCTTGGCGTCCGGCAGCATCACGCTGCCCAGCGTCGTCCGCAGCTCCACCCCTTCGCGTTCGGCGCGCGCCCGCTCCGCCGCTACCCGCTCGCGGAGCCGATCGGCGCTGACGGCGTAGACGAACAGCATCCCGTGCACCTCGTCGTGCGGACCGCCCCAGTCCCAGGTGGGGGGTGCGGACTCGCCCTCGTCGCCCATCAGCCGGCGGCGATGGCACTCCGTCATCCCCTCGATGAACTCGCGCGAAAAGGTGCCGAGCGTGCCGGCCGGCATGCCGAGGGCCCTGAGCCCGCCGCTGGTGAAGGCCAGGTTCAACGCCTCGCCGATCTCGCCCACGCTGTCGGTGGAGACGTGGGCGGGGGTGACCAGCCCGGCCAGCTCGCCCACCCAGCGGCGCCCCGCGGCCGCGTCGGCCGGCAGGCAGAATGGGATGTACTCCGCGTGCGCCAGCGAGCTGTAGCTGCGGGCCACCAGCCCCTGCATGTCCGTCAGCTCCACGGGGAGCGCGGCCGGGCAGGCGGGGGGGCTGGACAGGCCGCGGCCCGTGTTGTCCACGTTGCTGGAGCCGCCGAAGCGCCGCAGCCACAGCCCGGCCTCCTCCGCGGTCATGTCGCCGTACAGCCCCAGGCGTACGCGGCTGTTGTTGTTGATGTTGTCCACCGAGAGCCAGCGGTACGCGCTGTACCACACCTGCGTGGGGATCTGGCTGTCGCGCGAGTACGCCTTGAACTCCTGCTCGTCGCGCGCGCCGCCGCCAAACAGCAGGCGGGTGCGCGGGAAGCCGACGCAGTTGCTCCACACCGCGGTCAGCCCGTTGGCGGACTTGTCGATGAAGTCGCCCAGGTAGTTGTCCCAGCTTCCGTCGAAGTTGCTGAAGAACACGAGCCGCCGGCCTTCATCGACGATCACCCACCGCGCGAAGTGGATCGAGGGTATCCCCGCCAGTGTCCCCTGGTTGCTCAGGTACTTCGCGGCGAGGTTGATGGCGGCGAGCACCACCCGCAGCAGCGCGCCCCGGAACCATAGCGGCTCCTTGATGTAGATCACGCTGCTCATCTCGTTCTGGACGATGCGGTCCTCGGTGCGCACCAGCGTCGCCGTGTGCTCTTTGACGTCGTTGCCGATGATGACCGGATCCTTTTTCTCCAGGTGGCGCAGGTAAAGCGCGGCCGCCACGACGAGCGCGAGAAGCACCCCCGCTGCGCCCAGCGCCATCCAGAATGCCTCCATCCACCTCGGCACGAAGAGGCGGGCGGCCGCCATCAGCACCGCGAACAGCACGACCGCCGCGCCGATCAGCACCTGCTTCTGGCGGTCCGGGTTGAAGAGGAGCCTGGGGAAGGGACCCGGCTCCACCGATGCCCACGCCAGCTCGTGCTGCTCGGACACCCACTTGCGGATGCGCTCGCGGATCGCCACCGGGTCCGTGCCGAGCGTGCCGCCCTCCTCGTCCAGGTACCGCTCGATGCGGTCGTGCAGCTCCGCCTCGCGGTGGATCTGGTCCACCGAGCGGTGCATCGTCCCCGTGTAGAAGGTGTTGGTGCGGACGCTGTAGCGTCCGATGAAGTCCAGCACCCTATGGGGATCCGCGCTGCCGGGCCACCCGTCGGTGAACGCGAACACCTGGTCCAGCCCCTTGCCGGCCACCGCCAGCAGCTCGTCCACGTGCTCGTGGAGCGGCCCGTCGAAGTCGGTGGCGAAGAGCAGCTTCGCCGGGACCGAGTCCCCATGGACCTGCGGCTTGCCGGTGCCGGGCGGAAAGAGGGGGATAGGCGCAGCCGCGGAGGGAGACTTGTCGTGGATCAGGATGCGGGCGAAATGCAGGGTGCGGATGCGGGCGAACGGGATAATGCTGCTGAGCTCGAAGTCGCTCCCGTCGTCGGGGTTGGCCACCTTGCGCAGCAGCTCCCTCAACTCGTCCATCTTCCCGGTAATCGGGACCATCACCAGCAGCGAGTGCTGGGTGGTGCGTCCGTCGCTTCGTGCCGATTCGAGCCGGGCGGCCTGCCTCTGCCACCGGGCGTCGTCCACCTGCGCCTGGTCCATCGCGCGCTCGCGGAACAGCTTGGGCACCGGCACCGCTCCCGGCGCCGCGGCGGGGGAGCACGGGTCGATGGGCTTGGGGGGTGGATCGGAGATCGTGCTCATGGTTGCGCCTTGGCGAGGGATGCGGAGCGGAGAGGAGCCGGGATTCCGGTGCGGCGATTGACGGGATACATGCGGGCGGGAGGTGCGTGCGGCGGGGCGACCCATCGTTCCCGCGTTGCACTTTGTGTTCCCGGTGCGGGCGCGGCGGAAGCTGCGCCGTAAAGCGTTACAGAACAGGCAAATGCGGGAAGTTAGAGCCGATGACGCGGGCGCCGGAGGAGCGGCAGACGGGGCATGCGTGTCTCTGCGGAAGGGGCAGAACGGGGACAGGAATCGCGACAGAATCGCCGGTGTTGCGCCTCCCGGTTTGGCGCATTACGATAGCCTTCTGCACCACACCCCCTCCAGGAGTCCCCCATGAACAGCGCAGCGCAGACCGCCTTCGTGGCCGCGGGACCCGTTCCGCAGCCGGTGTCCCCCAACCGGCAGGGCGGAATGGGGATCCGCGTCAAGCGCGCGGTATTCTACGCGCTCACCGGCCGCTCCGTCCTGCGTTTCGTGGGCGCGATCCTGCGCCGCTTCAACCCGATCGCCAACCTCGCCGGCCGGGTGGTGGTCACCCGCCACGACGACGTGCTGGACGTGCTGAGCCGCGACGAGGATTTCACCATCTCGCAGGTGAACGGCCCGTCCATCGAGCGCATCAACGGCCCGTTCATCCTGGCGATGGATCGCGGGCCGGAATACGACCGGGACGAGGCCGCGCTGCGCTCGTGCGCGCGGCGTGAGGACGCGGGGCTGATCCGCGAGGAGGCTCGCGCCGCGGCGGCCCGCGCGGTGGACGAAGCGCATCCGCGCGGGTCGATCGAAGCGGTGCAGCAGCTCACCCGCAGGGTGCCGACCGAGGTGGTGGTCGAGAGCTACTTCGGCTTTCCGGGGCCTGACCGCGCGACGCTGCAGCGCTGGCTACGCAACCTTTTCCAGGACGCCTTCGCCAACCCCCTGGCCGATCCGTACGTTCGCGATGCGGCGCTGCAGTCCGCGAGTGAGCTGAAGGCGTGGGCCCTCCCCGAGATCGCCCGCCGCCGGGCGCAGGGCACCGCCGATAGCGGCGACGTGTTGGGGCGGCTGATCGCGCTCGGCGAAGCAAACCCCTGGGCGGACGATGACTGGGTGCGGCGCAACGTGGCGGGGTGCATCGTGGGCGCCGTGGACACCATCTCCCGCTTCTCCATTCTGGCGATCGACGAGTTGCTGCGCCGCCCCGGCGATCTGGCTGGCGCGCGCGACGCCGCCGTCGCCGGCGACCTGGACCGCGTTCGGCAGTACGCGTGGGAAGCGGTCCGCTTCAACCCGCACACCCCACTGATGGCCCGTCACTGCGCGCGCGACGCCGTGCTGGCCGCGGGAACGCCGCGCGAGCGGACGGTGCGGGGTGGATCGTCGCTGGCGGTGGGGACTCTTTCCGCGATGTTCGACGCCGACGGGTTCCCGGACCCGCGGCGCTTCCGCATCGACCGCGACGTCCGTTCGTACCTGCACTTCGGGTGGGGAATGCACCAGTGCTTCGGGCTGGGCATCAACATGGTGGTGATCCCTGAGATCATGGCCGCCCTGTTGCGGCTACCGGGTCTTCACCGCGCCCCCGGCCGCGAGGGACGCGTGGCTCTGGACGGCCCCTTCCCCGATCGGCTGGTGCTCCACTTCGGCTGAGACAGCGCGGCCGAGCGCGAAAACGAAAACGCCCGCCCTCTGCAAGTGCAGGGGACGGGCGTTTTCGATAGCGGGGGCGGGATTCGAACCCGCGACCTTCGGGTTATGAGCCCGACGAGCTACCAGGCTGCTCCACCCCGCGACACGGGTGGCGCCAAGCATGCCAGGGAGGCGGTTTGAAGCCGGATACGAGATCCGTTTGGTGACCGTCCCGCGGCTCCGGCGATGTCCCTCAGGACTCCCCCTTCCCCGCGATGACCAGCCCCACTGCTTCAAAGGAGTCGGCTCAAACGCAGATCTCCCCAGCCATGCTCAACGAGGACAAATGTATGCGCTGCACGGATTTATGTCAACCCGTGCCGACGCGACGCGTGTTTCCACGGGGGAATGCACTCTGCGCCGGGTGAAGGCGAACCCCGAACCTGCGCATCTCGATGAGAATTGTCGCCCCCGTCTTCGTACTCGCCCTGCTTGCATCGTGCTCCCCCGTGCCGCAGCCGACGCCGCTGCGGGAAAGCGGCGCGCCAGCCGACACCGCCGCGAGCGGAGAGGTGTCGGCGATCCGGGCAGGAGCGCACCGGCTGAGCGGCGGCCCGCGCGACTACGATCCGCTGCTGGCGATCACCGGCGACGCGACGTTCGTCCTGCTGGGCGAGGCAACGCATGGGACCGAAGAGTTCTACCGCGAGCGCGCCCGAATCACCCGCCGCCTGGTGGAGGAGCAGGGCTTCACCGCGATGGCCATCGAGGGCGACTGGCCGGATGCGGAGCGCGTCAACCGCTACGTCCGCGGGATGGGGAACGACCGGTCCGCCGTGGAGGCGCTCTCCGGCTTCACCCGCTTCCCCGAATGGATGTGGCCCAACGCGCCCACCCGCGACCTCATCGAGTGGCTGCGCGGCTACAACGCCGGGAAGCCGGCGGAGGCGCAGGTGGGGTTCTACGGGGTGGACCTGTACAGCCTGACCGAGTCCGTCGACGCCATCGTGCGCACGCTGGAGACGCTCGACCCGGAGGCCGCACGCAGCACGCGCCAGCGCCTGCGCTGCTTCGAATCGTACCGTGACCGCCCGGAGGCGTACGGCGAGGCCGCCGCGTCGCGCGAGTCCCGGTCGTGCCGCGACGAGGCGACGGCGGTCTTCGCGGATCTCCATCGGCGTTTCGCGGCGGCGCCGCGGCCCAGCGATCCCGCGCAGGCGGAGGCGCGCTTCTCCGTGCTCCAGAACGCGCGCGTCGTGCAGAACGCGGAGGAGTACTACCGCATGTCGTTCGTGGGCGGGATCTCGCCATGGAACCTGCGGGACCGGCACATGGCCGACATCCTCGACGCCCTCACGGCGCACCTGCAGGCGGGCGGGCGCACGCCGAAAGTGGTCGCGTGGGCGCACAACACGCACATGGGCGACGCGCGCGTGACCGAGCCGGGGGAGCAGGGGGAGTGGAACGTGGGCCAGCTCATGCGGCAGCGCGTCCACGACCGCGCGGTGCTGGTGGGCTTCACCACGTACACCGGCACCGTGCTGGCCGCGCGCGAGTGGGGCGGCCGGGCCGACCGCAGGCCGCTCCGACCCTCGCTCCCGGGAAGCTACGGCGCGCTCTTCCACGACACGCGGATCGGCAACTTCCTCCTGGTCTTCCGCGGCAACGAGGCGCTGCAGTCCGTGCTCGAAAAGCCGCGCCTGGAGCGGGCGGTGGGCGTGCTCTACCTGTCGGAGACGGAGCGGGCGAGCCACTACTTCCAGGCCTCGCTCTCACGGCAGTTCGACGCGGTGATCCACTTCGACACCACGCATGCGGTGGCCCCATTGAGGTGAAAACAACGCTGGATACGCCCCTTTGCGCCAACCGCGACACGACCTTGCGCCGTCCGCTTGTTCCGCGCGCTGACCTCTCTTGCGCGCAATCGGTGGGCGGCGTAATCTTCCCAGTGTCCTTCTGAGCGTAGTGGACAGAGTGGCCGAGAGGCCTTGACCGGCGGGGGAGAATCTCCCCGCCGCTATTCGGCGTGGGCGGAAATCCCGGTGCCGGTGCTGCGCGCGTTTCTCGCGGAGCTGGTGCAGGAGATGGGGCTGCGGGAGGCCGGCCGGCTGATCGGGCGCGGGCGGGAGCAGGTGCGCAAGTTCGTGTCGGGGACCATCGAGGCGCCCCACCCGCGGACGCGGCAGCGCCTGGGCGATCTGTACATCGAGCGGTACGGGCGCGGCGACCGCGTTTCCGAGACGCTGGTGCAGGCGCCATCGCCCACGCCGCTCAAGCTGATCCTTCCCAAGGGACTGGAGCGGGCGACCGGCGACATCCGCGCCATGTTCGCGCTGATCCGCAAGCATCCCGACGCGCCGGAGACGGCCACCGGGGTGGAGCAGTGGCTGCTGCGGCACGTGAAGAGCGAGTACTCCTCCGAGCAGTCGTACCCGGCGCCGAAGCGAGCCGCGCCTGCCAAGAGCGCGGCGAAGAAGAAGTCCGGGGAGTAGCGGCTCCCGCCAGCACTTCAACTGCATGGCTCACACAGAGACACAGAGGCCACAGAGAGAACTGCAGAAAAGTTGTCTCTGTGGCTTTCTGTTCCTTCTGTGCTCTCTGTGTGAGGCTTTTTGTTTTTCTCTGCGTCTCCGCGCCTCCGCGTGAGGCCTTCTTCAAGATACTGGTCACGGCGCGCGGACCGCTGCATATTGCGGTGGACGGCGGCGGGATGCACTCCCCATCGTCTCCTCCCCCCCTGGTCCGCTTGCCCGAATCCATCCAGACTTCCAGCGGTACAAACGTGTGACGGAACCTTTCAGGGGGTGGCATCGTTCTAGCTAATCGAGGCACAGAGTAACACAACACCCCGCGACGGCCCGGAAGGCCGCCGCGGGCCGCGCAAGGCGGAGGACGCGCCAGCCCGGGCGCGCACCGCCGACCCCCATCACCGGGAGAGTTCGTGCGGCGAAACGACCGAAGCGGTGCCCTGCAAAGGGAGCTCGAGCATCGCATCCAGACCGGACGTTGTGTGTACTGCCGGGCCCCCGCGGCCCCGGACCGACCCCTCACCCGCGATCACGTCATCCCCCGTTCCAAGGGCGGGCGCAGACGAGACACCCGCATCATCGTCCCCGCCTGCGCACGCTGCAACCACCGCCGCGGCTGCCAAGAAGTCGTCCTCTTCCTCCTCGCCCGTCCCCGCCGCATCGCGGCGTTTCTCGACTACCTCCATACTCTGCCGCCGGATACCGTCCGCGAACTGGACCTGCGCGTCTTCGCCGAGCTGTACGCCGCCGTCTGGCTTCTGGGCGACAGTGCCGGCTCCGGCGAGGACTGGCGCGAGCGGCTGCGCCACCTATGCAGCGGACGGCGCCTCCATCGTCGGCGCTACGCGGCGCGGCGCATCGTCAGCGCCGTGGGCGTGCGGCTGGAGCGGGGACGCGAGCGTTTGGCCGTGGCCCAGGGGCCGGGCTGTCCACTCCCCGCGCTCGGCTCCGCCGCCGGGACTGTCCGCGCGACGCTGGAGCAGACGCTGGCAACCCTCGTCGGCGCCCTATCGGTTCTGTGGGACGTCCCCGCCGAGCGCGTGGCCGAAGAGCTGGATCGCGAGCGGAGCCGGTCCGCCCTGCGCAACAGCGATCCCCTCGTGGTCGAGGAGGACGAAGCTCCCGGCGTGGTGTCGCTGGACGGTTGGCGACGCCAGCGCGGAGGGCGCCGCCGCAAGCCGCGCGTGGACCAGCGTGGCGGACGTGGCGCGCGCGGTCGCACCAGGCCACCGCGTGGACGGGCGGCGTAGCGACGCGGCGCACAATTCGCCACTGAGATTCGTTCCTGCCGGTGCCGCTCAGTGCGGACGGCTTGCGACACTAACGGATCTCACGAGGCTTGATGAGCGTACGGGTGCCTACTCACGCGGAGCCGGAGCATCCTGGCACAATCCTGCTGGAGGAGTTCATCCGGCCCCACGGATGGACCGTCGAGCGCACGGCGGAGCTTCTCGGAATGAACCGCGGGGACCTGGAAGGGCTGATCGGCGGACACCACTCCATCACTCCGGTCAGGTCGCTCCAACTACAGCGGCTTTTCGGCAGCTCCGTGGGGTTCTGATTGAACCTGCAGGAGGGGTACGACCTCTATCGTGCTGGCGGAGGTGGCGAAGTATGACAATCGACGAATATCACGCGCTTCCCTGGACGGTGCATGAGAGGGCGGGGGCGCAGGCGGAGGCGCTCTTCCCCGTCGTGCTGAAGGAGTACATCGCGGCGGCGGGGGAGTCGGGGCACGCGCCAGCCGTCCCGGCCGCACGAGCCTGAAACAGGATGCGAAACGGCCCGCCCCGGAGCTCCGGGGCGGGCCGTCGTTTGTGCGGGAGCGGTCAGAACCAGCGGCCTTCGTAGCCGCGGCCGCGGTTTTCCGGGTAAAGGTAGTCGTAGCGGGCCCGGTCGCGCTCCCAGCCCACGGGGCGTCCGCCGCCGCGGAAGGTGCTGGAGCCGCCCTTGGTCTGGTAGGGGCGCTGGTACTGGTTGAAGTCGCCCACGCGCCACTCCATGTCCCCGCCGTACGGGTGGGGGTTGATGGGGTACTCGCCCGGGCGCTGCTCGCGCACGTAGTCGAGGTTGTAGCGGGCGGTCACCCGGTTGACGTGCGGCTGCCAGCCGGCGCGCATGCCGGGGCGGTCGTAGTCGTTGCCGTACGCGTGCACCCCGCGGCGGATGTCCTGCTGCGGGCGCAGGTCGCGCGGATCCTCGCCGGAGCCGCGCATGTGATCCACGAAGTGCGCCGTCACCCGGCGCCGCTGCGGGCCCGTCGTGTCCTGGAAGCCGCGCAGGCCGTAGTCGTATCCCCGGTCGTAGCGTGCCATCGTTCCCCCTCCTTGCGGTTTGCGCGCCCGCCTCGGGCCGCGTCCTGTATCTCGGCGGCCGTGAAGTGCAATCCGCGTTCCCGGCGCGGCCCTTTCCGTGCAACGGCGGGCGATCGTACCCCCAGGCGAGGAGCCCGCGTTGACGCGACTGAACGAGCTTGCCCGCGAGTACGAGGCGCGCCACTACCCGCCCACCCGCCGCCTGGACCTCCAGAACGAGGGGCCGGAGACGGCGCGCGTGCGAGCGCTGCGCTGGGTCCAGACTTTCGCGCACGAGGAGCCGGGCGCCGACCTCCTCCTGGTGGTGGAGCGCGGGCGCCGGCACGGGCGCAAGGGGCCGGTGCGGGTCTCGGTGGAGAAGCTGCTGGAGGAGCTGCTCGGCGGGCTGGTGGAGTGGTGGCAGCCCTTCGCGGACGGGAGCCTGGCGCTGCGCGTGGCGCGCGATCCGCGCCGCTGGGGTGCGCGCGGGCGGCCCAGGGTGCTGGAGGGCGACGGTCGCACTCCGGAGACGGCCGGCGCCGCCTACGTCCCCGCCGAAGACGACATCCCGGAGGAGATCCTTCCCCTGGCGCGGCGCGTGGCGGAGATGCGGCGGACGCGCGAGGGGCTCGGCGTGCCGCTTCTCGGTGTGGTGATGCGGCAGCTCTGGATCCAGGCGCAGGCCACCGCCATGAGCGAGCGGGTGTCGTTCGAAGACGCGCTCACGCGCATCATGCGCGACGAGGAGCGGCGGTTATACGAGGACGACTGATCGGGGTTACGCCGGGCTGCGCAGGCTTTCGTGCGTCAGCACCACCGCCTCGTGCGACCCGGAGCCGAGCAGATCCAGCAGCGACGTCTGGTCGCGCGTGGCGGAGGGGACTTCGTGGCAGCGGCGGCAGCGCGCCTCGTACGCCTCCTGGCCGCCCACCTGGATGACCGGTGCCTCGTACGGAGCGGGCTCGCCGTTCACCAGCCGCTGGTTGCGCGTGGCCGCGTTGCCGCAGCGCACGCAGATCGCGTGCAGCTTGTCCACCGTCTCCGCCACGGCGATCAGGCGCGCCATGGGGCCGAATGGCTCGCCGCGGAAGTCCAGGTCGGTGCCGGCCACGATGATGCGGGCTCCGCGGTCGGCCAGGAGCTGGATGACGTCCACGATCCCGTCGTCCAGGAACTGCACCTCGTCCACGGCGAAGACGCGCGTCTCGGGGTGCGCCTGCTCCAGCACCTGGCGGCTGTCGCGCACGGGGACGGCATCGACGCCGGCGCCGTTGTGGGTGCTGACGCGCGTGACTCCGTGGTAGCGGTCGTCCAGGGCGCTCTTGAAGAGCTGCACGCGGCGCCGGGCGATCAGCGCGCGGCGGACGCGGCGGATCAGCTCCTCGCTCTTGCCGCTGAACATCACTCCGGTTACGACCTCGATCCAGCCGTGGCCGTCGCCGTGGTACAGCGCTACATCTCTCAACTGGAGGCTCTTGCGTGGCGGTGCGGGGAAGGCGCCCGCGGGGCGGTGCGGGCGCACCATTGTAACCGAGGCCGCTCCCCGGCCACAAGCACCCCGCCGCACGCCGTCCCCGTTGTCCATCGCCGCGCCGCGCCTTATCGTCCCCCATGACCGCGCTCCTGTACCGCGAACACGATCCGCCGCCCGCCCTCGCCGCGCGCGTCGAGTGCCTGTGGACGATGCGCTCGGACGGCGCGCTGTCCGCACCCGCGGTCAACCGCGTGCTGCCGGACGGGTGCATCGATCTGATCTTCGACTTCGGCGAGCCCGCGGAGGGCGCGCCCCGCAGCGGCCCGCGCGGCTACGCGGTGGGCGCCATGACGCGCGCGGTCCCCGTGCACGTGGCCGGGCGCGTGGAGATCGTGGGAGTGCGCTTCCGCCCCGGCGCCGCCGCGCTGGGCCTCCCTGCGGGCGAGCTGACGGACCTGGACTCGGGTTTGGACGAGCTGGGGCTGGGCTCCCTGTGCGCGCCGGTGCTGGACGCAGGCTCCGCGCTCGCGGCGGTGCCGGTGCTGGCGGAGTTGCTCGCCGCGCGATTCCGGGACCCGCCGGAGCCGATCGCCGCCGCCGCGTGGGCGCGCCTGCGCTCGACGGCCGGGGCGCTCCCCGTCCGCGAGCTGGCGGCGCAGCTCGGGGTGGGCGAGCGGCGCCTGCAGCGCATCTTCCACGATCACGTCGGGCTCACCCCCAAGCAGGCTGCGCGCGTGGCCCGGCTGAATGCGGCGATCGCGCTGATGACGCGCGCGGAGCTTCCGCTGGGACGCGTGGCGCTGCGGGCGGGCTACTACGACCAGGCGCACTTCAACCACGAGTTCGCGCGGTTGGCCGGTGTGGCGCCGCACGTGTGGCGCGCAGAGCGTGTCGCATCCGTACAAGCGTCCGCGGCCGGGGCGCCGTAACGTGATGCCATCATCCCACTCACCCTGAAACCGAAAAGACGCCTATGCCGACCATGAAGAAGCTTACCCCGATCCTCTACGTCGAGCGGATCGAGCCCTCGATCCCCTTCTGGGTAGACCGCCTGGGCTTCGAGAAGACCGCCGAGGTGCCCCACGAGGACCATCTCGGCTTCCTGATCCTGCAAAAGGACGGCGTGGAGGTGATGTACCAGACCCGCGCCAGCGTCGAGGCCGACGCTCCCGCCGTCGCGGAAGGGCTGACGATGGCGGGCTCGCTCCTGTTCATCGAGGTGGACGATCTGGATTGGGTGGACCGGGCGTTGGAGGGGGTGGAGCGGGTGGTTCCCCGGCGGAAGACGCCCTACGGCGCCGACGAGATCTTTGTGCGCGAGCCCGCGGGGAACCTGGTCGGCTTCGCGCAGTTCGGGGCTGACGCAAGCTAAAAAAAAGCGCTTCACACAGAGCCGCAGAGGGAACTGAAAGAACGACAGAGGTTCCTCTGTGACCTTTCCCCGTTCCCTCCGTGTCTCTGTGTGAGGCCTTTCTGTACTACCGCCGCTTGTTGCGCCGCTCGAAAACCACTTCGTCCGCCACGATCATGTAGCGGATCATCCGCTCGTGCGCCTCGGGAAAGACTTCCTGGCGGTCGCGGAAGCGGTCGTTGCTCACGATGGAGGCGTCCAGCTCGCGCGCGAAGGCGAGGAGGAAGTAGTCCGCGTCGGTGCCGGCGGGGGCCTGGCGGATCTTGCCATCTCCCACCTGCTGCTCGTAGAGAGGCCGGTTGTCGATCTGGTGGCGGAGCGCCGCGTCCACCACCACGATCGGCCGGTATCCCTCTTCGATCAGCTTTTCGACCACGATGTCGATGTTCTGCAGCCGTGCCCGCTCGCCTTCGCCGGAATGGGCCACGTTGGAGCCGTCCACCAGCGCGATGGGCTTCTCACCCGCGTGGCGCGGTACGCGCTCCTCCGGCTGCTGCTCAGGTCCTTCCGGGTGCTGCTGCTGATCCACCATCCGTCCTCTCGCCTTCGTTGGAACCCGCCGCGCCCGCCGATCGTGGGCCGCCTGTGATTGCACGTGCGGTGCCAGCCTACGCGGATGCCCGCCGCCGGTGCCCCAACCATGCCGGGGATGAATCCCGCTGATACCGGGGATGGATCCACGCCGACGTCGGGGGCTAAAGCCCCCGGCTGGAACTACGCGAAGCCCGCTGAAGGGGGCTCGAGTATCGCGGCATCCGCCCCGAGTCCGCGGAGGCGGACTTTGTGCTGTCGTTGCCGCGAGTTCACTCGCCCGCGGCCAATCGCTCGGCGAGCCAGGTGGCGGCGTAGGCGATGGCGTCGGGGGGGAGGATGTGGCCGGCGTTCCACCAGCGCAGCTCCTTGGGCTCCTGCGCGGCGGCAAAGAGGCGCTCCGCCTGGTCCGGGCGGATGGTGCGGTCGCCGCGGCCGTGCACCATCAGCAGCGGGCGGCCGTCCAGCTTGCGGATGGCGCGCAGCGGGTCCGCCACGGTGCGCGCCACGGCGGCGAACGGCGTGCCGGACGGGAGGTCGCCGCCGGCGGCGAGGACCAGGGCACGGACGGAGGGCTCCTGCGCCGCCAGCAGCACCGCGAGGAAGGAGCCCAGCGAGTATCCCGCCACCGCCAGCCTGCTCCCATCCACCTCCGGGCGGGCGGCCAGGTACCGGAGCGAGAGGGAGCACTCGGAGACCGCCTGGCGCCAGATCTTCATCAGCGCCAGCGGATTGCGGCTCGCCTGCGCCTGCACGGGGTCGTTGCGCGTGCCGTGCAGCGGGAGGTCGATGGAAAGCGAGGCGATCCCCCGCTTGAGGAGCGCGGCGCCCACGCCCTCGCTCATGTGCTCCTTGCGCGAGGTGTAGCCGTGCAGGAGCAGCGCGGCCGGGGCCGGCGTGCGGTCGCGGGGCACCAGGAGGACCGCCGGCACCGGATCGCCCGTGGTGCGGAAGTCCACCACGATCCTCCGCCCGCCGTCCCACGGCCCCTCGGAGCGCGTCGTCTGATGGATCTGCTTCTTGAACATGCGCCCGGTTTGGGCAAGAAGGCTGCCGGGGGCGGGTCACCGCTTGTTGTCCAGGAGGCGCGCGGGTAAACTTGCGGGCACACGTTCTTCCTTCACCCGATGGACATCAGAATGCGTTTCTTCGCGGGGTTCGCCCTCATCGTCCTCCTGACCGCGTGCGGCGGCGTGGATTTCGACCCTGGCCAGTACGACGTCACCGGGCGCTGGACCGGGACCACGCTCGCGGACACGTCCCGCTACGACTTCGACCTCGATCTCACCCAGAGCGAGGAGGAGATCTCCGGGAGCGGCACGGTGCGCGTGCGGGGGCAGACGGTGCAGGTGCGGGTGGACGGCGTCTTCGGCTTCCCGAACGTGGACCTGACGCTCAGCGCGCCGGGCTTCGTGCCGCTGACCTTCGATGCCGCGTTCCGGCGGGACACCATCGCCAAGGCCAGCGGGTCGACGCCGGCCGTACTGCGCGAGAACCGCCACGTGATCCTGGGCTCGCTGACCACCTCCGCGCTGGAGGGCGTCCCGCTGCTGATCCAGCGCGACACGCTCTGACGCTGGACCCATCGCGGGCCCCGCGGCGTACACATCCGCCACACCCCAACGCGGAAGATCGATGCTGAAGAAGACCCTCGCGGCGGCCGCGCTGGCCGCCCTCCTCGCCGCGCCCGCGGCGGCGCAGTACGACGTCACCGCACCCGCGCCCGCCCGCTACGACCGCGCTGCGACCGGGCGCGCGACGCTGGCGCACCTCCAGAACCTGATCCGCCTCAACACCCAGAACCCTCCGGGCAACGAGGCGCTGACGGCGGCCTACTTCGACTCCGTCTTCCGCACCGTGCCCGGCGTGGAGACGCACGTGCTGAACGTGGCGCCGGGGCGCGCCAACTTCGTGGCCCGGCTCCGTGCCGCGCGCGCCACCAAGCGGCCCGTCATCGTCATGGGGCACATGGACGTGGTGGGCGCGGACAGCACCAAATGGGAGACGAACGCCTTCGTCCCCACCATACGCGGCGCGCACCTGTACGGACGCGGCGCCATCGACGACAAGGGGATGCTGGCCGCCGCCCTCGTCGCCATGCAGGAGCTGGCGCGCGACCGCGGGCGGATGACGCGCGACGTCATCTTCCTTGCGACGGCGGCGGAGGAGGGCGGCCCCGGAGTGGGGATCGACAGCATCGTGGCGCACCACCGCGAGCTGCTCGGCGGCGCAGAGTTCGCGCTCAACGAGGGCGGGCGCATCCGCGTGCGCGAGGGCGCCATCCGCACCGTCAACATCCAGACGACGGAGAAGGTCCCTTACAACATCGTCGCCACGGCTACGGGCACGGGCGGCCACGGCTCCGTTCCGCTCCCCGGCAACGCGCTGGCGGCGCTGGCCCGCGCCGTCACCCGCGTGCACGAGTGGAAGCCGCCGGTGCGCCTCATCGAGACGTCACGGCTCTACTTCAGCCGCCTCGCCACGACGGAGCGGAATCCCGAGATGCGCGCCGCGATGGAGGCGCTGACGGCTCCCGGCGCCACGCAGGCGCAGATCGACCAGGCCGCCGCCACGCTGTCGCGCGAGCCGCTGCACAACGCGGTGCTGCGCGCGGGCGCCTCGCTCACCCTGCTCAACGGCGGCTTTCGCTCCAACGTGATCCCGTCGGAGGGGAAGGCGACCTTCAACGTGCGCATCGTCCCCGGCGACGACATCCGGCAGATCGTGGCCGAGATGAACCGCGTGGGCGGCGAGCCGTCGGTGCGCTTCGCGGTGGACGGCGACCCGCTCCCCGCGCCCGACCCCTCGCCCGTCGCTACCGACCTGTACCGTTCGATGGAATCGGCCGCGCGCGCGATGGCCCCGAACGCGGTGGTGCTCCCCTTCATGAGCACCGGCGCCACGGACGGCGCGGTCCTGCGCGGCGCGGGGATCCCGACCTACGGCATCCTCCCCATGCCGCTCGCGGAGGAGGACGAGATTCGCATGCACGGCGACAACGAGCGCGTGCCGGTCGCAGCGCTAGGGTGGGCGACGGAGTACCTGTACCGGGTGCTGAGCGGGGTGGTGCGGTAGGGGGCCCTCACCCCCGCTCGTTCCTCGCTGCCCCCTCTCCCGATAACAGGAGAGGGCTCCGCCCTCTGTTATCGAGAGAGGGGGCGGAACGACCAAGCCGACGGTCCGAGTCCGCGAAGGCGGACTTTGTGCTGTTGTTGCCGCGACTTCAGTCGCCGGGCCTGGCCAGGCCCGGCAGGCACTGCATTTCAGCCCGGTTCTTGCCCATTTCGAATCCCGACGCGCATGCGCCGGGATTCGTCGTTCGGGGCGATGTCGTTGCGGCGATTATGGTTGCGAATCGCGGGCGTGCGGCGCGTGGGCGCGGGTCTGTCCTCCACGGCGGACGGTCACTTCTACCAACAAGGGACAGGGGAACATGAAGAAGGGAATCTTTGCGGGGCTGGTGATCGCGGCGGCGGCGCTGGCGGGGGCGGATGCCGCGCAGGCGCAGAGCACGATTCCGATCTCCGTCGAGGGGCGCCTGGACCTGGGCGTTCCGGTCGGCGACGCGGCGGACCTGCTGGAGCCGGGGGTCGGGTTCGGGATCACGGGTGCGTTCCAGCTCACCCCGCTCTTCGGGCTGTACGGCGGGTGGAGCAGCTTCGAGTTCGACGTGGATGGCCTCGACGACGAGCTCACGTCGGACGGCTTCGAGCTGGGCGGGCGGGTGACGCTGGGCACCGGCGGCGGGATCTACAACCCGTACTTCCAGCTCGGCGCGCTCTTTCAGGACGACGAGACGGGGCTGGAGGCGGGCCTCGGCGGCTTCTACCCGGTCGGACAGAACCTGTCGCTGACCCCGATGGTGCGCTACCGCAACATCGACGAGCTCGACTACGTGACCATCGGCGTGGGGCTCAACCTCCGGTTCTGAGCCGTCCAAAGCAAAACGGTCTCACGCGGAGGTGCGGAGGCGCAGAGAGAACTTCGCGTCCTCTCCTCTGCGGCTCCGCGTCTCCGCGTGAGCCTGCAGTTAGAGAGGCCGGTCCCAGGAAGGGGCCGGCCTTTTGCGCTGATACGGACGGGGCATGCCCGGTGCGATTGCGAACGGCGAAGAGAACCAGAGGAGGATCTCGTGCTGCTGGACCATTCGCACCCGGACTGCACCGGAAGCTGGACGCTCCACGGAGAAGGACGCGGCGGGTGCACGGTTGCGTGCGCGCGGTGCGGAGCCGCGTACCCGCGCAGCGCCTGGGCCGAGGACGCCGGCGAGCGCGAGCACGAGCTGGCGAGCCTCCTCGCCTTCCTGGAGCGGCGCGGCCGCGCGATCCTCGCCGGGATCAGAGCGCCTGGCCCGTCCTCGCGCTGGACCAAGCTCCACGGCGAGCCTTGAGCACCCCCAGCAGACGAGCCGGATGACGTTCGACGCAGAACGGGACCTTCTCCACGAAGCGTACGCCCTTCCCGCACTCACCAACCGCAAGTTCACGCACGGGGAGCTGTGGCAGATCCTCGGCACGCTGGTGGACGAGGCCGGGTGCCTTTCGCGCGAGGAGATCGGGCGCTCCGCCGAGGACCGGCCGCTCTACGCGGTGCGCTTCGGAAGCGGGCCCCTGCGCGTCCTCCTCTTCAGCCAGATGCACGGCGACGAGCCCAGCCACACGATGGGCCTCGCCGACCTCCTCTGCTACTTCGCGCGCGAGCCGGACGACGAGCGGGTGCGCCGCATCGCGGAGGGGCTGACGATCGCCGCCATCCCCATGCTGAACCCGGACGGGGCCGAACGCTTCATCCGCACCAACGCGCAGGGGATCGACATCAACCGCGACGCCCGCGCCTGGCGCACGCCGGAGATGCAGGCGTTCAAGCGCTTCCACGACGAGTTCCGACCAGACTTCGTGCTGAACCTGCACGACCAGGACGTGCGCAAGCGGGTGGGGAAGGAGGGCGGGATCACCGCGCTCGCCATGCTCGCCACGCCGGGCAATCCGGAGATGGAGGACGACGAGCGGCGCATCCGGGCGAAGCGGCTGTGCGGCGCCATACGCCGCGCCGTGGAGCCGCTGGCGGAGGGACGCGTGGGGCGCTTCCAGGAAGAGTACAACCCCACGGGCTCCGGCGAGTACACCAAGCGCTCGGGCGCCGTCTCGCTGCTGCTGGAGTGCGGCTACGGGCCCGATGATCCGGAGAAGCAGTTCCTGCGCAAGCTCAGCTTCGTCGCCGTCCTGACGGCGCTGGAGGCGCTGGCGGACGGCAGCTACGAGCAGGTGCCGGTGGAGGAGTACGAGTCGCTGGAGGAGAACGACACCAGCGTCTTCGATCTGCTGGTGCGCGGCGGGACCGTGGTCGTGCCGGGGCTGGAGCCCTTTCGCGCGGACGTGGGCGCCAACTTCGCCACACCGCTCGACCTCGAAGGCGGCGCGACCGCGTCGGTCGGCGACCTGGCGGACTACACTGCGCGCGTGGTTGTGGAGGCGGAGGGCTGCTTCGTGCACCCGGAGCCCGAGGCGATGGAGCGCGACGACGCGGGGCGCACGTCGCTGGAGGAGGGGCTCCCCGCTTCGTACACCGTGCGCCGCGGCGCCGACCCCAGGAGCGACGAGGTCGCCGTGATCCGCGAGGGCGTGCTGCGCGGCGCAGACGAGCGGGAGCCCGCCGATGCCGTCTGATCCGCGCGACCTGGCGGATGGGCTACGCCTGCGCGGCGTAGGTGCCCTGCGCGGCCGCAGCCTGTGGGCGCCAGGTCCCGCCGCCGTCGCGGAGGTGGAGGAGGGCGAGCTCGCCGGAACGACGTGCGCTGCGGTGGAGGGCTTCGCGGAGCGGTTGCGCGCCGTTCTCCCCTCCGTGGAGGTAGGTGACGGGTCGACGTGGCCCGAGGTGATCGCGCGCGTGGCGTCGATGCTCCAGGCGCAGGCCGGCTCCCCGCCCGCCTTCTGCCGCATCGCCCCCGCCGCCGGTGACGACCCCGCCGTGCTGGCGCTGGGCTTCGACGAAGAGGCGCTCGGCATCGAAGCCCTCCGGGAAGCCGCGGCCCTGGTGCGCGAGTGCATCCGCGGCGAGAGCGTCAGAGTGGACAAAGTGGTCGAAGAGCTGCGCGACGTGTACGCGCGCTCGCACCCGGGCCCCACGGGCTCGGTGCTGATCGCGGAGGCGCGCCGCCGCGGCATCCCGGTGCGCCGCACGCCGGGCGACCGCGTGGTTCAGCTCGGCCTGGGGCGCAACCTGCGGCGGCTGGACGCGGCGATGACGGACTTCACCAGCGTCATCGCCACCGACATCACATCGGACAAGCACCGCACCAAGGAGATCCTGGAGCGGATCGGCCTCGCCGTCCCCGAGGGCGAGGTGGTCACCACGCTGGACGACGCGGTCGAGCTGGCGGAGGACCTGGGCTATCCCGTCCTCCTCAAGCCGCTGGACGCCAACGACGGCCGCGGCATCTCGGGCCGGCTGGACACGGAGGCCGCCGTGCGCGCCGCGTGGACCATCGCCGTCGCCGAGCACCCGCGGGTGATCGTGGAGCGCTTCGTCACCGGGCGCGACCACCGCGTCGTGGTAGTCGCGGGGCGGGTGGTGGCCGTCTCGGAGCGCGTCCCCGCCCACGTCGTCGGCGATGGGACGCGCAGCATCCGCGAGCTGGCGGAGGAGGAGAACCGCAACCCCAAGCGCGACCCGCACGACCCCGCGTCACCCCTCGTACCGCTCCCGCTGGACGACCTGACGGAGCGCTTCCTGGCGCGCACCGGCCGCACGCTGGACTCCGTCCCGGAGGCGGGTGAGGCGGTGCAGCTCCGCGGCACCGCGAACATCTCCACCGGCGGCACCTCCATCGACCGCACCGACGAGATCCACCCCCGCAACCGCGCCCTGTGCGAGTTCGCGGCGGCGGCGGTGGGGCTGGACATCGCGGGGGTGGACGTTCTGACGGACGACGTGGGCGTCCCCTTCGACGAGAACTGCGCGGCGATCATCGAGGTCAACGCGTCGCCCGGCATACGGATGCACACCGATCCGGACGTCGGCACGCCGCGCGACGTGCCCGGCGCCATCCTCGACATGCTCTACCCGCCCGGGAGCGAGACGCGCATCCCGGTGATCGCCATAACGGGCACCAACGGGAAGACGACGACGACGCGGCTGATCGCGCACCTCTTCCGCCACACGGGCCGGCGGGTCGGCTTCACCACCACGGATGGCGTCTACCACCAGGACGTCCTGCTGATGGAGGGCGACCTCACGGGCCCCTTTGCCGCCAACGTGGTTCTCTCCGATCCGCGCGTGGACGTGGCGGTGCTGGAGACGGCGCGCGGCGGCATCCTCAAGTCGGGGCTGGGCTTCGAGAGCTGCGACGTGGGCGTGGTGCTCAACGTGTCGGCCGATCACATGGGCCAGCGCGGCATCCACACGCTGGAGCAGCTCGCGGAGGTGAAGGCGGTGATCGCAGCCGCGGTGGCTCCCGGTGGCCACACCGTGCTCAACGCCGACGATCCGCTCGTCCTCGGCATGCGCTCCCGCACCCGCGGCGACGTGGTGCTGATCTCGATCAGAGGTGAGGAGAACCCTGCCGTCGCCGAGCACCTGGCCTCCGGCGGCGCCGCCGTCACGGTCGAGTTGGAGGATGGGCGGGAGATCATCGTGCTGCGGCTGGGCTCGGAGCGGCTCCCCGTCGTCCCGATCGCCGACGTGCCGCTGACGATGGGGGGCGCGGCGCGCTTCCAGCTCGAGAACATCCTGGCGGCGACCGCTGTGGCGCACGCGCAGGCCGTCCCCCCAGGCAAGATCGCGGAGGCGCTGCGCGCCTTCGTCCCCTCGCGCACCGCGACGCCGGGGCGGCTGAACGTGCTGCCCGTGCGCGGCGGCAAGGTGGTGGTGGACTACGCGCACAACCCGGCCGGGGTGCGCGGCCTCATCGACTTCGTGGTGCGCATGGATGCGCGGCAGCGGATCGGTGTCCTGAGCATCGCCGGCGACCGGCGCGACGAGGACATGCGGGAGATCGGCTCCATCTTCGCCGCTCTGGACCACGTGGTCCTCAAGGAAAACGAGGCCTACCGCCGCGGCCGCCCCGTGGGCGAGGCGATGCGCATCCTGGCCGAAGGGCTGGAATCCGGCGGCCTCCCGCCGCAGCGCTACGAAAAGATCCTCGACGAAACCGAGGCCATCACCCACGCGCTGCGCATGATCGGCGACGGCGACGTGGTGGTGATCCTTGCGGCGGAGCCGGAAAAGGTGCTGGAGCAGGTGGAGGGATTCAGCGGGTAGGCGGAGGGGCCCCCTCCCCCCGACCCCCTCCCCCGCCTGCGGGGGCGCAGGGCGGGGGAGGGGGAGAACTCCGCGCCCGGCGCTAACTGAACCGGCCCCGCCGCCTGCCTGACACCCCGAAAACCGTGGGGGCAGACCTGCGTGTCTGCCCGCCGCGCACCGACCCCGCGCCTTCCCGCGCCCGCTCCTGCGCCGTTCCGCACTCACGCACTAACGCACTTCCCCCTACACCGTCCCCCACACCCGCTTTCCCAGCGCCGACAACGCCAGCTCCACCGCCAGGTCCGCCGTGGCGTTGCTGCGGTCGAGGATGGGGTTGACCTCCACGAGGTCCAGGCCGACGATGCGCCCCGTCTCGGCCAGCATCTCGGCGGCGAGGTGGGCTTCGCGGTAGGTGAGGCCGCCGGGGACCGGGGTGCCGACGCCGGGGGCGTACATC
This sequence comes from Longimicrobium sp., assembly GCA_036398975.1. Taxonomy (GTDB): domain Bacteria; phylum Gemmatimonadota; class Gemmatimonadetes; order Longimicrobiales; family Longimicrobiaceae; genus Longimicrobium. The sequence continues at coordinate 33,312 of DASWNZ010000180.1, forward strand.
GGGTCGATGACGTCCAGGTCCAGGCTCACGTAGATGCCGTCCGTGCCCAGCGAGGCGCTGTCGATGGCGCGGCGGATCACCTCGCCGATGCCGTAGCGGTCGACGGCCTCCATGGAATACACGGCGATTCCGGCGTCCCGCATCAGGTCGCGCTCGGTGGTGTCCAGGTCGCGCGCGCCCACGACGGCCACGTTCTTGGGGAGGATCTTGGGCGTGGTGTCGGCGGTGCCGCCCAGCGTCACCAGGTGCTCGTGCCCGATCCCGCACAGCGCCGCAAGCGGCATCCCGTGGATGTTGCCGGTGGGGGTGGTCTCGTGCGTGTTGAAGTCGCCGTGCGCATCCAGCCAGATCAGCCCCAGGTTGCGCCCGCGCGCCGCGCCCGACACGCTCCCCAGCGAGATTGCGTGGTCGCCGCCCAGCACCAGCGTCACCGACTCCTGCCGTGTGCTCTCCGCCACCTGGTCCGCCAGCCGCTGGCAGACGGAGAGGATCGGGTCCAGGTACTTGAGCTTGGGGTCGCCCGTCTGCAGCGTCTCGCTGGGCGGCACCCCGATGTTGCCCCGGTCCGTCACCGCGTGCCCCAGCGCCTCCAGCCGCTCCTGCAGCCCCGCGTATCGAATGGCGCTCGGCCCCATGTCCACCCCACGGCGCCCCGAACCGAAGTCCATCAGGGCGCCTACGATCTCCAGATTCATTGCTCCTCGCGTGATTTTGTGTTGCCCTCCGCCATGCGCCGGAAATGTGGCGGATCGCGATGCGGAGCGCCATTGGGGACAGCGGCGGAACGGGGGACCGACGCGTCGGCAAGCGTTGTCGATGCGGAGAGGGAGGGCAGACACACCGGTCTGCCCCTACCGGTGGTGGTTTGAGGCGGCGGGCGTCGGCGTGGCGGCGGGCACGGACGCGATGAAACGCCCGTGCCGGTTCCAGATTAGCGCAGTTCTCCCCCTCACCCGCCCTGCGCCCCCGCAGGCGGGGGAGGGGGCCGGGGCGAGGGGGCCGCTCCCTACCGCTCCTCTAGCCGCCGCAGCACCATCATCGACCGGCCGGTCATCTCCAGCGACGACTGGGGCGCCTGCTTGCGCCCCTCCTGCTCCCCGGCGGGGCGGCTGGTGTCGACCATCACCTCCCAGTTCGCGGGGGTGGGGGTGCCGGGCAGGGTGAAGGCGGCTGGCTCCGGGGCGCCGTTGAAGAGAAGGAGAAAGGTGTCGTCCACCACCCGCTCTCCCTGCTCGTCCCACTCCATCATCGCGTCGCCGCCCAGCAGGATGGCGAACGCGCGCACGTCGCTGTTCCACTCCTCGTCCTCCATCTCCTGGCCGTCCGGGCGCAGCCAGCGGATGTCCTCCAGCTCCGATCCGCGGATCTTGCGGCCCTGGAAGAAGTGGCGGCGCCGGAAGACCGGGTGCTCGCGCCGCAGCGTGGCCACGCGCCGCGTGAACTCCAGCAGGTCCCGGTTGCTCTCGTCCAGCTCCCAGTGCAGCCACGAGATCTCGTTGTCCTGGCAGTAAGCGTTGTTGTTGCCGCCCTGCGTGCGCCCCATCTCGTCGCCGCCGCAGATCATCGGCACGCCCTGCGACAGGAGGAGCGTCGCCAGGAAGTTGCGCTTCTGCTTCTCGCGCTCGGCAAGGATCGCCGGGTCGTCGGTGGGGCCTTCGACGCCGAAGTTGTAGGAGATGTTGTGGTCGTGGCCGTCGCGGTTCTCCTCGCCGTTGGCCTCGTTGTGCTTCTCGTTGTACGACACCAGGTCGTGCAGCGTGAAGCCGTCGTGCGCGGTGATGAAGTTGATGCTCGCGTACGCCTTGCGCCCGTCGTCGCCGTACAGGTCGCTGGAGCCGGTCAGGCGGTAGGCCATCTCGTTGATGGTGCCCGGCTCGCTGCGCCAGAAGGTGCGCACGTCGTCGCGGTACTTGCCGTTCCACTCCGTCCACAGCACGGGGAAGTTCCCCACCTGGTAGCCGCCCTCGCCGATGTCCCACGGCTCCGCGATCAGCTTCACCTCGCTGAGCACCGGGTCCTGGTGGATCACGTCGAAGAACGACGACAGCCGGTCCACCGCGTGCTCCTCGCGCGCCAGGGTGGACGCCAGGTCGAAGCGGAAGCCGTCCACGTGCATCTCCTGCACCCAGTAGCGCAGCGAGTCGTTGATCAGCTTGATGACCTGCGGGTGGCGCGCGTTCAGCGAGTTGCCCGTCCCCGTGTAGTCCATGTAGAAGCGGGGATCGTCCTTCATCAGCCGGTAGTACGTGGGGTTGTCGATCCCCTTGAACGACAGCGTCGGCCCCAGGTGGTTCCCCTCGGCGGTGTGGTTGTACACCACGTCCAGGATCAGCTCGATGCCGGCCGCGTGCAGCGCCCGCACCATCTCCTTGAACTCGTTCACCTGCCCGCCGCGGTCGCCGCTCCCGGAGTAGCGCGCGTCCGGCGAGAAGAAGTTGAGGGTGCTGTACCCCCAGTAGTTGGTCAGCCCCTTGTCGATCAGGTACCCGTCGTCCACGAAATCGTGGATGGGGAGCAGCTCCAGCGCCGTGACGCCGATCGACTTGAGGTGCTCCACGACGGCCGGGTGCGCCACGCCGGCGTAGGTGCCTCGCAGCTCCTGGGGCACGTCGGGATGAAGGGCGGTGAGCCCCTTGACGTGCGCCTCATAGATGACCGTGCGGTGCCACGGGGTGCGGGGCCGCCGGTCGCCCTTCCAGTCGAACGCGGGGTCCACCACGATGCCGCGCGGCATCTGCGCGGCGCTGTCGCGCTCGTCGCGCGCCATGTCCTCGGCGGGGTCGCCCAGCGGGTAGCCGAAGACCTCCGGCGCCCACGCCACCTTGCCGGCCACGGCGCGCGTGTAGGGGTCCAGCACGAGCTTGTGCGGGTTGAAGCGCAGCCCCTCCGCCGGCTCGTACGCGCCCTCTACGCGGAACGCGTACGGCTGCCCCGGCTTCAGCCCCGGTATGTACCCGTGCCACACGTGCGCCGTGGTGTCGCGCAGCCGCACGCGCGCCGTCTCCACGCTGTGGTCCGCGGGGTCGAAGAGGCAGAGCTCCACGTCCGTCGCCTTTTCGGAGAAGAGGGCGAAGTTGACACCCTCGCCGTCCCACGTAGCGCCCAACGGGGAGCGGCTCCCCGGCAATACCTTGATGTCCACTGGTTCACTCCGTTGATCGATTTCCGTCCCGCCGATGCCGGACGGCGGGGAGATGGCAAGTCGGGGGCCGGACCCGCGACACCGGGACCCGCCCTTGCCCCGGGCGCCTTGCGGGGCCAACTTCGCGTCTCCATGCGGGCCACGAGGTCAAAGGGACGAGATGAAGATCGAGGACGCGCTCGAGCACGTGTCGGACGGCGTGGTGGGGCTGGATGCGGAGTTCCGCGTGGCGTACGCCAACGGCCGCGCCGAGCTCCTGCTGGGGAAGCGGTGCGCGGACCTGGTCGGGCAGGGGTGGTGGGAGATCTTTCCCTACCTGGTGGGCTCGCCGGCCGAGCGGGACCTGCGCGCGGTGGCCACGGGGCGGCTGGCCCGGCACTTCAAGGTCTTCCACCCGCCGCGCTACGCCTGGCACGAGGTCACGGCCATCCCCTCCGGCAAGGGCATCCTCCTGGTGATGCGCGACGTCACCGACGTGACCCGCGCGCGCCAGCAGGAGACGGTGCGTGAAGCGGTGCGCGAGGTGATCGACCTGGCGCCCGTGGCCATCAGCGTCATGCGCGGCCCCGAACACCGCGTGGAGATCGTGAACCAGTTCGCCCAGCAGCTCC
>DASWNZ010000181.1:0-26960 GCA_036398975.1 Longimicrobium sp.
CAACAGCACAAAGTCCGCCTCCGCGGACTCGGGGTTCAATGCCGGTGCGCACGAGCCGGCTTCAGCCGCCTTCGCGTGGTTCCAGCCGGGGGCTTTAGCCCCCGGCGACCGGGCACCGGCCCTCGTGCCCCGGCTCATGCCCGATGCGGCGCCGGCCCCCGCAACCTGCGAAGGCAGGTTTCCCGCGGTTGTTGCAGCGGTTTCAACCGCCGGACTCGCCCGGTTCCAACGCCGGACTCCCTATCACCGGGCTCCATCCCCACCCCCACCCCTCACCCCTCCCCCGCCTCCGCCCTCGCCTTCTCCGCCAGCCGCTCCCGAATCCTTGCCGCGATCACCTCGATGCCGGCGGTGTTCTGCCCGCCGCGGGGAAGGATCACGTCCGCGTAGCGCTTGGTGGGCTCCACGAACTCGAAGTGCATGGGGCGCACGGTGTACAGGTACTGGTCGATCACCGCGTCCAGCGAGCGCCCGCGCGTCTCGAAGTCGCGGCGCAGGCGGCGGATGAAGCGCACGTCCGCCTCCGTGTCCACGAAGATCTTGAGGTCGAACATGTCGCGCAGCCGCGCGTCGGCAAACAGGAGGATGCCGTCCACCAGGATCACGTGGCGCGGCGCGATCCTCACCGTCTCGGCGGCGCGGGTGTGGCGGGTGAAGTCGTAGACCGGCTTCTCCACCGCCTTGCCCGCCAGCAGCCGCTCCAGCTGCCCGATCAGCAGGTCGTTGTCCAGCGAGTCGGGGTGGTCGAAGTTCATCCGCTGCCGCTCCTCCACCGTCATGTGGGCGAGGTCGCGGTAGTAGGCGTCGTGGTCGATGAACACCGCTGAGTCCAGGTGCAGCGACTGGTAGATGCGGCGCGCCACGGTGGTCTTCCCCGAGCCGGTGCCCCCGGCGATCCCGATCAGGAACGGTTTCATCTGCCGTGCGAAGTGGAGTCCAGGCCCTGCCCGGCCGCGCGGCCGGCGCGCTCGGTTGTAGCCCGCGAGGACGGCGCGCGCAAGGCCAGAACCAAAGAAAGAGCGGGGCGGCCCAAGGCCGCCCCGCTCTTTCTTTGCCCAAAACCCTTCACCGTCGCAATGGACTTAGAAGAGGTAGCGCGCGCCGAGCTGGATCTGGTAGCGCGAGCCGAGGTTGCTCGGCTGGAACACCTGGCGCCCGGCCGCGAACGGCGCGAGCTCCACACGGCCGTTGGCGTTCGGCGTGTTGTTGGTCACGCGCAGGAGCGGATCGCTCTGGTTGGCGACGCTCTCGTTGAAGCCCCACTCGCGGTTGAGCAGGTTGCCGAAGTTCAGGACGTCCAGCGTGAGCTGCACGCTCTGGTTGCGCAGCGAGGGAACGGTCTGCGCCAGGCGAACGTCGAAGCGGTTGCTCCACGGCTGGTTGCAGGCGTTCCGCTGCAGCACCTTGCCGCGCGCCTCGCGCAGGCACTCAACGCGGTTGATGAACGCGTTGAGGTTCGCCCACGACTGCTCCGGCGTGACCGTCTGCGACGCCGACGCGGGCTGGAAGCGAACCTCGCCGATGCTGCGCGGAACGTAGATCAGGTCGTTGCTGGTCGCGTTGTCGTTGTTCACGTCGCCGTCGTACCGGTACGAGTACGGCCGGCCGCTCTCCCCTTCGTAGATGAAGGAGATCTCGGTGGGCGCGCGGCGGATGAAGTTGGCGCTGTAGGTGCCGCTCGCCAGGATGCGGTGCTTCACCAGCCAGTCCGACGGGCGCAGGCTGGGGTCGTTCGGATTGGCGTCCGCCAGGTTGAACACGAAGTTCGACTGCGCCGTGCTGGAGCGCAGCGGATTCACGTCCTTCGAATCCGTGAACGTGTACGCCAGCCGCACGTCCAGCGTGCGGGAGAACGTCTTCTGGAGCTGGCCGGTAAGGCTGTACGTGTAGTTCTCGTCCGTGTTGTACACCTCGTACACCTCGCCCAGGCGGGCAAGGCCGCTGGTCGCCGGGAACGAGCCGTTCGGGTAGCGCCGCGAGAAGCGCGGACGACCCTCCACGTAGCCGCCCGTGGCGATCGGGCCCGTCAGCGAGTCCGTGCGGATCGCCAGGTTGCGGTACACCGGGTCGCTGAGCGACTGGTTGAAGAGCCCCTCGAACGTCACCACGAAGTCGCGCGGGAGCCGGCGGTCGACGCCGAACGAGGCGCGGAACACCTGCGGCAGCTTGAAGTTAGGCGAGAGCGTGTTGATCTCGTTGGGCGTGAAGCTGGTCGGCCCCGTGCACGCGGTGGGCTGCTTGGTGGGATCCGTGACGAACGCCGGCACGTTGGGCGCGTTGCAGGTGAAGCGGACGTAGTCCAGCCCCGTGTTGCCGAAGGCGTTCGACACCCACACGTACGGCGTCCGGCCGCTGAACAGGCCCACGCCGCCGCGCACCTGCGTCACCTGGTCACCCGTGACGTCCAGGTTGAAGCCGAGGCGCGGGGAGATCTGCATCTCCTCGCCGCCCACCCTGCTCGTGTTGCGGCCGTAGTACTTGGCCACCGAGTCGTTCTGCGCCGGCTTGTCCGGGAAGCTCGTCCGGTCGACGCGCAGCCCCGCGGTAATCGTCAGGTTGTCCTGCGCCTCCCACTGGTCCTGCAGGTAGGCGGAAAGCTGCCGCACCTTGAACTCCGCCCGCTCGCGCGCGTTCGGGTTGGCCGGGTTCAGGAAAGTGAACGAGTACTGGTTCGGGGTCCCGGCCTTGAGCGCCGTGGTGTCCGCGAAGCGGTAGTTGCCGTAGATGTTCTGCGCGAACAGGTTGCTGAACTCGAAGAACTCGTTGTGCGTGCCCAGCGTGATGCGGTGGGCCCCCGCCGAGAGCGTCAGGTCGTTCGTGACCTCGATGAGGTCCTGGTTCAGCGCGTTGGCCACCGAGCTGTTCTCCGGCCCCGCGACCACGAAGTTGGTGCCGCCCGCGCCCACGCGCACGAAGGGAAGCTGTGCCGCTCCCGGGTCGCGGCGCTCGCGGATGGTGGTGTAGTTGACGCGGAGCTCGTTGGAGAGGTTCGAGCCGAAGGTGCTGTTCAGCTGCCCGACCGTGGAGTTCGTCTTGCTGTCGAACGCGTACAGCGTGTTCCCCAGCTGGTACAGGTCGTTGCGCCGCGCCAGGTTGTCGTCGAACGCATCCACGTAGTTATTGCGGATGGTGAGGCGCTGGTTGGGCGACAGGTTGAAGTCAAGGCGGCCGAAGATGTTGGTGCTCTCGCGGCCCAGCTTCACCTCGCCCACCGTGCCCGGATCGTAGCCGTACTGCGTGCTCAGGATCTGCGAGATGCGGCTGGCCAGCGGGTCGCTGATCGACGACTGCTGCCCGGCCACGAAGCCCGTGGGCGACTCACGGTCCGTCCGCTCGCCGGCCACGAAGAAGTGCACCTTGTTGCGGACGATCGGCCCGCCCAGCGAGGCGCCGAAGTTGGTCTCGTTGAAGTTGCTGTACTCCGGCGACAGCGCGATCGAGTCGGCCTGGCGGAAGCGGTAGCGCCCCACGAGCTCCTGGTCGCGCGTGAAGAACGACGCGCTGCCCGAGAAGCGGTTGGTGCCGCTCTTGGTGACCGCGTTGATCCCCGCGCCCGTGAAGCCGCCCTGCCGCACGTCGAACGGCGCCAGCACCACCTGGAGCTCCTGGATCGCCTCCATGGTGATGGGGCGCGTGCCCGCCGAGCCGCCCGGCGTTCCGCTGGCGGAAAGGCCGAACAGGTCGTTGTTGACGGCGCCGTCGATCTGGATGTTGTTGAAGCGCGAGTTGCGCCCCGCCGCGTTGCTGCCGCCGCCCGAGGTGGCGATCTGCGGCACCAGGCGCGTGAAGTCGGAGAGGTCGCGGCTGATGGTGGGGAGGCGCTGGAGGGCGCTGTCCCGCACCGTGGTGGCCGGACCCGTGCGCGTGCGCGAGAAGGTGGCACCCGAGCGCTCGGCGCGCGCCGTGATCCCTTCGATGGCGATCGCCTGCGCGGCGAGGCTGAAGTCCAGGCGCAGCGTCTGGCTGAGCGTGAGCGTGACCCCGGTGCGCGTCTGCGGCGCCAGGCCCAGGCCGCTCACCTCCACGCGGTAGCCGCTTCCCGGCTGCAGGCCGGAGACCAGGTAGCGCCCGTCCTCGCGCGTGACCACGCGGCTCTGGGCGCCGGTGGAGCCGCTGGTCACCAGCACGCGCGCGCCGGCGACCGGCGCGCCCGCGGCGTTGGTGACGCGGCCCGACACGGCGGACGTGGTGACGCCCTGTGCCTGCGCGCCGCCCGCCCAGCCGAACGCCAGCAGCATCGCGCAGAGGAGCGCGGCTGCCGTCTGCGAACAGCGTTTAATCATGTTTTTCTCGGGGAGATTGAGAGTTTCCAGCCACGACCCGGGCACCTGCCCGGGGCGCGCATTACACTAGCCGCGCCCGGACGCGCCGGGTAGCGGTGAATGTAACGTGTTTGCCACGCCGGGCAAGACTTCCGTCCACCTTTCGCACGAGTTGGAAGGGCTTGCCCCCGCGGCCCCTCACCGGCCGTCGGTCACGTAGCGCAGGACGTCGTAGCGGGTGATGATCCCCGCCAGCCGCCCGTCGTGGCGCACCAGCACCGCCGGGTTCTGCCGGTTCAGCAGCCGCGTGATCCCCGGCAGGTCCACGTGCGCGTCCACCACCGGCAAAGGCGCGTCCATCAGGTGCTGCACGGACTTGTCCAGCGTGGCGGTGTTCTCCAGCACGCGCGACATCAGCGTGGCTTCGGAGAGGTGCCCCACGCAGTCGCCTTCGCTCACCACGGGGAGTTGCGAGATGTTGTGCTGCGTGATGAAGCCCAGCGCCTGCCGCACCGGCGTCTCCGGCGCCACGGCGATCAGGTGCGCAGGCGCGTTGTCGCCCTTGCCGCCCACCATGTCGCGCGCCGTCACGCGCGACGGCTCCAGCATCCGGTTCTCGCGCATCCACTCGTCGTTGTAGATCTTGGAGAGGTAGCGCTCGCCGGTGTCGCACAGGATGAAGACGACGCAGGCGTCCGGATCGTCGACCTCGCGCGCCACGTCCAGCGCCACCTGGCAGATCAGCCCCGCCGATCCGCCCACGAACAACCCCTCCTCGCGCGTCAGGCGGCGCGCCATCCCCAGCGACGCGCGGTCCTCCACGTAGCGCCACTCGTCCACCACGCTCATGTCCAGCGTGCCGGGGACCTTGTCCTGCCCGATCCCCTCCACCTTGTACGGAGCCGCCTCCGGCTTCATCCCCGTCGCGGCGTAGCCCGCGAGGATGGAGCCCACCGGGTCGCCGCCGATGACGCGCACATCCGGGTTGCGCTCCTTGAGGAAGCGCCCGACGCCGGTCAGCGTCCCGCCCGTGCCGGCGGCGGAGACGAAGTGGGTGATGCGCCCCTCCGTCTGCTCCCAGATCTCCGGCGCGGTGGTGGCGTAGTGCGCCTGGGGGTTGGCCTGGTTGTAGAACTGGTTGGCGAGGATGGCGTTGGGGGTCTCCTCCGCGATCCGCTTCGCCATCATCACGTAGTTGTCCGGGTGGTCCGGCGCCACCGCGGTCGGCGTCACGATCACCTCGGCACCGAACGCCTTGAGGAGGCGCACCTTCTCCTGGCTCATCTTGTCCGGGATGGTGAAGATGCAGCGGTATCCCTTGATGGCCGCCGCCAGCGCCAGCCCCACGCCGGTGTTGCCGCTGGTCCCCTCTACCACGGTGCCGCCTGGACGCAGCTCGCCCGCGCGCTCCGCCGCCTCGATGATGGCGGGCCCCACGCGGTCCTTGACGCTCCCGCCCGGGTTCATGAACTCCGCCTTGCCGTACACCGGCGTGCGGATCCCCGCCGTCACCTGGTTGAGGCGGATCAGCGGAGTCCACCCCACCGCCTCCACGATGTTGGCGTAGGGGCGCGTGTGGCGCGGGCGGGCGAGGAGCTGCTCGGCGAAATCGGTCATGGGACCACGGACTTGGGGGATGGGTCGCGCGCCGAATCGGCGGCGGCACCCGAATCGAACTTCACGGGAAGTATGAACCATGCGCCCACCGGCTCCTCGCCGCGCCGGGCGGGCTCGAACTTCAGAGACCGGCTCCCGGCCAGCGCGGCGGCGTCGAACGCTTCGTAGCCGCTGGTGCGCTCCACGCGCACGCTGTCCACCGTGCCCTGGGCGGTGATGTAGAGGCGCAGCATCGTCTCGCCGTTCACCTGCGCCTCCCACAGCTCTTCCGGGTACTGGAAGGGCGAGCCCTCCTTCCCCGCCGCGTTCCGCAGCGGCTCGATGGGGCGCGGCGCCGACATCGCCTCCTGCCGCGCGTCGCACGCGGCCAGCAGCAGCACCAGCGCGAGGAGGCGCGTCACGAGCGCGCCGTCTCCGCCAGCTCGGCGAGGAGCGCGAGCGCCTGCATCGGCGTCACCTGGTTCACGTCCACCCGCCGCAGCCGCGCGACGGCGGGGTGCGGATCGGGCTCGAAGAGGGCGAGCTGCGCCGGAAGCTGCACGCGCCCGTTGGTGGGCGGGGCGGGCTCGGCCTGCGCCTCCAGCTCGCGCAGGATCTCCCTGGCGCGCTCCACCACCGTGCCGGGGAGGCCGGCCAGCCGCGCGACCTCCACGCCGTAAGACCTGTCCGCGCCCCCGGCGATCAGGCGGCGCAGGAAGACGATGTCCTCCCCCACCTCGCGCACGGCCACGGAGAAGTTGACGACGCCGCCCAGCCGCTCCGCCAGCCGGGTGAGTTCGTGGTAGTGCGTCGCGAACACCGTCTTGGCGCCGGTCACGTCGTGCAGGTGCTCGGTAGTCGCGGTGGCGACGCTCAGCCCGTCCCAGGTGGAGGTGCCCCGGCCGATCTCGTCCAGCAGCACCAGGGACCGGGCGGTGGCGCCGTGCAGGATCGCCGCCGTCTCGTTCATCTCCACCATGAAGGTGCTCTGCCCGCGCACCAGGTTGTCCGAAGCGCCCACGCGGGTGAAGATGCGGTCCACGATCCCGATCCGCGCCGTCCGCGCCGGCACAAACGACCCGATCTGCGCCAGGAGCACGATCAGCCCCACCTGGCGCAAGATGGTGCTCTTCCCCGCCATGTTGGGCCCGGTCAGGATCATCACCCGCCGCCCGGTGTCCAGGCTCAGGTCGTTGGGGATGAACTCCTCGCGCGGCATCATCGTCTCCACCACCGGGTGTCGCCCCCCGCGGATCTCCAGCGCGAACCCGTCGTCGACCGCCGGACGGCAGAAGTCGCGGCGGCAGGCGGCCTCGGCCAGCCCGGCGAGCACGTCCACGGCCGCCACACGCTCCGCCACTCGCTGGATGCGCGGCAGCTCGCGTGCGACCGACGTGCGCAGCTCCGCGAAGAGGCGCGTCTCCAGTGCCGCGATGCGCTCCTCCGCGCCCAGCACCTTCTCCTCCCACTCCTTCAGCTCGGGCGTGTAGTACCGCTCCGCATTCGCCAGCGTCTGCTTGCGATGGTAGTCGGAAGGGACGCGGTCGGCGTGGGTGCGCGTGATCTCCAGGTAGTACCCGAAGACCCGGTTGAATCCCACCTTGAGCGACCCGATCCCCGTCCGCTCCCGCTCGCGCGCCTGGAGGCGGGCGATCCAGTCCACGGCGCCGTCCCGAACGGAGCGCAGCTCGTCCAGCTCGGCGTTGAAGCCGGCGCGGATCACCCCGCCCTCCGCCACCGACACCGGCGCCTCGGGATCGACCGCCAGCGCCACCAGCTCGCGCACGTCGTCCATCGGCTCGACTGCGTCCAGGTGCTCCTGCAGCAGCGGCGCCTTGCAGTCCGCCAGCGCCGCGCGCAGCGGGGGAAGGCGCCCGAGCGATGCGGCGAGCGCCAGCATCTCTCGCGGGTTCACGCGCCCCGTGCCCACCTTGACGCCCAGCCGCTCCAGGTCGCGGATCTCGGCCAGCGCCGCGCGGGCGTCGCGCCGCACCCCGTCGTCGCCGAACAGCTCCTCCACGGCGTCCAGCCGGGCGTTGATGCGCTCGCCGTCCAGCAGCGGGGCCAGGAGCCAGCGGCGCAGGAGGCGGCCGCCCATGGGCGTGAGCGCCTCGTCCATCACCCCCAGCAGCGTCCCCTCGGCGCCGCCGCCGCGCAGCGTCTCCACCAGCTCCAGGTTGCGGCGCGTCATCTCGTCCAGCGGCATGGCGTGGCCGGCGCGCTCCACCCGCGGCGGCCGCAGCGCGCCGAAGCCGGCCGGCTGCACCTCGTTGAGGTAAGCAACCAGCGCCCCCACCGCCCCCACCAGCGGCGCGTCCCCCGCCTCGAAGCCGAAGCCGCTCAGGTTGGCGACCCGGAAGTGGCGCTGGAGCTCCTCCCGCGCCGTCCCCGGCTCGAACAGCCAGTCGCCGCGAAAGGTGCGCGTCGCCTCGGCGGGCGGGGTGCCGGGAAAGAGCTCCCACGAACGCGGAAGGAGGAGCTCCGCGGGCCGGGCGGCGCCCAGCACGTCCGCAAGCTCCTCCCACGCCACCGCCCGCACCGTCATCTCCCCCGTGGACAGGTCCGCCAGCGCCAGCGCGACGCTTCCCTCCCCCGCCGGATCGCCGGAGATCGCCGCCAGGTAGTTGTTGCGGCGGGCGTCGAGCAGGGCGTCGCTGAAGACGGCGCCGGGCGTCACCATCTCGGTGACCTCGCGGCGGACGAGGCCCTTGGCGAGGGCGGGGTCCTCCACCTGGTCGCAGATGGCCGCGCGCCGGCCGAGCCCCACCAGCTTGCGCAGGTAGTTCTCCAGCGAGTGCGCGGGGATCCCCGCCAGCGGCGCCTTCGACCCGCCGTTGTTCCGCGAGGTGAGCGTGAGCCCCAGCAGGCTGGAGCCCTCCACCGCGTCCTCGTTGAACAGCTCGTAGAAGTCGCCGACGCGGAAAAACACGAACGCATCGGGGTGGCGCGCCTTGACCTCGCGCCACTGCATCATCAGCGGGGTGTCTTCCGACGACATTCCGGGTGGGGGATGGGAGCCGGTGCGGCGTGTAAGCCCTTGATTTTACAGCGGAATCGGGGTTGGGGCAACTGTGGCCCTCACCCCCGCTCGTTCCTCGCTGCCCCCTCTCCCGATAACAGGAGAGGGCTGCGCCCTCGCCGTTATCGAGAGAGGGGGCTGGGTTTGCTTCGGCAGGTCCCGGTGCCGCGCAGAGGGCCCCCGCCCGCCACGACCCGGTAGGGGCGCGATTCATCGCGCCCGTGCCCGCCCGCGCCGCGCCGCCCGCGTTGCAAACCGATCCGTAGGGGCAGACCTGCGTGTCTGCCCACCCTCGCCGCCACCTCAACGCCCGCGCATGGCACCGAACCCGTAGGGGCTGCCCCACGTGGCTGCCCGTGCCCGCCCGCGCACCACCGCCCGCCTCCCTGCCCCCGCCTACGCCGTCTTCCTCTCCCCGTACTCCCACGCCCCCTGCAGCTCCACCCCCACAACCGATGACACCCCGGGCTCCTCCATCGTCACGCCGTAGATCCAGTCGGCAGACTCCATGGTGCGCGGGTTGTGGGTGATGACGATGAACTGGGTCTGCTCCTTGAAGTCGTCCAGCAGCTGGATGAAGCGGCCCACGTTGGTCTCGTCCAGCGGCGCGTCCACCTCGTCGAAGAGGCAGAACGGGGACGGCTTCACCAGGTAGATGGCGAAGAGGAGCGAGAGCGCAGTGAGCGTGCGCTCGCCACCGGAGAGGAGGTGGATGCGCTGCGTCTTCTTGCCGCGCGGCGAGGCGTGGATCTCGATCGGCGACTCCAGAGGGTCGTCGGGATCGGTGAGCCACACGTCGCACTCGCCGCCCTGGAAGAGCGACTGAAAGGTGCGGTGGAAGTTCTCGCGCACCGTGTCGAACGTCGCCATGAACACCTCGCGCGCCGTGCGGTTGATCTGGCGGATGGCGTTCGCCAGGTCGTCGCGCGCGGTGGTGAGGTCGGTGCGCTGCTCCATGAGGAAGCGGAGGCGGCGGTCCTCCTCCTCGTGCTCCTGCACGGCGAGCATGTTGATGGGCCCCAACGCGCTCACCTGCTCCGCCACCTCCTTCACCTCCGCGCGCCACGCCTCCGCGTCCCCCTCCTCCACCGGACGCGCGGCGGCGACGAGGACGTCCCACGGGCGTCCCCACTCCACCTCCAGCCGCTCGCGGGCGCGCAGGAGGCGGCCTTCAAGCTCGGCGCGCTCCAGCTGCCGGCGGTGGCGCTCCTCCCCGGCGTCTGCCTCGCGGCGGCGGGCGACACGGACCCCTTCCTCGGCCGCGGCGGCTTCGGACTCCAGCTCGGCGAGGCGTGCATCCAGGTTGGCGAGGGAGGCGGCCTGCTCGTCCCGCTCGCGAAAGAGGATCTCCACCTCGTCGCCCGCGCGATCGCGCACGCCGGCCAGGCCTTCGAGCGAGCGGCGCAGCTCGGTGGCCTCGGCTTCGAGGGTCGTGCCGCGGCGCAGGGCGGCCTCGGCCCCGTTGCGGGCAGCGGCGAGCGCACGCTCGGTCTCGCGCAGCTCCCCCTCCGCGCGGGCCAGCGCGACGCGCAGCTCGGACTCCTCGTCGCGCGCATCCTCCCACGCCGCGTCCAGCTCCGCCAGGCCCGCGCCGGCGCGCAGGGCTTCGGCGCCCGCTTCGGCGGCGGCGCGCGCGAGCTCACTCAGACGCTCGTCCAGCGCGGCGATGCGGGCGGTGGCCTCCAGGGCGTCGCGCTGCGTGGCGGCGATGGCGGCGTGCACCTCCTCGCGCTCCAGCTCCAGCCGGCCGCGGCGGTGGCCGTGCGCGGCGGCCTCGGCATCCAGGCGCCGCAGCTCGGCCTCGGTGACGCGGCGCATCTCCTCCGCCTCGCGCGCGCGCTCCTCCGCCTCGCCGAGCTGATGAAGGAGGGCATCGCGGTCGCGGACCAGGTGGTCGTGCGCGACTTCCGCGTCGGCCAGCTCGTCGCGCAGGCGGGCGAGCGCCTCGCGCCGGGCCAGGATCCCCTCGCCGGAGAGCGGCTGGCCGAGGCGGATCACGCCGCGCGCATCGACCGTGTCTCCCAGCGAGTCCACGCGCGCGCCGCCGAAGCCTTCCAGCGCGTCCTCCCCCGCCACGTACACGAGGCCCTGCAGGAAGACCTCCACCCACCCCTGCGCCTCGCCGGTGCCGGTGACGCCCAGCGAGTGCGCGGCGGGGAGCGCGTCGCGGACGCCGGGCGCGTCGAGCGGGAGGAGGAGGAGCGTTCCGCCGCCCTTCCACTCGTCGCGAAACCAGCGGCGCACCAGGCGCGCGGCGTCCAGGTCGCGCACGACGACGGCCTGCAGGAGCGTCCCGAGGAACGACTCCACGGCCGCGGCGGTCTCGGCCTCGGCGGTGGTGGCGCGCACGAAGTCGGCGAGCGGCGCAAGGACGCCGGGGAAGCGCTCGCGGGCCCCCATCAGCGCCGTCACCGCGGGCGAGAAGCCCTCGTACGAGCGCTCCAGCGCCTCTCGCGCCGCCACCTGCGCGCCCAGCCGCGACACGCGGTCCTGCGCCGCGCGCAGTCCATCACGCAGCGGCGCCTCGCGCCCGCGCAGGACGCGCATCTCCTCGCGCGCCTGGGTGGCGGCGTCGGTGGCGGCGTCCAGGCGGTCGCGGAGGGTGTCGCCCTGGCCGCTCCACAGCTCCGTCTGCTCGCCCATGCGGTCGATCTCCGAGCCGAGCTGCTCCGTCTGCATGCCCAGCCGCTCGGCGCGCTCCAGCCCATCCTGCCTGCGCCGCTCGGCCGACGCGCGCTCCCCTTCCGCCGCCGCGATCTCGCGGGCGATGTCGCGCTGGCGAGTCGCGGCGGCCTCGCTCGCCTGGCGGTGGCCGGTGAGGGTGGCGCGCAGCCCCTCGTTCTCCTCCACCCGCGCTTCCAGGCGCTCGCGGGTGCCGTCCACGCGCGCCTGCACGCGCTCGCGCTCCGAGTCCAGGCGCACGGCGTCGGCATGCTGGGCGGCGGCGCGGTCGGCCAGCTCCCCGCGCTCCCTCACCAGCTGCGCGATGCGGAGCTCGGCGTGGCCGCGGCGCTCGTCGGCCAGCAGGATCTCGCGCTCGCGGGCGTCCAGCCGCTGCCGCACGGCGTCCAGGCGGCCCGCCACCTCCGCGCGGCGCCGGCCCAGCTCCGCCGTTTCGATCCTCCGCTCCTGGACGACCGTTTCCGCAGTGGAGCGCTCGATGGCGGCGTCGTGAACGATGCGCTCCAGCTCCGCCAGCCGCCGCTCGCCCTCGCCCAGCGCGGCGGTAAGGGCGGCCACCTCGGCGGTCGCCAGCGCCACCTCCAGGTCCAGCCGCCGCGCCTGCAGCTCCTCGTAGCGCTGCGCCCGCCGCCGCTGCCGGGCGAGGGAGCGCACCTTGTTCTCCACCTCCGCCACCAGATCGTTCAGCCGCGTGAGGTCCCCTTCGGCGCTTTCCAGGCGGCGCTGGGCGGCGCGGCGGCGGTCCTTGTACTTGCCGATCCCCGCCGCCTCCTCGAACATCGCGCGGCGCTCCTCCGCCTTCTCGCTCAGGATCGAGTCGATCATCCCCGCCTCGATGATCGAATACGCGTCGGACCCGAGCCCCGTGTCGCGCAGGAGGTCGTGGATGTCGCGCAGGCGGCACGGCGCGCGGTTGAGCGAATACTCGCTGCCGCCCTCGCGGTACACCTTGCGGGTGATCTCGACTTCGGATTGGGGGATGGGAACAGAGCCGTCTTCGTTGGAGAAGACGAGGGCGACTTCGGCGTAGTGGAGGGGACGCCTGCGGACGCTGCCCTGGAAGATCACCTCTTCCATCTTGCCGCCGCGGAGGGCGCTGGCCCGCTGCTCGCCGAGCACCCAGCGCACCGCGTCCGCCGTGTTGGACTTGCCGCAGCCGTTGGAGCCTACGATGGCCGTCACCCCGTCGCGGAGCTCGATGGTGGTGCGGTCCGCGAACGACTTGAAGCCGTGGAGCTGGAGCCTGCGGAGCCTCATTTCTGCGGGGCGGGCGCCCGGCCGGTGCGCGCCACCAGGCGCGCGGGGAGCCCCGCCTGCTGCACCATCTTCAGCATGGGCGCCGCGCCCGCGGAGTCCGCGAAGGCGCCGCCGTACACCTTGTACCGCTCGGTGCCGTCGTTGAACGGCACCGCCACCGCATACGCCGGAATGGCGCGCCCGTTCAGCGAGTCGGCCCGCGCCTGCGCCGCCTCCTGCGTGGGCAGCTCGCCCAGCTCCACGGCGTAGGGGCGCACGAGGATCAGGTCGTCCGCGGTTCCGACATCGTCCGCGTTGACGTCGCCGCTGCGCAGGAGCCGCTCCCGCAGCGCCACCGCGTCCGCCGAGTCCGCCAGCGCGCCGGAGAAGACCTTGAAGTAGAGCTTGTCGCCCGTCATCTCGGGCGTGACGTAGAAGCGCGCGTCCGGGAACTTCGCGGCCACGGAGGAGGCGAGCCTGCGCGCCGGCTCGTAGTCCGGGTACGCCTTCACGAACACGGCGAAGGGGAGCGCCGTCCCCGCCGCGGCCACTGCTTCCTTGGGAGCCACCGCCGCCGTCTTCGCGCGCGGATCGGCCGCGGCCCCGCCCGGAGTTCCGCCCAGGAGCTGCGGATACTGCTGGAGGAGGATGTACACCGCCCCCGCCAGCACCGCCAGCAGGAGGAGGAGGGTGAGGATCGGCGCCAGGCGGCTCTTCTTCGCCGGCTTCGGCTCCGGCTCCTCCCACTCGGGGTCGGGCACCGGGAGCGTCGCCGCGGGCGCGCCGACGGTATCCTCCGCCGTGCGGAACTCCTCACCACCGCTGTGCGGCTGCGAGTCGCGCGGCGCGGCCAGCCAGGGGCGGATCCCCGTGGGCGCCTCCGGCTCGGCGAAGCGCGGCGGCGCGGGCGGCGCGGCCACCGCCGGCGACCCCGGGATGGCGGCGGCGCGGGGCGCGGCATCGGAGCGCGGGCCCTGCGAGGGCGGCGTGAGCCAGGCGTGGACCGTCACCCCGCCGGGCGCGTCGCGCGAGAGCTCGGCCTCGTGCGACTGCTCGCCAAGCATGATGGCGTCGTACGCCCACCGCGCCAGCGACGGCAGCCCCGGCGCGTCAGACGGCACGAAGACCAGCAGCGACGCCCCCGCCGAGCGGAACCCCGCGATGATCTTCTCCCAGCGCGCGTCGCGCAGGATGGCGTTGGAATCGGGGGTGTAGGTGCCCGCGGAGATCAGGTAGAAGCCGCGCCCGGGCACCGGCCGCGCGCTCCGGGCGAGCGAAGCGCCGTACAGGAAGATGTCCACCACCCCTTCCATGCTCGACATCCCGATCCGCTCGGCGAGCATGGGATCGTCCAGCCCCAGGTCGGCAAGCACGGTGCGCTGCCCCGTGGCGTTCCACCCCGTCGCGATGGCGATCGCCGCGTCGGCCACCCAGTCGCGGTCGGCGGCGCGGTCGAAGAGGAGGAGCACCGGCCCGGTGCGCGACGCGTCGAACGAAGCCGCGGCCGGAAGGCGCTCGAAGCTGGGATCGAAGAACGTGGCCTCGGGCAGCTTGCGGCCGGCCGAGCCCGAAGTCGCGTGGATGTCGGTCATCGATGGGAGCGGATGTCTGCCCGGCGAGGCGCAAACGTGGCGGAAGGACGTTGCCGGGACGCGGGCAATAGTACACGCGGGCGTCGGCGCGTGGCAAGGATAGGAATTCAGGGACTAGGGATTAGGGATCAGGGATCAGGAACCGCGTCGCTGTTCAACTAGTCCCTGGTCCCTATTCCCTATTCCCTGCCTTTACGCCGCCGCCCCTTCCGCCGGCACCAGCACGTGGGTGGGCGCATCGCCCCACAGGCGCTCGAGCTGGTAGAACTCGCGCGCGGCCGGGTGGAAGACGTGCACCACGAAGGAGAAGTAGTCGATCAGGATCCAGCGGCCGCCGCGCGCGCCCTCCACGTTCAGCGGACGCGTGCCGCCGGCGCGAAGCTCCTCCACCACGTGATCCGAGATGGCGGAGACGTGCGTGTCCGAGGTGCCGGTGGCGATCAGAAAGAAGTCCGTCGCGGTGGAGATCCCGCGCAGGTCCAGAAGCGTCACGTCCTGCGCCTTGCGGTCGAACATGTGCTCGGCGGCGCGGGCGACTTCGGGCGGAAGGTCGAGGCTCTGCGGCGTGACGGGGGTGGTGCTCATCGGTCTCCAGGATCGCGATCGTCGGATAGTCGTTCCCCGCCGTGTCCCGGCGGAGATGCATTGTGCGGGCGGCAAGTCAGGTGCCATCCGCGTCCTTTTTGAGTACAGCGGCCGGTTAGGATCGCCAGCGCAACTGAATGAGGGGGAGCGGCTTCGCGCCGCTCCCCCTCCGCACCGGCATCGCCAGGCGAGCCGCGGATCTACGGGTTGAGCGTGCTCCTGACTTCTTCCGGGGCGTAGCCGAAGACGCTCAGGTTCGCCGCGGAGGTGTGGGAGTTCACCACGAAGCTCTGCATGTTCACTCCGGCCGGCGCGGTGGCGGTGAATACGATGTACCCGCTCATCGGTTCCCCCGCGTACCCGCCCGCGGCTTCGATGCGCTCCCGCAGCGAGAACACCTGCTTGGGGCTCGCCGTGAAGGTGATCCTGCACGGATTGCACACGGCCTGCCCGCTCCGCGACTTCATCGGCTGGCCGTCGTTGGCGAACACGCTCAGCTCCACGGTCGCATTGCGGTCCAGGTTGACCATGTGCAGCTCCATCGCGACGCGGCTCGGCCGCTCCAGCACGTGCGGGATCACCCAGGTGCGGCGTGCCGACTGCTGCGCGTGCGCCGCTTCGGCGGACAGGGCGATGGCTGCACACACGAAAACCGCTGCGCGGATGAGCATGGGGCGTCTCCAGTGGCGTGGTGTGGGGCTGCGGGAAGGACCTGGGCGAAAGTTATTCGCCCCGCATTCCCGCTGCAACGATCGCGTTCTCGCCACGAAAACGGGGCGGCCCGCCGCGTGGCGGGCCGCCCCCGGTACTTCAACAGAAGTGCGTCAGTGCGTGAGTGCGCTTGTTACTGAGCACCCGGCACTGGGCACTTGGCACTTCAGTCTTCCGCGATGACCCACACCTTGAGCTCCGGCCGCACGTCCGTGTGCAGACGCACCGGCACCGAAGTCACGCCGAGGGCCTTGATCGGCTCGTCGAGCTCGATCTGGCGGCGGTCGATCTGGATCCCCTGCTCGGCCAGCTTGTCCGCGATGTCGCCCGCGGTGATGGAGCCGAACAGCTTCCCTTCCTGCCCGGCGCGGGCATTGAAGGTGAGCGAAACGCCCTCGATGGAGGCGGCGCGCTGCCGCGCCTCGGTCAGGGTGGCGGCCTCACGCTTGGCCACCGACGCCCGCTCCGTCTCGATCCGCTTCACGTTCCCCGCGGTCGCCTCGTAGGCGAAGCCACGGGGGATCAGGTAGTTGCGAGCGTAGCCCGGCTTCACGTCCACGAGGTCCCCGGGCTGGCCGAGGTTCTCCAGACTCTGTCTGAGGATGACCTGCATCGTAGTTTCTCCCTTGCCCGGTTACGACTCGAAGCCTGCGATGTACGGCAGCAGGGCCAGGAAACGGGCGCGCTTGATGGCGGTCCCGATCTGGCGCTGGTGGCGCGCACACATCCCGCTGATCCGGCGAGGCAGGATCTTGCCACGCTCGGTCACGAAGCGGCCGAGCGTCTTCTCGTCCTTGTAGTCCACGGAGCTCAGCCCGGTCTCACACACGGGGCAAACCTTGCGCGAAGATTTCATCTTACTCGTCCTCCCCGTCGTCTTCGGACTCCTCGTCACGCTTCGGAGCGGGCGGGACCGGTGTGGTCTGCAGGTCGCCCTCGTTCACCACCACGAGGTAGCGAAGGACTTCGTCGTCCAGCTTCAGCAGGCGCTCGAACTCGGGGAGCGCCGCGGCCGGGGCCGAGAAGTGGGCCACGGTGTAGTGGCCGGTGGTCTGGTCCGCGATCTCGTACGCCAGGGGGCGCTTCCCCCAGTGGTCCACCGCGGTGATCTCGCCGCCACGCTCGCCCGTGAGCATCCCGTGGAAGCGCTCGATCTTCTCCTCGATCCGCTCATCCTCGAGCGACGGGTGGAAGATGTACACGACTTCGTAATCCGACAAAAGGCACCATCCTTTGGACATGAGGCCCCGTGCGGTGCGCGCGGAGCAGGCATGAAAAAGTGCTGCCCCCGGTCGGGGGGCAGCACGGGAATGTAGCGGAGACGGGCCAAATACACAACCGGGGGGTCAGGCTAGTGGTTGGCTGCGCGCACGGGACTACTGAACGGCTTGCGTTGGATCCTTGGCGCGCAGCTCCTTCGTGGTGCGGTGCCGTCCGTAGATGAAGATGCCCGCAAGCGTGATGATCGTCGCGCCGATCAGCGCGAGCCCCTGAGGGTCCTTGTCTTCATGAATCAGGAAGGCGCCGCAACAGATCATCAGCACCGCCAATAAAAAACCCAACCACATCCCCGTTTTCTCGTTGGCGATATTCGCGTCTACCACCTTTGCTTCAAGCTCCTGGCGGTGCCTTGACTGGCGGTCAAGCGTATTGAAGAAAAATTCCGCGGCCCCCGGCAGGATATCTTCATACTCGCGAACCAGCGCCGGCGGCGGCATCGGCCCCTCAAACGTGACACGCCCAACGAGTCGAGCACCGCGCTCATCGGGCGTGTCACCAACGGGCCTGTCTTCGACCCGTGCCGGTTTGCTATCTCGCCCCACCGGGGGCCTTCCCTGCTTCCGCAACGCGGTTGGAGGTTTCTTCGAACGCCCCAGCTATGTCCTCGGCGAGAACCTGCCAATCGCTCAGAAGCGCCTTCGTATCGGCTTCCGCAGGTGATTCGCTCAGGTTGTACGCAGAGCCGTCGAGCGTTCCGCGGATGTCCATGAGGCGAGCGACGCCTCTGGCAAACGAAGGGCGGGCAAAAAAGAAATCAGTTGCCATGGTTCCGTTCACAGATCTCAGGTTAACAGCCGCGCCGGGATCACCGTACGACAGTCCTGCCCCAGAGCGGACCCATCGCTGGGCCGTCAGGGGACCCCGTTCTCGAGGCCGTCGACAAGGGTGCCGTCGAACTCACGACGCTCCGCCTCGAACTCAGCCAGTGCGGCGGGATCCTCGCGAAGCTTCGCATACGCCTCTTCGTACTCCCTCAAGAACAACTCGCACTCGAGGCTCTCCAGCGCAGGCGCGCCGCTCTCTGCTGCTTGAGGATCGGGCTGAACAACCGTTCGGCGCATCGTGATTGCCTGTTTAGGGTGAGCCTACGCGATCAAGTGTGATCCACCTGTTGGCGCTTGTCAACCCGTTTCCCGGCGGCAGCTTCGTATTGTAAGTGTCTGGTACAAGCGTGTTTGGCGCGTTTCTCAAAGAGCACGTTCCGATGGGGACAGGCGACCGGTTCCCGCGTTCGAATGGTGGCACCTGATGGCCTTCACTGCCGAAACAACGAGCCCCGCCAGCAGGTGCTGACGGGGCTTCGTTACGCGAGTTGCGCTTCCTCAGGCGCTGGTCCGGAACAGCAGGATGTCGCCGTCCTTCACCACGTACTCCTTCCCTTCCGACCGCATCAGCCCCTGCTCGCGGGCGGTCTTCACGGAGCCGGTCTTCACGAAGTCGTCCCAGGCGACGGTCTCGGCGCGGATGAAGGCGCGCTCGAAGTCGGAGTGGATGACGCCCGCGGCCTGCGGGGCGCGGGCACCCACCGGGATCTCCCACGCGCGGACCTCCTTTTCGCCCGCCGTGAAGTAGACCTGCAGCCCCAGCAGCGCGTACCCCGTGCGGATCAGCGTGTGCAGGCCCGGCTCGTTGAGGCCCAGCGACCCGAGGAACTCGTCGCGCTCCTCGGGCGGGAGCTCGGCCAGCTCGCTCTCGATCTTGCTGGAGATGGGGATGATCTCGGCGCGCTCGCCGCTCGCCTCAACCGCGGTGCGCAGCGCGCGGACGTGCTCGTTGTCGCCCTCGGGTAGGTCCGATTCAGCGACGTTGGCCAGGTAGAGCACCGGCTTGCTGGTGAGGAGGTTGTACGAGCGCAGGATCTTCGACTCCTCCTCGTTCGCCTGCACGACGCGCGCGGCCTTCCCCGCACCGATCGCTTCCAGGAGTCGCTCCAAGAGACCGACCTCGGCGAGCGCGTCGCGGTCCTGGCCCCGGGCGGCCTTGCGGGCGCGGTCCAGTCGCTTCTCCACGACGGCGAGGTCGGAGAGGGCGAGCTCCAGGTTGATGACCTCGCGGTCGCGCACCGGGTCCACGCCGCCCATCACGTGCACCACGTCCGGATCGTCGAAGCAGCGGACGACGTGCACCACCGCGTCGGTCTCGCGGATGTTGCTGAGGAACTGGTTGCCGAGCCCTTCACCCTGCGAAGCGCCCTCCACCAGCCCGGCGATGTCCACGAACTGCACTACGGCGCGGAGCACGCGCTGCGGCTTGACCTTCTCGGCCAGCAGATCCACGCGCGGATCGGGCACCTCCACGTTCCCCACGTTCGGCTCCACGGTGCAGAACGGGTAGTTGGCGGCGTCGGCGCCCGCGGCGGTGAGGGCGTTGAACAGGGTGGACTTCCCCACGTTGGGGAGCCCAACGATCCCAAGCTTCAGCATATCAGAACATCCGGAAAGGATGGAGTTGCAAACGAAGCGGCCGGGACACCTCGCGGGGTCCCGGCCGGACTCTGGAATCTAACCCCTGCGCCGCGAGCGTCAACTGCGCTTCGCGAACTCGCGAAGCTCCTCCAGCGTCCCGCGATACCAGTTGCGGTCCACGGGCGCGCGGATGCCCCTCACCCGCCCCCGCTCCGAGTGCTGCCAGAAGGTCCACCGCCGCCACCCGCGCGGCACCGCCGGCCCGTTGCTGCGGTAGTCCGCGATCCACAGCGGGTAGTCGCCGAACTGCGCGGCGAGGCGGGGAGCGAAGCGGCGGCTCACGTAGATGATGGGGCGCTTCCCCGTCTCGGCTTCCACCATGCGCAGCCAGTTGCGCACCCCGCGGCGGAGCGTCGCGTCAGACACGCCGTCGGTCGCCTCCACGTCCAGCACGGGCGGCAGGTCGTTGGGGCCGATCTTGACGCGCCGCAGGAAGTGCCGCGCCTGGACGGCCGAGTGCGTCTGCGGCCGGTAGTAGTGGTACGCGCCGCGCAGGAGGCCGGCCTCGCGCGCGTTCGTCCAGTTGCGCCGGAAATGCGGATCGGTCCAGTCGCCGCCCTCGGTGGCCTTGATGAAGACGAAGCGGATGCCGTCGCCCTTCACCGCCGTCCAGTTGATGCGGCCCTGGTGGTGCGAGACGTCGATGCCCCGCACGCGTCGCGGCGCATCGGCCTGGAGCGCGGTTGCGGCGAGGACGAGCAAGACGAATGCGCCCGGCACGAGGCGGCGCAGGGAGATCGTTGAGAACTTCATGGCGCGGTAAGCGGGCGAATGCAAACTGTTCTTTTTGACATCTACACGACGAACATTCAGGAGGTCCCAAACAGCAACTGCATGGCTCACACAGAGACACAGAGGCACAGAGAGAACTTCGTTGTCTTTCCTCTGTGTCTCTGTGTCTCTGTGTGAGATCGCTTTTTCGCCGTCAGCCGCGCGGCATCTCTATGCGCGGCACCGCGATCGCCTCTTCTTCCCCGGGTTGGGAGACCGGAGTGACCTCCTGGCCGCGCAGGGAGAGGAACCAGGGCGCGAGCACCAGCGCGATCACCGCCATCAGCTTGATGAGGATGTTGAGCGACGGACCGGCGGCATCCTTCATCGGGTCGCCCACGGTGTCGCCCAGAACGGCGGCGGTGTGGAGCTCGGAACCGGGGTGCGTGTCGGGGTCGGACTCGATCCACTTGCGCGCGTTGTCCCACGCCTCACCCGCGTTGGTCATGAAGAGCGCCAGGAGGACCCCGGAAACCGTGGCGCCCACCAGCACCCCGCCCAGCGCCTCCGTCCCCAGTGCGGCGCCCACAATGACGGGCACCAGGATGGCGATGGCGAAAGGCACCGCCGCCTCGCGCAGCGACGCCTGCGTGGCGATGTCCACACAGCGGGCGGAGTCCGGCTGCACCGTGCCCTCCATCAGCCCCGGGATCTCCGCAAACTGGCGACGCGACTCGGCCGCGACCTTGGCCGCCGTGCGTCCCACCGCGGCAAGGGTGAGCGCACCGACGAAGAACGGCACGCCGCCGCCCAGCAGCAGGCCCAGGAGCACGAAGGGGTGGATCAGGTCGATCGACTCCAGCCGCACCGCCGATGCGTAGGCGGAGAAGAGCGCGAGCGACGTGAGGGCCGCGGCGCCGATCGCCACGCCCTTGCCGCCCGCCGCCGCGGCGCTACCCGCGGCTTTGAGCGTCTGGGTGATGCGGCGCGTCTCGTTGCCGAGGTGGCTCATCCGCGCGATGCCGCCCGCCGTGTCCGAGATGGCGGCGAAGGCGTTCAGGGTGATCGACGTGCCCACCGTGGCGAGCATTCCCACCGCCGCCACGCCGATGCCGTACAGCCCCGCCGCCTCGTGCGCCACCCACGTCGCCAGGGCGATCAGGAGGAGGGGGATCGCCGTCGACTCCATCCCGATCGCCAGACCCATGAGGATGGTCGTGGCCGCGCCGCCGCGCGCCGCCTCCGCGATGCGCCGGATGGGTCGCGAGGTGGTGTAGAAGTCGGTGGCCGCGGCGATCGCCACCGCCGCGACTACACCGGCGAGGATCGCCCAGAAAGGTCCGAAGCGGCTATACGCGCCGCCCGCGGGGTCCTCCAGGTCCAAGCCGAGGAGGCTCACGATGACGAAGGCGGCCACCAGGAAGACGGCCAGCGCGCCCAGCGTGGCGGCGCGCATCGCCAGCACGGGGCGGGTGTCCTTCATCAGCCGCACCCCGACCAGCGCCAGCACCGACGCCAGGAAGCCCGCCGCCGCCAGCAGGAGCGGCAGCGCGACGGCTTCCACGCGGTTGTTGGCGTACGCCGGGCTGTACGCGCCCAGCGCCACCGTGGCCACGATGGCGCCCACGTACGACTCCATGAGGTCCACGCCCATCCCCGCCGTATCGCCCACGCAGTCGCCCACGTTGTCCGCCACGGTGGCGGGGTTGCGCGGGTCGTCCTCGGGGATGTTGGCCTCGGTCTTCCCCACCAGGTCGGCGCCCACGTCCGCGGACTTGGTGAAGATGCCGGCGCCCATGCGCGCGAAGAGGGCGATGGACGAGGCGCCGAGAGCGTAGCCCGCCAGGATCTCGCCGAAGCGCGCGAACTCCTCGGGGAGGTAGACGCCCTGCACGTAGACGAGGAAGAAGTAGAGCGCGCCCAGGCCCAGCAGCGCGAGCGCCGCCACCGTCAGCCCCGCCACCGACGCGCCGCCGAACGCCACCCGCAGCGCCGGGCCCTCGCCGGCGACGCGCGCGGCCTCGGCGGTGCGGACGTTGGCGCGGGTGGCCGCGAGCACCGATACCCACCCCACCGCCAGCCCCGTGGCCGCCCCCAGCGCGAACGCACCCGCCGTGGCGAGCGACGCCGTGGGCCACAGCAGGAGCGCGGCTACGACGATGAACCCCGCCAGCACGATGGATTGGCGGCGGAGGAAGGCGTTGGCGCCGTGCTGGATCTGCCCGCCCCAGTCGCGCATCGCCTCGTTGCCGGCGGGCTGCCGGCGGACGTACGCGAAAGCACCCAGCGCCAGCAGGAGCCCCAGCACACCGAGGGGCCAGCCGGTCCATGCGGTGAACTCCGTCAGCGACACGAGATCTCGGGGGATGGGGGTGGATTCGGGCCGCGTAAGGCCCAGTGAGGCATGGAGCGTACCGGCGGGAGCGGATCAGCCGTTGTAGCGGTTCATGGCGGCCTCCACCCCCTCGTCCATCCACGTCCGCACCCCGTCCATCAGGTCGGGGAAGCGGTCCAGAATCGCCTCGCGCGCCGCTCGCGGCGGGGGCGAGAGCACCCAGTCCGCCAGGTCCATGGCCGGGGGCTTGGCGCCCACGCCGATGCGCAGCCGCGGATAGTCCTTTGTGCCCAGCGCCTGCTCCACGGACTTGAGCCCGTTGTGCCCGCCGGGCGAGCCGGTCGCGCGGAAGCGGATCACGCCGGGCTCCAGCGCCACGTCGTCCACCACCACCAGCAGGTCCTTTGTGACGTTGATCGCGTTCATCCGCGCGATGGGCCCCAGCGAGGCACCGCTGCGATTCATGTACGTCTGTGGCTTGATCAGACGCACGGCGTGCGGCTCCATCCGCCCCTGCGCCACCGCCGCGTTCTTGTCCAGCCGGAAGCGGCCGAGCCCCCACGAGTCGGCCAGGGCATCCACGAGCCACCACCCCACGTTGTGCCGCGTGAGTGCGTACTCCTTCCCCGGATTCCCCAGTCCCACGATAACCTTGAGCCCGGCCACTGTCTTCGCTCCGCGAAAAGTGCCCAGTGCCTAGTGCCTGGTGCCCAGTGTGTTGATACTAGGCACTTGGCGCTGGGCACTGGGCACTTCAGGTTTTTTACGTGTTCTCGGCCGCGCGCGACGAGATCACCTCCGGCTCGCCGGCCGCCGTGTCAGCGTCGGCAGCGGGCTCCACGGTCGGCGGCACCACGGACGCGATCGGCAGCTCGCCGTCGGCCAGGATGCGCACGTTGGGGAACGACACGTCGTGCACGCGGATCGACTCGCCCACGCCCAGATTGGAGACGTCCACCTCGAACGCCTCGGGGATGTTCCCCGGGAGGCACTCGACTTCGAGGTCGTAGATCACCTGGTCCAGCACCGCGCCCTCGTCGCGCACGCCGGCGGGGTTGCCGCTCAGGCGCACGGGGATCTTCATGCGGATCACCTCGCCCGCATGGAGCTGGATGAAGTCCACGTGAAGCACCTCGGGGCGGTACGGGTGCATCTGCACGTCGCGGATCAGCACGTCCTTCCCCGCGCCGCCGTCCGTCACCAGAGAGATCACGGTGTTCTCCACCGAGATGCCGTGGAGGAGGAGCTCCAGCTCGTGGCGGTCGAGCGCCAGCGGGACGTTCTTGTCGCCATGCCCGTACACCACGGCCGGCACCTTGCCGGTCGCGCGCAGCTTGCGGGCGCCACCCTTCCCCGACCCTGTGCGGGCGGTTGCGTTCAAAGTTGCAGCCATCGTCGTTCTCCCTGAGTGTTCAAGACTCGCACGCGGACATCAAGCCGTCAGCCGGCCGCGCGGGTCACGCCGTTTCGAAGAGCGAGCTGACGGATTCGTTGAAGTGTGTGTACCGCACCGCGCGGGCCAGCAGCTCCGCAACGGAGAGCACGGTGAGCGTGGGGAAGCGCTTTTCGGGAGGAATCGGCACCGTGTTGGTGACCACGATCTCCTTGAAGGGCGCGTTCACCAGCCGCTCCACCGCCGGCCCGCTGAGCAGCGCATGCGTGGCGCAGGCGTACACGTCGCGGGCGCCGCGATCCTTGAGCGCCCTCGCCGCCTCGGCCATGGTCCCGGCCGTGTCGATCATGTCGTCGGTCAGCAGGCAGTCCTTCCCCTCCACCTCGCCGATGACGTTCATCACCTCGGCCACGTTGGCGGAGGGGCGCCGCTTGTCGATGATCCCCATGCTGGCGCCCAGCCGCTTGGCGAAGCCGCGCGCCATCTTTGCCGACCCCACGTCCGGCGACACCGTCACCAGGTTGGTGAGGTTCTTCTCCCGGAAGTACTTCATGAACACCGGCGCCGCGTACAGGTGGTCCACCGGGATGTCGAAGAACCCCTGCAGCTGGTGCTGGTGGAAGTCCACGCTGAGCACCCGGTCCGCGCCGGCGGAGGTGATCAGGTTGGCGATCAGCTTGGCCCCGATGGCGACGCGCGGCTGGTCCTTGCGGTCCTGCCGCGCGTACCCGAAGTACGGGATCACCGCCGTGACGCGCGCCGCCGAAGCACGCCGAGCCGCATCCAGCAGGAGCAGCAGCTCCATGATGTTGTCGGCGGGTGGCACGGTGCTCTGCACGATGTAAAGGTCGCGCCCGCGCACGTTGTCGTCGATCCGAACGAAGATCTCCCCGTCCGCGAACCGGTCGGTGGTCACCCCGCCCAGCTCGACCTCCATGCACGCCGCCATCTCTTCCGCCAGCGGCCTGTCGGCCGATCCGGAGAGGACCATCATGGAGTTGCTGGAGAGCGCCTCAGTCATCTGCCTGGTCGGTTCTGGTGTGGTTTGGAGCCCGACAGAATAGGCCGCGCCCCGCGCCAGCGTCAAGGAAGGGAAGTGCCAAGTGCCCAGTCCTCAGTGCCAAGTAGACAACGCACTCACGCTTCCACCCTTCTCCTCTAGGCACTAGGCACTAGGCCCTAGGCACTGCCGTTCCCGAAAACAAAACCGCCCCGGCAGCAGTGCCGGAGCGGCTTCGTATTCCTTGCGCCCGCGTCAGTCCGCGGCGACGTCCATCGTCTCGACGGGCACCTCGGCCGAGATGACCTCGAGCGCCTCGTACGGGATGACGGAGACCTTCTTCCGCAGCTTGTCCTTGCGGCCGAACTGGACGACCCCGTCCACCGTGGCGAAGAGCGTGTCGTCGCTGGCGCGCATCACGTTGGCGCCGGGGTGGAACTTGGTGCCGCGCTGGCGGACCAGGATGTTGCCGGCGAGCACCTTCTCGCCGCCGAACTTCTTGACGCCCAGTCGCTGGGCGTTCGAGTCGCGGCCGTTTCGAGTAGAGCCGCCGCCCTTTTTATGTGCCATGGGTGCGCTCCCTTAGCCCAGGTTGACGTCGTTGATGCGCACTTCGGTGAACTTCTGCCGGTGGCCCTGCTTCCGGCGGTAGTTCTTGCGGCGCTTGAACTTGAAGATGATGATCTTGTCGCCCTTGCCGTGGCGCACGACCTCGGCGGTCACGGCCGCACCGGCAACCGTGGGAAGCCCCACCTTGACGGTGTCGCCGTCGCCGCCCAGGAGGACGTCGTCGAACGTAAGGCTCTCGCCCGGCTCGATGTCGACGGACGGAATGCGAAGCGTCTTGCCCGGCTCGGCACGGAACTGCTTGCCGCCGGTGCGGATGATGGCGTACATGGTTACAGGGAACCCCGGTTACACGGACTCGTCCGAAAAAGCGACAGAAGACAGGCAATATCACCCTGCAACGCGCGTCTGTCAACCGCTGCCCTCACCCCCGCTCGTTCCTCGCTGCCCCCACACCCGATAACAGGAGAGGGCTGCGCCCTCGCCGTTATCGAGAGAGGGGGCGAAACGGCACAGATCCCGTAGGGGCGCGATTCATCGCGCCCGTGCCCCGCCATGCCCCACCCATCACCGCCCGCGAGACCGCTTCAGCGGTCTTCCCGTAGTTCCAGCCGGGGGCTTCAGCCCCCGGCGATGCCCATGGCGATCCGCCCACAGCGATGCGGCCCCCGGTGATCCTCAATCCTGCGCCTGCGCCAGGTAGTTCCCCAGAATCCGGTTGGTGGCGTTGAGCACGGCCAGGGAGGCGGAGTGGTAGAGATTCTCGTTCGCGAGAGCCGCACCGATCAGCGTGCGGCCGTCCGCGGTGCCGCCGCGCAGGACCGCGACCACCACCTCGGCGTCGAAGGCGCGGAAGCCCTTGATCCCCACCAGCTCGAACTCCACCCGCCCACCCAGAATCGCGTGCAGCGAGCGCAGCGTGGCGAGGGCGGCGAGGCGAAGCTCCAGCGGCGCGCCCCCCTCCCCCTCCACTTCCTGGCGAAACGACTCGCCCGCCCACTCCAGCTCCACCTCGGCGATGGCGCGGCCGGGGCGGGGCTGCGTCAGCCGGGCGGATACGAAGCGCACGCGGCGCCGCGGCTCGGCGGTGGGGAGGAAGGCGAGCTGCACGTCCGCGCCCACGAAGCCCAGCCGCGCAAGGATGCCGCGGGCCAGCGCCTCGATGGGGCCGCCGTCGCCGCGCTCGCAGATCAGGTATACGGAAGGGGACGATTCGCCGTCGACCACCGCGCGGCGGACGCCGGCCACGGACTCCAGCTCGGCGCGCAGGCGCTCGCGCCCGGCCTCGTCCAGCATGGCTGCGGACATCGGGGGATCGGAACCGGAAGGAATTGTGAGGTGAGTGGCGAACGTAGCAGCGTTTTGTTGCAGTTGTCAAGCGGCGGGCAAAAGTGCGGGGCCCGGAGACGCTCGTCCCCGGGCCCCGCCCTTCACCGTCGGGGGCTCAGAAGCGGAGCAGCGCGCCGGCGCCCTTGAGCTCCTGCACCTCGGCCGCGGCGGCGAAGGCGATCTGCACCCCCTGCCC
>DASWNZ010000182.1:0-20314 GCA_036398975.1 Longimicrobium sp.
CACCAGCTCGCGCATCCGCTCGGCGGCGTGCAGGAGCTCGGCGCTGGAGGCGGACATCTCCTGTGTGGCGGCCGACTGCTCCTCGGCGGCGGCGGAGACCTCCTCGGCGCTGGCGGCGTGCGACTCGGAGGTCGATGCCACCTCGGCCACGGCGGCTTCCACACCGTCCATCGCGGAGCGGTTGCGCTCCACCGCCTCCTGCACCTGCCCGGCGGCGAGGCGCACCCCGTCCACCGCGGCAAGGATCTGCTCCAGCGCGCTGTCGGCGCCCTTGGAGACGTGCTCCACGTCGGCCACCTTGGTCTGCCCCTGCGCCATGGTGCCGACGACGCCGGTGATGCGCGAGCGGATGGCGGTGACGTTCTGGGCCACCTCCTGCGCGGCGCGCGCCGAGCCCTCGGCCAGCTTGCGCACCTCCTCGGCCACCACCGCGAAGCCGCGGCCGTGCTCGCCCGCGCGCGCGGCCTCGATGGCGGCGTTCAGCGCCAGCAGGTTCGTCTGCCGCGCGATGCCGGTGATCGTCTCCACGAAGCGGTCGATCTGCGCCGAGGTCTGCTCCAGCTCCGTCACCTGATTTGCCGACGTCTGCACCACCTCGCGGATCTCCAGGAGGCGCTGGAGCGCGGTGGAGACTTCCTGCCGGCTACCCGCGGCCACGTGGTAGATCTGCTCGCTGAGCGAGCTCACCATCACGGAGGCGTTGGAGATCTCGCCGGCGCCGCGCTTCATCTCGCCCAGCGCCTCCTGCGCCGCCTGCAGGCCGTGCGACTGGCTCTCGGCGCCGCTGGCGATCCCGACCATGGCGGTGGCCACCTCGCCGCTGGAGGCGGCGACCTCCTCGCTGATGCTGGAGAGGTCCGAGGCAAAGGAGGAGATCCGCTCCGCCGTCGTCACCGTCTGGCCCACGATGTGGCGGAGCTTGGCGGCCATTCCGTCGAACGCGGCGGAGAGCGCGGCGAACTCGCGCTTCATCGCCACCCGCTCCGTGCCCTGGACGCGCAGGTCGCCCGCCCCCAGCTGCTCGGCGGAGCCCATGAGGTGCGCCATGGGGAGCGTGATGCTGCGCACGGCCGTGTAGACCGCGCCCAGCGCCAGCAGCCCCGCGCCCAGCGAGAGGAGCAGGAGCAGGATCTTGCGCTGGCTGGCGTCCTCGCGCAGGCGCTGCGAGGTGGCGTTCACCTTCTGCGCCTGGCGCTCGCTGACGCCGCGGATGGCGGCCTGCAGCTGCTCCGTGCGCGGGCGCACGGCGGCGATGCGGCGCAGCGCCCCCTCGCGGTCGCCGATGTCGGCCTGGGCGTGCGCCAGGGCGTACTCCACCTCGATCTGCGAGTGCAGCGAGTCGATGCCGGCCACCTCCTGCTGCTCGGGGACGCTCAGGCCCTTGAGTCCCAGGTAGCGGCGGCGCTGCTGGTGCGCCTGCCGCCCCTGCTCCGCGAACGCCTGCTCCGTGGCCGGCGACGGGGTCAGCAGGTAGCGCTCGCCCGTGTTCATCTGCGCCAGGATCAGCGCCTCCAGCGAGGTGCCGATCCCCGAGCTCTGCTGAAGCGATTCCAGCTGACCCTCGGCGTTGCGGACGATGCGGTCCACCGTGAACCAGCTCAGCGCGGCGCCGCCCAGTATCAGCAGGCAGAGGCTGATGCCGAACGCCCACAGCTGCTCCTGGATGGTGCGGAAGAGCTCCCTGCGCCCGCGCGGAGCCTGCGCCGGACGCCGCTCCGGCCCGCCCGGCAGGGGGCCGAAGCGCGGGGGCGCGGCGGATGGCGCGTCGGGCTCGGTGGCCAGGGCGGCACCGGACGACGACGGCGGAAAGGGCGCGGTCATGGACGCGGGAGCGAGCAGGGGTGAGCGGGGCGGGTGTTCCGCATTCTATCCGGGAAGATGAACGATTGTCAAACGACGCACGCGGCCCGCGGGGGTGCGGCGGAGCATCGGCTTTGGGCCGGGAGTGTGGCACGCAAACGGCTTGCGGAGCTTCCGGGGAGGAAGAACAACTGT
Organism: Longimicrobium sp.; assembly: GCA_036398975.1. GTDB lineage: Bacteria > Gemmatimonadota > Gemmatimonadetes > Longimicrobiales > Longimicrobiaceae > Longimicrobium. The sequence continues at coordinate 1,996 of DASWNZ010000182.1, forward strand.
ACGGCCCCCGCCGTGGATTTGTCAACCGTCGTTGCAGGGGCCGGATACGTGGGCTACGTTCCCGCAATGCTTTGTCTTAGCGCCCGCGAAAAGATCGCGCGAAACGCGCCATGAGCGACTCCGCAGCCGCCGCCCACGCCGAGGAAGAGGCGGACAGCCGGGCGTACGACCCGCACCTCCTGCGCCGCCTCCTCCGCTACCTGAGTCCGTACCGCGGCCGGGTGGCGGCGGCGCTGGTGCTGCTGGTCATCGAGTCCACCACGCAGCTGGCGGGGCCCTGGCTCACCAAGATCGCGCTGGACCAGGCGATCCCCGCCCGCGACGTCGGCTTCCTATTCCTGCTGACGGCGGCGTACGCGCTCTCGCTGCTGGTGGGCTTCGTGTGCGAGTACGGGCAGACGCTGCTCACCACCTGGCTGGGGCAGCGGGTGATGTTCGACCTGCGCACCGAGATCTTTGGGCACCTGCAGCGCCTCTCCCTCCGCTACTTCGACCGCAACCCGGTGGGGCGGCTGATGACGCGGGTGACCAACGACGTGGAGCAGCTGAACGAGGCGTTCTCGTCGGGGATCGTGACGGTGTTCGGCGACATCTTCACCCTGGTCTTCATCCTGGCCGCCATGCTGCGGCTCGACTGGCGGCTGGCGCTCGTCACCTTCACCGTCCTCCCGCTGGTGGCGGTGGCGACGTTCGTGTTCCGGGCGCTGATCCGCTCGGCGTACCGCGACATCCGGGTGAAGCTGGCGCGCATCAACGCCAACATGCAGGAGAGCGTCACCGGGATGCGCGTGCTGCAGCTCTTTGGGCGCGAGCGCCAGGCGATGGAGCGTTTCGGCGCCATCAACCGCGACCACCTGGACGTGAACCTGCGCTCGATCACCTACTACGCGCTCTTCTTCCCCGTCATCGAGGTGCTGACGGCCGCCGCACTCGCCATGATCCTGTGGTACGGCGGCGGCGAGACGATCCAGGGTACCATGACGGTAGGGACGGTGGCCGCCTTCCTACAGTACACGCGCCGCTTCTTCCGCCCGCTGCAGGACCTGTCGGAGAAGTACAACATCCTGCAGGCCGCCATGGCCTCCTCCGAGCGCATCTTCGAGCTGCTGGACACGGAGCCCGAGATCACCGACCCGGCGGACCCCGTGCACCTGCCCGCCCCCGGCCGCGGCGAGATCGAGTTCCGCGACGTCTGGTTCCGCTACGGTCTCGGTGAGGGCGGCGAGGGTGAGGACCCGCAGTGGGTGCTGCGCGGCGTCTCGTTCCGCGCCGCGCCCGGGGAGCGTGTGGCCATCGTGGGCGCGACGGGCGCGGGAAAGAGCACCATCATCAACCTGCTGATGAGGTTCTACGAGCCACAGCGGGGGGAGATCCTGTTCGACGGGGTGCCGGTGTCGCGCGTGCCGGTGAAGGAGCTGCGCGACCGCATCTCGCTGGTGCTGCAGGATGTCTTCCTCTTCAGCGAGGACGTGCAGCGCAACATCCGCCTGGGCCGCGACGACATCCCGGACGAAGCCGTGCGCCGCGCCGCCGCCCGCGTGGGTGCGGACCGCTTCGTTGCGCGCCTTCCTGCCGGGTATGCGCAGCCGCTGGGAGAGCGCGGCACCTCGCTTTCGGTGGGCGAGCGGCAGCTGGTGAGCTTCGCCCGCGCCCTGGCCTTCGACCCGCTCGTGCTGGTGCTGGACGAGGCCACCTCGTCGGTCGATTCGGAACTGGAGGCGCAGATCGACACCGCGCTTGCCACGCTGATGCAGGGGCGCACCTCGCTGGTGATCGCCCACCGCCTTTCGACGATCCAGGGCGCGGACCAGATCCTGGTGTTGCACCACGGCGAGCTGCGCGAGCGCGGCACCCACGCCGAGCTCCTCCAGCGCGGCGGCCTGTATGCGCGGCTGTACGAGCTGCAGTTCGTGCGGTCGGGGGCTGTTGCCGGCGGTTGAAACCGCTGCAACAACCGCGGGAAGCCTGCCTTCGCAGGCTCGTGGCGGGCGGATTCCGGCGCGGCGTCGCCGGCGCCGCATCGCCGGGGCGGGTTCGGCGCCGCATCGCCGGCGCCGCACCGCCGGGGGCTGAAGCCCCCGGCTGGAACTACGCGAAGACGGCTGAAGCCGTCTCGAATAGCGCGGGCCATTCCCCATCTTGTCATCCTGAGCGACGCGCGGCTCCGTCTTGGCCGTGCATCGACCTCTGGCGCGGAGCGAAGGATCTACTGCGCGTGGTGAGGGGGGTGGGGGTGAGATGCGAGACCCGGCCCGGCTAGATCATATGGGTGTTACACAACTTACAGGAGAGGCACGGATGAGCGCGGTTTCGTTTGATCAGCTGCCGGATGATGCGCGGGTGTGGGTGTTCGGGGCGTCGAGGCCTCTGGCGGAGGCGGAGAGCGCGGCGCTGCTGCGCGGGGTGGACGGCTTCATCGACGGTTGGGCGGCACACGGGGCGCCGGTGCGGGGCGCGCGTGACTGGCGCCACGACCGCTTCCTGCTGGTCGGCGCGGACGAGCGGGCGACGGGCGTCTCCGGTTGCTCCATCGACTCGCTCTTCCACGCCCTCGCCACAGCCGAGGCCGCCACCGGCGTCACGATGCGCGACTCGGCCCTCGTCTTCTATCGCGACGCCGCGGGCGAGGTGCGCTCCGTTCCCCGCTCCGAGTTCCGGCGCATGGCCGCCGCGGGCGAGGTGGCCGAGGACACCGTCGTCTTCGACAACACCGTCACCACCGCCGGCGAGGTGCGCGCCGGGCGCTGGGAAACGCGCCTGCGCGATGCCTGGCACGCCCGCGCCTTCCCCATCGCCGCCGCGCGCTGAAGGTGCTTACGCCGGCAGGCTCGGGGCTGCTTCCCTGATCCGGCGCACCCACTCGCCGCTGCCCTCCACCTTGAGCCGCTCGGCGTTGCCGTCGCCGAGCTGAAGGAGGAGGTCAGTCGCGAACACCCCCGCGTAACGCCCGACGCGAACGTCGCGGAGCTGGCGCAGGTGGATCGAGAACTCGTCGCTGCCTCCGAGACGGCACATCACCAGCCTGCGGTCGGTGAGGAAGAGCCAGCCGCGGTATCCAAACTCGTACCGGTCCGCCGGCCCGTCGTGGAGGATGCGCTCCCCCGCCTCCGTCGCGATCTGCCAGTTGCCGCGCAGAAGCTGCCGATTAGCCGCGCCGAGGGCCACCGGCGTAAGCAGCGTCAACAGGAGCACGAGGGCGAGCACCCCGCCGATCCGCCAATCCACCGTCCCTCCCGCCGCCCACAGCACCGCCCCCGCGTAAACGGCGAACAGCGGAATCGTGACGCCGAGGTGAGATCGAATCGCTCGCAGCAGCGAAGACATAGAGGATGTTTTGGCCGGAAGGAGAGGACACCGCGCACGCACACTACGCCTCTCCCCTATACGCGTCAACGAAATCGTCCGCAGCCACGAGACCGCTTCAGCGGTCTTCCCGTGGTTCCAGCCGGGGGCTTCAGCCCCCGGCCGCCTCCCCCGGCGCCCAAACCACGAAAAAAGCCCCGGACCAGCATCGGTCCAGGGCCTCTTCGCATTGCCGCCGTGCTCGCCTACCGCACGCCCTTCGGGGACATGGGCTCCGGCCCGCGGCGCACCAGCTCTTCCATGCGGCCGACGAACGTGTGCTCGCCGGCGCGGCTCTCGCCAAAGAGCCCGTCGCTGTTGTCCTCGGCGTGGCGGGTGGGCGAGTACAGGTTGAGCCACAGGTCGAACCGCTCGCCCATGCGCAGCACCGCGTAGAAGTAGCGTCCGCGCTCGCTCCGGTCCAGGAAGAAGAGGTCCGCGAGCACGGCGCCGATCGAAAACCAGAACATGCAGAAGCCCTTGATCCCATCCAGCAACAGCTTGATGTGGAAGAGGATCAGGTCCCGGATGAGAACGAGTGGGCCGACGTGCTTTCGAGGCTGCATGGTCGAAATTCCTGCTTGCGGGTGGAGTAGCGGACGGGGTGTGTACGGAGGAGAGTACCCGGTGGTTTCACCGGGCCGTGACGCGGGGGCGCTCAGCAGTCGGCCGCGATGGCGGCCACGAGCGGGGTGGCGATGGGGAACGCGACCAGGCCCTCGGCCGCGCCACCCTGCTGCAAGGCCAGGAAAGCGGCGGAGGTCGCCGCCGTGCCTAGAAGCCCGCGCAGGAACCGCCCGCGCCGGTCGCAGCGCCCGCCGTGCTCGGGGAGCGCGGCACCCAGCGCGGCGCCGACCGATCCGCCCAACACCGCGCCGACGAGCAACCCCTCCAGCCCCGGGTCCTCGCCTCCCGCGTTGCGGTAGGTGAGCTGGTATCCGGCGAAGCCCCCCGCGACGGTCAGCAAGCCCATCCCCAGGAAGGCGCTGCCACCGCGGCTCGCGATCCGGGCCGCGGGCGACGGCCGCGTGCCCGTGGCGGTGTCGGCGAAGACGGCGGGGGCGGCCGTGGCCAGGGCGGCTTCGCGCCGCTGGGCGGAGGCGGGGAGCGCAAGCGAGAGCAGCGCGGCGAGCGTGAGGAGGGCTTTCATCGAAAGGAGGAGAGAGGGTTACTGCCGCACGTCCACGATCAGGCGGTTCGGAGTCGGCACAACAAGAACGCGGTAAGGGTTCGGAGCTTGCACACCCATCACCACCTCCACCTCGCCCTCGAAGTCGCAGATGATCTCCACCTCGCGCAGCACGGGCGTCGTGGCGACGATCTGGCGGTCGCGGACGGTGGCGTTCCCCGCGTTGTCGTGCGCCTGCGTGGCGCGCAGCCGCACCTTGAGCCACCCCTGCCCCGCGACCGGCACCGCCTCCCCCGATCCGCACGCGTGCACCGGCGAGTCCACGTACTCCACCTGGTACGCGGGCACGGGGCCGGTTCCGAAGTCGAGCACCAGCCGGTCGAAGCCGGCATTCCGCCCCACCCGCATCCCGCGCAGGATGGAGGCGCCGGCGCCCGCCTTCCCCCCTTCGCGCTTCCCGGTGGTCCACTCCGCCTGTGCCGACGGATTCGCGCCCCCGGCCGGGACGCTGTCGGCCGCGCGCGCGGGGGCGGCGCCGGTGGTGTCCACGAACACGGGAAGGCGGTACTCGCCGGTATCCCCGGCGGCGGGCTCGGCGGCGGTGTCGCTGCCGGCGTTCTCCGCGCGGCGCCGCTCCGTGGCGTCCTTGAGCTCGCCGCCGCCGCTCGTGCAGGCGGCGAGTACCAGGAAAGCGAAACCGCTGAAGGCCCGCGCGGTCGTTCGGAGTCGGCCGTTGGTCATCCGCCCTGTCCCGTGGTGGCGTGGAGAGATGCGGCGATGCGCTCGCCGCCGGAGTACACGTTGAACCGCGAGCCGCGGACGAAGCCGGCCAGCGTCATCCCCACCGATTCGGCCAGCTCCACCGCCAGGCTGCTGGGCGCCGATACGCCGGCCAGCACCGGCACGCCCGCGCGAGCGGCCTTCTGCGCCAGCTCGAATGATAGCCGGCCGCTCACCAGCACGACGCCCTCCGTCAGCGGCAGCTCGCCGGCGAGGAGCGCCGCGCCGACCAGCTTGTCCAGCGCGTTGTGCCGCCCCACGTCCTCGCGCAGCCTTACCAGCGCGCCCTCCGCGGTGAATAGCGCCGCCGCGTGGAGGCCGCCGGTGCGCTCGAACACCGCCTGCGCGGAGCGGAGCACGCCCGGCAGTCCCAGCAGGATCTCGGGGGTGACGACGAGATCGCTCTCGATGCGCGGGCACGCAGGGCCGAGCGCATCCTCGATGCTCGCCTTGCCGCACACTCCGCACGCCGAGGTGACCGCGAAGGCGCGCTCAGCGAGCGACGACGGCTCCCACTCCGCGGACGGCGAGAGCACCACGTTCACCACGTTGTAGAGCTGCTCGCCTTCCGTGCAGTAGCGGATCGCGACCACGTCCTCCGGGGCGCGGAGGATTCCTTCCGCGTAGAGGAAGCCGGCGGCGAGCTCAAAGTCCGCGCCCGGCGTCCGCATGGTGACCGCCACGCGCGCCGCCAGACCGCCGCGCACGACGCGGATCTCCAGCGGCTCCTCGGTGGCGAGCGCATCGGCCCGCGTGCGCCGCACGGTGCCATCCGCGCCGATCGCCACCTGCTCCACGGGACGGCGGACGCTGCTGGCGCGGCGCAGGTTGGGGAGGTGCGGGGGTGATGCCATGGCGGGAACTTCCTTGCGGGTGAGGGCCCGTCCAAAGGTGCCTACAGCGCGCCCGCGCCGCAACCCTGACGGCAAACAGCGGTCTCACGTAGAGACGCAGAGGCGCAGAAGAGACCTCCGCGAGCTCTCCTGCGTCTCTGCGGCTCTGCGTGAAATCCTGCGGCGTCAGCGTTTAGACAGAAAAGGGGCGCGGAGCCGAAGCCCCGCGCCCCCTCGCACCTCCCGTCACCTGTACTACGGACGATCGAGGTCGCGCTGGGCCTTGCCAAAGGTGTCCTGCACCTTGCCCTTGAGCTGGTCCAGCTTCCCCTCGCCCTGCAGGCTGGTGTCGCCGGTGAGGCCGCCCAGCGCGTCCTTGACCTTGCCCTTCACGTCGCTGGTCTTCCCTTCGAGCGAGTTGTCGAGGCCGCGCTCGGTAAGGCTGCGTTCGTCCATGGTGACGCTCCTGGGCTGAGATTCCTGCGTTCGGCGTGCCTTCCGCCGCTCGGAACACGTTGGGGCAAAAGCCGTTCCGTGATCCACGGTGTGTCAGGCGTGCTGATCTGATATGGCGCCGCCCGCAAGCGCCAGAGGAAGGAGCAGCGCCGCGGCCGCCGCGAGTCCCGCGCCCACGTAGAACGCCGTCGCGGCGCCGAAAACGTCCCACAGCATTCCGAAGAGGAGGCTCGCCGGGAGTGCGACGATGCCGACGGTGAAGTGGTACGCGCCGAACGCGCGGCCCCGCGCCCCCTCCGGCGCCAGAGCGGCGACGAGCGCCTTCTCGGGTGCCTCGGTCAGGCCGTAGAAGAGGCCGTAGACGAGGAAGAGCGCCCACGCCTGCCACGGCGCACCGGCCACCGCGAAGCCCGCGTACACCAGCGCGTAGACGGCCCATCCCGCGATGATCGCCCCGCGCGCGCCGGTGCGGTCGCTCAGCCGCCCGCCCACGACGCTCCAGAACGACTTGCTCACGTGAAGGACGCCCCACAGGAGCGGGATCAGCGCCGTGGCCACGCCGAGCTGCTGCGCGCGCAGGAGGAGGAAGGCATCCGACGCGTTGCCGAGCGCAAAGAGCGCCAGCACCGCCAGGAGGCGCGGAAAGCGCGGTCCCAGCCCCGTAAGGCGCACCTCGGGCGCGGGCTGCGCCGGCTTGGGCGGGGCGGCGGGCCGCGGGTCGCGCACCTTCCACGCGGCGACCGACACCGCCAGCAGCCCCGGCACCAGCGCCAGCGCGAAGACCAGCCGCAAGTCACCCGGAAAGAGGAGGAGGACGCCGGTCGCGAGGAGCGGCCCCGCGACGGCGCCCGCGTGGTCCGCCGCGCGATGGATGCCGAACGCCTCGCCGCGGCGCGCATCGGAGACGGACTCGGCCAGGATGGCGTCGCGGGGGGCGGAGCGGAGCCCCTTCCCCACCCGGTCCGTCAGCCGCACGGCGAGCACCTGCCACGCGACCGAAGCCACTGCGATCAGCGGACGCCCCAGCGCCGCGATCCCGTATCCCCACACCACCAGCGCGTGGCGACGCCCGAAGCGGTCCGCCGCCCAGCCGCTTGCGAGCTTGAGCAGGCTTGAAAGGCTCTCCGCCGCTCCCTCCACCGCCCCCACGAACGCGGCACCCACTCCCATCGTCCCGGTGAGGAAGAGCGGGAGGAGCGGGTAGATCATCTCGCTGGCGGCGTCGTTCAGGAAGCTGACGACGCTCAGCCAGAGGACGTTTCCGCGCAGCAGCGGCGCCGGGGAGGACGGCGCGGGATCGGCGTTCACGTGGCGGAAGGTGGGTAGCACTGGCGATGGCGGGGAAGGCGCGCGGGCGTTCCCGAGATGCAGGCGCGGAGACGCACAGCGCGCACCGCGGCGGGCGGGGCACCCTTTCCTTTTCGTCCGCCGTTGCCTATCGTGGCAATCCGAGGCCCCCCGCCGGCCCACGTCGCGTCGCCGGCGCGCACCAGGAGAGCCCGCAATGAAGCCAGCCGCATTCGCCCCCATCGCCGCGCTCCTGCTCGCGGCCTGCGTCCCGTCCGTCCGGCGCGACCCGTCTCCCGAGATGGGGCGGCCGGAGGCGGTGTCGCTGTTCGGCAACCGGCTGTACCCCCCGGAGCTGCCGCTGGAGCGCCGTACGCGCCTGGAGGCGGACCTGGCGCAGGCGCGGCAGGCGTACGAGGCGCGCCCCACGGACGCCGACGCGCTGATCTGGTACGGCCGCCGCCTGGGCTACCTGGGGCGCTACCGGGACGCAGTCGCCATCTTCAGCGAGGGGATCAAGCGGCACCCCCGCGACGCGCGGATGTACCGCCACCGCGGGCACCGCTTCATCACGCTGCGCCGCTTCGAGCACGCCATCGGCGACCTGCGGCGCGCGGCGTACCTGACCGCGGGGCAGCCGGACCAGGTGGAGCCGGACGGGATGCCCAACGCGCAGAACGTCCCCCTCTCCACGCTGCAGGGCAACATCTGGCACCACCTGGGCCTCGCGCACTACATGCGCGGCGAGTGGGTGCGGGCGGCCGAGGCGTTCCGCCAGGCGCTGGCCCGCGCGCGCAACGACGACATGATCGTCGCCAGCAGCGACTGGCTCTACATGTCGCTGCGGCGCGGCGGGCGCACCGCCGAGGCCGCCCGCGTGCTGGAGCCGATCCGCCGCGAAATGCGCATCATAGAGAACCCGGGATACCACCGCCGCCTACTCATGTACCGCGGCGAGCTCTCCCCCGACTCCATCATGCCCAGGGACGGCGACGGCACCCAGCTGGCCAACCTGGGCTACGGCGTGGGGAACTGGCACCTGTACAACGGCCGACGGCGCGAGGCGGAAGCCATCCTGTGGCGCGTGGTGCAGGCGGAGAACTGGGCCCCCTTCGGCTACATCGCCGCCGAGGCGGACCTGCACCGGCTGGAGCGCAGCGGCAGGCGCTGAGGGTGGAACCCCTGGACTCCCGCGGGGTTCTTAAGCGCTGAAGCATCTCACTGCAGCAGCCAACCGTAATTCCGCTGGAGGCACCCCGATGTTGTCAGGCTTCGCCGCTCTCGTGTTCCCGCTCGTGGCCGCGTTCTCCCCCGCGCCCGCCGTCGCCCTCGCGCCCGCCGAGGCGCCGCCGGTGACGTGGCGGATCGACCAGTCGCACTCCGACATCAGCTTCCGCATCCGCCACCTGGTGAGCCGCGTGCGGGGCACCTTCAACGAGTGGTCGGGGACGATCGTGGCCGATCCGCAGAACCTGGCGGGCGGCTCGGTGCAGGTGGAGATCAAGACGGCGAGCATCGACACCAACAACGAGCGGCGCGACACGCACCTGCGCTCGGCGGACTTCTTCGACGCGGAGAAGCACCCCACCATCACCTTCCGCAGCACCCGCGTGCAGACGCGCGGCCGCCAGCTCACCGTGACGGGCAACCTGACGATGCACGGCATCACCCGCCCGGTGGTGCTGCGGGGCGAGGTGACGCCGCCCGCGGGCGCCGCGGGGAAGCGCCGCATCGGCTTCGAGGCGTCGGCCACCATCAACCGGCAGGACTTCCAGGTCGCCTGGAACCGCGCGGCCGAGGGCGGCGGCGTGGTGCTGGGCGACGAGGTGGAGATCACCATCACCGTGGAAGCCGTGGAGCAGGCCGCCGCCTCCTGAGGCGCCGCGGGCGAAAGGTGTGAGAGGCCGCGCGTGCTCGGGACGAGCACACGCGGCATTTTAGTGTCGCCTGGCGGGCTTTGTTCTTGCGTATTCCGGCCCGTCATCCAGCCACGCACACGCACCCGTATGCCGCGAACCATCCTCCTGGCCGAAGACCACGAAGACAACCGGTTCGCGCTGCTCACGGTGCTGCAGCGGGAGGGATACGCCGCGCTCGGCGCGCGCAACGGCCGCGAGGCGGTGGAGCTGGCGTTCGAGCACTCGCCGGACCTGATCGTGATGGACCTGGCGATGCCGGTGATGGACGGGCGGGAGGCGCTGCGAGCGCTCAAGGACGACCCGCGCACGCGCCACATCCCGGTGGTGGCGCTCACGGCCATGAGCCTCACGGTGAGCAGCGAGGAGCTGGAGGCGGAGGGGTTCGCGGCGCTGCTGACCAAGCCGTGCATGCCGCCGCACCTCATCGCCGAGGTGCGGCGGCGCATCGGCCCGCCGGAGGCGGAGGACCTGGCGGGGGCGGGGGCTCCCTAGCTGCTGGGCGAGAGCTCGCGCAGGTAGGTGAAGGGGTAGATCCCGGTGCGGTGCCCGTCGCTCCAGTCGAAGCGGAGCGCGTAGTCGCCCACGTACTCCACGGAGCGCGGGTACACCTCCAGCGGCACCGAGGCGGGATCGAGGATGGGGCGCCCGGACATCTCCTCCACGCAGGCGGCGCAGGGGCAGCAGAGCCGCAGGTACCGCGGCGGGTAGTCGCTCACCACCCCGTCACGCCAGCGGATGCGCAGCTCGCTCCCGTCCTCGGTCGGCCCGATCTCGGCGGGCGTGGTCTCGTCGTTCACGTGCGGCTCCTGGTGGGGTCTGGTTGCGGGCGGCGGGTGCAACTACGGGGCCCTTACCGAGCGATGGAGCGGGGGCGGGTACGTACGACGGTTCGGCCGGGGGCGGGTGCGTCCGGCGACATTCGCAACGCGAGACGGAAAGGAACGTGGAGCTCACCTCCAAGCAGCGCGCCCACCTGCGGGCGCTGGCCCACCACCTGAAGCCGGTGGTGCAGATAGGGAAGGAAGGCGTCACCGACGCGTCCGTGCGCTCGGCGCAGGAAGCGTTCAACACGCGCGAGCTGGTCAAGGTCAAGGTGCAGGAGGCCGCCCCCATCCCCGCCCGCGACGCCGCCCAGGAGCTCGCCTCCCGCGTGGAGCAGGCGACGCTGGTGGCCTCCATCGGCCGCACCGCCATCCTGTACCGGCCGGACCCGGAGAAGCCGGAGATCGAGCTGCCGGAATAAGGGATCAGGGATCAGGGATCAGGGATCAGGTCCAACAGCAACAGCCACCCGGTGCAGCTCGCGCCGGGTGGCTGTTCTAGTCCCTAGTCCCTAGTCCCTCAGTAGATGTACACCGGCGTCCCGATCGCCACGTTCCTGTACATCCACATGATGTCATCCTTGTACATGCGGATGCAGCCGTGGCTGGCGGCGGTGCCGATGGACGCGGGGTTGTCCGTGCCGTGGAAGTAGTAGCCGTCGTACATCTCGAGCTTGGCGACTCCCAGCACACCCTTGATCGCGCGCTGCGGGCTCCCCCAGGGCGGGATGATGACCTTGCCGCCGCGGATGGGCGTGCGCCCCGGCGGAAAGCCGCTCAGCGCGTTGGGGGACGCGTTGCTCATGTCCACGATCCCCAGCCCGTTGTTGCGCGCGATCTCCACGTAGTGCCAGTTGGGCGGAACCCAGACCGGGTCCAGCTCCTTGTGGGTGATGGACATACGCCCGCGCGGCGTGATGAAGCGCTTGGTGCGCCCCTCGATCACCACCGTCTTTCCGGAGCCCACCGCGACCGGCGCCTTGTAGAGCGTGTCGTCGCCCTGCAGGTAGAGCATGCGGCGCTCGGCCAGCGATACCACGATGTACGGCCGGTTGCGCGGCGCCAGCTCCTCTTCCATCGCCGCCAGCTCGCGCTCGCGCTGCTCCTGGGTCTTCACCAGCTCGGCCTCGCGGCGGCGCACGAACTCCAGCGCGCGGGTGTCGTTGAGGTACGCCATCTCGGTGACGCGGCGGGTGAAGCGCTCGTTGACCGCCCACGCCGATGCCGCCGCGAACGCCCCCGCGGAGAGCAGCACCACCAGGATCAGCATCACCGCCTTCCACGGATGGTCGTGCGCGATGCGCCGCACGCGCCCCGGAGGCGTATAGTTGCGCCGCTCCGGCACGTCCTCCGGCTTCCTATCCCACAAGTCGCTCATCGCCTCATCCTTTGCATGGTTTCCAGCCTACGATCCACTAGTAGATGAAGACCGGCGTCTCTTCCTTCAGCGCGTCGAAGATGGCGCCCATGTCGCGGGCGCGCACCTGGAACGACGCGGGCTTCACGGTGCCCTTCAGCGGCCCCGCCTGCGGCTCCGTGTGGATCTCGGTGCCGTCGTCCAGCTTGATGACGTACGATCCCAGCCCGCCCGCCACCCTGCGCTCGGCCTCCGGCGGAATCGGCTGCCCCTGCCGCACGTACACCCACTCCGGGATCGTGTAGACGGGGGAGCGCTGCAGCTCCGCCACGCGCCGCTCCCCGACCGGCCGCACCAGCCGCCACGCGCGTCCGTCCGGCGCCTTGACCTCCGCGTCCGGCCCGATCTGCATCTTGGCGCGGCGCAGGGTGGCGCGGCCGTGGCGCAGCTCCAGCACCGAGTCTTCGATCACGACGGCCAGGTGCACCTTCTTCTGCTGCAGCGCGCGGATGCGGATGTCGCGCTGCAGGATGGCCATGGCGAGCTGCGTGCGCTTGCCGCGGTGGGCCAGCACCGAGTCGCGGGTGGCGCGCTCCGCCGCCGTCATGCGGGCGTTGAACTGCGCCGCCTCGGCCCGGTACTTCGGCACGCGCATGGCGACCGCCGCGGCGCCCGCCAGGAAGAGGGCGGCCACCGCCAGCGAGCCCCACAGGAAGAGAGGATGCTCACGCCAGAACGAGGGCCTGCGCGTCGTGGGTTCGCTCATCCGTGCGTCGGAATCGGGTTGGGGTGGATGGTGCTCACGGGCCCCGGAGTGCAAGACCCGTTCCGGTTAAGCCTTGTCAAACGCGCACTTACGGACGGGCTGGCGCGGAAGCGATCGGCCACCCAACTTGCGCCCGTCCCGCGTCTTCCCCCCAACCCGCCGCGACCCGTACCGAGATGGCGCGTACCTTCTGGATCCTGGGCTCCCTCTTCGCGCTGGTGGCGGTGGGCGCCGGCGCGTTCGGCGCGCACGCCCTCCGCGCCCGCCTCACCCCCGACCTGCTTGCGGTGTGGGAGACGGCCGCGCGCTACCAGATGTACCACGCCCTCGCCCTCCTCGTGGTCGCTCTCGGCGCGTCGCGCTGGCCGGCGGCGGGGTGGAGCGCCCCCGGATGGCTCTTCACCGCCGGCATCATAGTCTTCTCGGGAAGCCTCTACGTCCTGGCCCTCTCCGGCGTTCGCTGGCTGGGCGCCATCACGCCGCTGGGCGGGCTCGCCTTCCTAGCCGGCTGGGTAATGCTGGCGCTGGCCGGTTCGAGGGCCCTCGGCGACTGAACCCCTCCTGCTGTTCTTCCTCTGTGCCTCTGTGTCTCTGTGTCTCTGTGTGAGCCCGCTGTTGCAGTGTCCACCAGATGTGACGAACTTGTCCAGTGCGGGCGACGCACCCACAGCCGCGTACACGTGACGGTTCCCGCAAACGGAAGCGGCGCAATCGGTTGAAATTTTAGCAGGGCCGGTGTATCGTTTGCAGTGCACCGTCGTGGCCCCGCAGTGCGAGTTCCATCGCAAGCCCCCCAGGACTTCCCATGAGGCGAAGCATCGCGACCCTGCTCCTGCCGCTCGCAGCGCTCACCGCGTGCGCCACGTCGAGCGGCGGCGGATCGGTCCCCAGCCCGTACAGCGGCACCCGCGCGTCGTCCAGCTCGGAGCCGATGCGCGTGCGCCTGTACGAGAACTTCGGCGACGGGCTCGTCCTGCAGCTCAACCGCCCGGCGTACACGGCCGTCTTCCAGATCATCCCCGGCCAGGGGGTGGCGCTGGTGTACCCGGATCTCGGCCAGCGCACCGTGTACAACGCGGGCGAGACCCGCCTGATGCCGAGCATCGCGTCGAACCGCTTCTGGCGCTACGACAACGCCTACAACAACGCGTACTCCTTTGCGTCGGGCGTCCACCAGGGACCGCGCCACCTGCTGGTGATCGCCTCCGAGCACCCGCTGCAGACCTCGCGCTTCCGCGGCGGGATGCTGCGGCGGGTGATGGGGACCTCGAGCTACACCACCATGAACAGCCGCCGCGTGGTGGACGACCTGCTGGCCGTGGTGGTGCCGCCGCAGCCGGACGAGAGCTGGGACGCGGACGTCATCACGGTGTGGCCGAGGGTGAACGACGTGCGCCTCCCCTCCGGCGACCTGTACCGGGTGCATTGCCGCAGCGGCGAGTCGGTGTGGGTGCCGCTGGAGCTGGCCGCGGCCGCGTGCCGCAACCCGGACCGGGTGCTCCCGCCGCAGCGCGACAGCGTCGGGGGGCCGCCGAGGTCGGACACCACGGGCGTGCGCAAGCCGGGCGGCCGCCGCCCGGAGCCGGAGACGGGTGTGGACCAGGCGCCGCGCCCGGGCACGCGCCTCAGCCAGCTTCGCGACGAGATGCGGAGCTACCGCAACCCATCCGGGCCTGAGGGCTCCCGGCCGATCCGCATCAGCGACCTGCGCCGCGAGCTGCAGAGCATGCGCTCGGGCGGGCATGGAACCGTGTCGGCCCGCTGGCGCAACCCGCGCGCGGGGGACTCGCCGTCGCCGGGCGACTACTCCATCCGCCCGCCGGTGAACACGGCGCGGCCCACGGGGCGCGAGTCGGCGCCCGCGAGCGGGTCGAACAGCTACACGCCGATAGAGCCCGCGAGCAGCGGCGCATCGTCGCCGGCACCCAAGCCCGAGCCGGCGCCGAGTCCGCTGCCGCCATCCAGCCCGACTCCGTGAATGACGAGCCCCCCGCCACCCGCCGGGGGGCTCGTTCGTTCCGGCTCCTATCGATTTGAGCGGGGTACAGGCAACTGCTGGCCTCACGCGGAGACGCGGAGTCGCAGAGAGAACAGCAACGGCGAAGCTCACACAGAGACACAGAGCCACAGAGAGAGAACCGCATGAGTTTTCTCAGGGGCTTGCAGTTGCCTCTGTGTTCTCCGTGTGAGGCTCTTCAGTTGTTTCTCTCTGCGGCTCCGCGTCTCCGCGTGAGATTGCGGTTCCGCCGTTCCACGAAAGCTTGATGATGCTGCGGGTGATCCAGGACGAGGTGACCGCGTGCCGCCGGTGCGCGCGGCTGGTGGAGTGGCGGGAGCGCGTGGGGGCGGAGAAGCGCCGCGCTTTTCGCGAGTGGGAGTACTGGGCCCGCCCCGTACCCGGCTTCGGCGACCCGGCGGCGCGGCTCCTGGTGCTGGGGCTCGCGCCCGCCGCGCACGGCGCCAACCGCACCGGGCGGATGTTCACCGGCGACCGCAGCGGCGACTTCCTGTACGCCGCCATGCACCGCGCCGGCTTCGCCAACCAGCCCACCTCCCTCGACCGCGGGGACGGGCTGCGGCTATCCGGCGCGTGGGTGAGTTCAGCCGTGAAGTGCGCGCCGCCGGACAACAAGCCCGCCCCGGACGAGCGCGACGCCTGCCTCCCGTTCCTCCTGCGTGAGATCCGCGCGCTCACCGGCCTGCGCGCCATCGTGTGCCTGGGCGGCTTCGGATGGGATGCGGCGCTGCGCACCCTGCGCGAGCTGGGGCACGCGCTCCCCGCGCCGCTGCCGCGATTCGGCCACGGCGCGGAGGTGCGGCTCGACGGCGGGCTCACGCTGATCGGCTCCTACCATCCCAGCCAGCAGAACACCTTCACCGGGCGCCTGACCCCGGCCATGCTCGACGACGTCTTCGCCGCCGCCCGCCGCATCGTGGGGTGACGAAAGGATTGAGTCCGAGGCCACCTTCGTATATCCTCCATGCGTTCGTCCCCCGCCGTACTCCCCCCACAGAGAATCCCATGGCACTCCAGGGCACCGTCCTCAACGCCCCCGCGGGCATCAAGGGCTTCGACGCCAACGCCGTCATCTCCGCCTCCGTCGCACGGCAGTTCGTGGATGCGGGCTACCAGTTCTGCGTGCGCTACGTGGGACGCACGCAGATGGCCTCGCACGACCTGACCGCCGCCGAGGCGCAGACGCTGCTGGGCGCGGGGCTGGCGCTGATGCCGGTGCAGCACGTGGAAGCCGGTGAGTGGGCGGCCTCCGGTGCCCTGGGCGCGGAGTACGGCGCCAACGCGGCGCAGTTCGTCACGGCCATAGGCTTTCCGCCGGGGGTCAACGTGTGGCTGGACCTGGAGAGCGTGTCCACCGCCTCCTCCGCCGCGGACGTGGAGGCGTACTGCAACAACTGGTTCGATGCCGTGGCGGGCGCGGGGTACACGCCGGGGATCTACGTGGGGTGGCAGCCGGTGCTCTCCAACGGCCAGCTCTATTCGGCGCTCAAGTTTCAGCACTACTGGGGCGCCTACAACGTGGACGCCGTCATCCCGCAGCGCGGGTGGGTGATGAAGCAGACGCCCGCCCACACGCAGGTCGCCGGAATCGACCACGACGACAACTTCACCCACGTGGACGGCCTGGGCGGCCAGGTGGCCTGGCTCGCTCCCGCGGGCGCACCCGCCTCCACCTTCGGCACCCCCGCACCCGCGCAGGGCTGAGCCGTTCCGCTCCGAAACCCGCCCATCGCGGGCGTCGTACCCCATCATGACCCCCGCCGACTCCGGAGGGGGCACCCCACTCCCGAGCCATTCGAGACGTGGAAAACGCATTCCTGATCTGTGCCGCCATCGGGGCCGCCGTGCTGGTGCTTCAGCTCCTGCTGGGCGCGGTGGGGCTCGGCACGCACGCGCTGGACACCATCGACACGGACACCGACCACGAGTTCCTCAGCATCCGCGCCCTGGCGTCCGGGCTGGCCTTCTTCGGGCTGGCCGGCATGTGGGTGCAGGCCACCGGGCGCGGGCTGTGGCCGGCGCTGGGGGTGGCCGCGCTGGTGGGCGGGCTGGCGCTGTGCGCGGTCGCCTGGGCGATGCGCCAGATGCTGCGCCTGGAGCGCGACGGCACCGTGCGGATGGAGCACGCCGTGGGCAACCCCGCCACCGTGTACCTGGGGATCCCCGGCGGCAGCTCGCCCGGCAAGGTCCACATCACGCTGGGCGGCCGCACCGTGGAGTGCCAGGCGGTGTCCGACCGGCCCCTCCCCACGGGCACTCCCGTGGTCGTCGTGGACGTCCTCGGTCCGGGGACGCTCGAAGTCGCACCCTCACCCCTCCTTGGAGGTCCCATCGATGTCTCCCGCTAGCTCCATCGCAATGCTGCAGCTGAGCCCCAACGCCATCCTGGGGAGCGGCGCGCTCCTGGGAGTGGTGATCGCGTTCGGGTTCGCCCTCTTCCTCGCCAGCCGCTACCGGCGCTGCCCGGCCAACAAGGTGCTGGTGATCTCCGGGATGGTGGGCGGGGGGAACTCCGCCAAGTGCATCTCGGGCGGCGGCGCCTTCGTGTGGCCCGTCATCCAGGAGTTCGACTACCTGACGCTGGAGCCGATCCAGATCGACATCCCGCTCAAGGACGCGCTCTCCTTCGAGAACATCCGCGTCAGCGTGCCCAGCGTCTTCACCGTGGCCGTGGGCACCGAGGAAGACGTGCGGCAGAACGCGGCCATCCGCCTGCTGAAGCTGGACCAGAACCAGGTGAAGCGGCAGGCGCAGGACATCATCTTCGGCCAGCTGCGCCAGGTGATCGCCTCCATGCGCATCGAGGAGATCAACCGCGACCGCGAGTCGTTCCTGCACAACATCCAGACCTCGCTGGAGCCGGAGCTCAAGAAGGTGGGCCTGGTGCTGCTAAACGTGAACATCACCGACATCAACGACGAGTCGGGGTACATCGAGGCGATCGGGCGCAAGGCGGCGGCCGAGGCGGTGCAGAAGGCCCGCGGCGACGTGGCCGACCAGGAGAAGATGGGCGAGGTGCGCGTGGCCGAGGCCGAGCGCGAGAAGACGATCCAGGTAGCCAACGCCACGAAGCTGCGCGAGATCGGCACCCGCGAGGCGGCGCGCGAGCAGGCGGTGCGCGTCGCCGAGCTGAACAAGGAGCAGAAGGTCGGCGAGGAGACGGCCGCACTGGAGCGCGAGGCGCTGATCAAGGAGGCGCAGCGCGAGCAGGCCGTGCGCATCGCGCTGCTGGACAAGGAGCAGAGCGTGGGCGAGCAGACGGCCGCCTTCGAGCGCGACGCCGCCATCAAGGAGGCGGAGCAGAAGAAGCGCATCGCCGTGGCCAACGCTAACGCGCTGGCCATCGCGGGCGAGGCGCAGTCGCAGGCGCAGATCGTGGCCACGCAGGCGCAGCTCAAGGTGCGCGAGGCGGAGGCGTACCAGGTAGCCGAGGGGCGCAAGCGCGAGGCGGAAGCCGCCGTGATGGAGGCGCAGAACCGCGCCATGGCCCGGGCCGCCCTCGCCGACGCGGAGCGGGTGGAGGCCGAGCAGCGGGCCACCCTCGAAGCCCCGGCCAAGGCCGAGAAGGCGCGCACCATCGTGGAGGCCGAGGCCGAGGCGGAGAAGCGCAAG
>DASWNZ010000183.1:0-14199 GCA_036398975.1 Longimicrobium sp.
TCCTGCGGCTCGAAAGGAACCGCATCGCCACCAGAATGAGCTGGGTCGAAGCAAAGGTGAGTATCACGCGCAATGCCGTGCGTACCTATCTCGCCAACCCCAGCTTCACTTTGGGGGCAACTGCGTAAGTCCTAACAGAGAGCACAGAAGAAACCGCAAGCCACAGAGAACCTCCGTTGCTGTTCGCTCTGCGTCTCCGCGCCTCCGCGTGAGCCATGCAGTTCGTCGTTGACAGCGGCGCCGGTGCGTGGTCAATTCGGGGCTGCCGGAACAACCATTCTTTTTATCGACCACGGGCCGTTGAACGCTGCACTGCTGTACGCCCTCGCCGCGGCGGGGGCGAATCTTGCCGGGGGGCTCCTGATCACCGCCGCCCGCCCGCGCAGCGCGGAGGCGCAGCGGATGCTGATCGCCTTCGGGGGCGGCTTCATGCTGTCCACCGTCTGCGTGGGGATGCTCCCCGAGGCGCTGGAGGCGCGCGGCGCGCCGGTCGCGGTGCTCGTCGGCTACCTGCTGGTGCACCTCACGCAGCACGTCGTCACGCCGCACTTCCACTTCGGTGAAGAGACGCACCACCACGAGATGGTGGGGCGCTGGGTGGGGATCACGGCGCTCGTGGGGCTCCTCCTGCACACCTTTTTCGACGGCGTCGCCATCGCCAGCGCGTTCGGCGTGGGCGCGTGGCTGGGGCTGCTCGTCTTCGTCGCCATCCTCCTGCACAAGATCCCGGAGGGGATCACCGTCGCCTCCATCATGCTCGCCAGCGGCAACTCGCGGCGGCGGGCGATCGGCGCGGTGGCGCTCCTGGGGGTGTCGACCGTGCTCGGCGTGCTGCTGACCCGCTACATCGCCGTGCTGGCCGAGCACGGGCTGGCGCTGAGCGCGGGCGTGACGCTGTACGTGGCCGCCTCCAACCTGATCCCCGAGGTGCAGAAGGGGCGCAGCTGGCCGCTGGCGCTGGCGGTGTTCGGCGGGGCGGGGCTCTACCTGCTCGCCTCACACCTCGTGCACGGGATCGTCCATTGAGCGACTCACTGGACATGTTCGGCGGGGCCGAGGCGCCGAAGGAGCGCCCCCGTCCCGCCACGCCCGCCGCGGACGCGCCGCTCGCCGAGCGCATGAGGCCGCGCACTCTGGACGAGATCGTGGGCCAGCCGCACCTCGCCGGCCCGGACGGCACCCTGCGCAAGCTGCTGGAGACCGGCTATCTCCCCAACCTCATCCTCCACGGCCCCCCGGGGAGCGGCAAGACGACGCTGGCGCGCGTGATCGCGGGCGACGCGGACTCCACCTTCGTCCCCTTCAACGCCGTCAGCGAGGGCGTTCCGCGGCTGCGCGAAGTGGTCAAGGAGGCCACGGCGCGGAAGAAGGCGGGCGACGGCACGCTCCTCTTCATCGACGAGATCCATCGCCTCAACAAGGGGCAGCAGGACTTCCTCCTTCCCTCGCTGGAGAGCGGACTGGTGACGCTGGTGGGCGCCACCACCGAGCACCCCGCGTTCGAGATCAACCCCGCGCTCCTTTCGCGCTCGCAGGTGCTCGTCCTCCGCTCGCTGAGCGACGACGACGTGCGCGACGTCCTGCGTCGCGCGCTGGCCGATGCGGAGCGCGGACTTGGCGGCAGCGTGTCGCTGGACACGGATGCCGAGGACCTCATCATCCACACCTCCGGCGGCGATGCGCGGCAGGCGCTGAACGGGCTGGAAACGGCCGCGCGTCTGGTGCGCGGCACGGGCACGGTGACGGCCGAGGTGGCGCGAGAGGCGCTCCAGCAGCGGACGGCGCGCTACGACGCCACCCTCGCCTACGAGATGCTCAGCGCCTTCCACAAGTCGCTGCGCTCGTCCTCCGGCTCGGGGGCGCTGTACTGGGCGATGCGGATGCTCAACGGCGGCGAGGACCCGCGCACCCTCTTCCGCCGCCTGGTGGCCGCCGCGTACGAGGACGTCGGCCTGGCCGATCCGCAAGCCGGGATCGTCGCGACGCAGGCGCTGATGGCGTTCGAGCGGATGGGGCTCCCGGAGGGGCTCCTCCCGCTCTCGAACGCGATCCTGTACGTCGCCAACGCGCCCAAGTCGAACCGCGCCTACGTCGCCCTCCACGCCGCCACGGACGCCGCCCGGGAGCACCCGGACGCCCCCGTCCCGCTGCACCTGCGCAACGCGACCACGAAGCTGATGCGCGACTGGGGCTACGCCGAGGGCTACAAGTACGCCCACGACTTCGAGGGCGGCTACACCCCGCAGCAGTGCCTGCCGGACGAGATCGCGGGGGTGCGCTTCTACGAGCCCTCGGATCGCGGCTACGAGGCCAAGATCGCCGCGCGCATGCGGGAGCGCGGCGGCATCGAGTGAGCGCTGGGCAAATGTGTGCGCTTCGTTCCTGCCTCCGCTCGCACGTGCTCCCGCGGCGCCGGGCTTCGGCATGACGGCGCCTCTCGCCCTCCTGCTTCGCCTCGACGCCCGCCGCCTGGCCGACGCCGTCCGCCGGCCGCGCGTGGGGGTGTGGGCCGGGTTCGCGCTCCCGGCGGCGCTGGTCGTCGGCGGCGTCTGGCTGGCGGGCGACGCGCTCCGCCCGGACGTGGGGACGGAGGACGGGCGGACGCTGCTCGGCGTGCTCGTCTCTGGCCCCATCGCGTTCCAGGCATACCCGATCCTCTTCCGCCCGGAAGACGACTCGCTCCTGCGCCGCCTGGGCATCCCGCCCGCGGCGCTCTTTGCGCATCGTGCCCTGCGGCTCCTGTTGCTGGCGCTTGCGGTCGCGGGGCTGTTCCTGCTTCCGTTCATCCGCACGGGGGAGCCGCTCGGAGCTCCGGCGTTCGTGGCGATGGTGGCCGCGGGCGTAGCGTGGGCGGCATCGCTCGCCACCACCTCCAGCGCCGCCGCACGCATGGCCGCCGGCAAGCGGAGCCCGTTTCGCGGGCTGCTGGGCCCCGACGCGGGGCTCGCGAGCGCGGCTTCGCTCGTCTTCGCTCCGATCGGGCCGCTGGTGGCGGGCTCTCTGGCGCCTGGTGTCACGGTGGGCTCCAGCATCCCGCTTCGTCTCGCCGTGATCGCGCTTCTCTCCGGTGCCTGGGTTGCCTGGGGGGTGTGGCGCTTCAGGGAGGCCCTGCCGCGCTTCGCCCCGCTCTCGGGCGAGCTCGCCTACGCGCCGCCGCCCGCCGCCGATGCATCGGAGCTCGTGATCGGGCGCGGGCTCCCGGCGCTCCTGCCGCGCCGCGCGGGCGCCGTGCGGGCGCGCGACGCCGTGGTGGTGAGCCGCCGTTTCCGCTGGGCGGGGCGCCTGGCCGCGCCGGTGGGGATCATCGCCGCTCTCGCCCTCCTCCGCGCCGGCGGCGACCCGGAGGTGAGGCGCTGGGTGGCCACCGCGTGTGCCGGCGTCCTGGTGATGCAGTCCGCCGCCGTAATCGCGCTGGGCCGCGCCGAGCGCTCCCGCCTCCGCTGGATCGACCGCGCCCTCGGCCTGCGCACCGCGGACCGGCTGCTGGGGCGCTGGGCGGTGGGGTTCGGCCTGTCGATGGGCGTGGTGATCCCCGTCGCCTTCGTCTGGAGCTTCGCCGTGGATACGTCGCCCGCGTGGCCGTGGGTCGCGGGCGCGGCGCTCGGTGCGCTGGCGGCGGCGGGTGCGTCGCTGGCGGCGGCGGGAAGGTGATGCGTTCGTGCGGCGGGCGGCGGAGCCCGGGAGGGCACGGGCAGCCACGTGGGGCGGCCCCTACGAGATCCGGACCTGCAGCGAGGGTCGCGGCGGCGGAAAGGGTGGGCAGACACGCAGGTCTGCCCCTACCGGTGTCGGGTAGACCTGCAGGCGGCGGAGCAGCGTCGGGCACGGGCGCGATGAATCGCGCCCCTACCGGATCCGTGCATCGCGGGCGGAGACGCGCGTACGCCCCTCCCCCAGGTTGTTTTGGGGGAGGGGCAGCGAGGAACGAGCGGGGAGGGGGCCACCAACGCCCGCCCCCCGCGCCACCCATACATCCGTGACCACCACCACGCCGCTCCCGCTCGTCGTCGAGGGTCTGCGCAAATCCTACCGCAGGCGCCCCGTTCTGGACGGCGTCTCGTTCGTGCTGCGGCCGGGGGAGGCGGTGGCGCTGCTGGGGGCGAACGGGGCGGGGAAGAGCACCCTGCTCGGCTGCCTCACCGGCGACCGGCTGCCGGACGGCGGGAGCGTGCGTGTCTGCGGCGCGGACCCGTTTTCGGACCCCGTGCGCGCGGCGCGGTGTATGGGCGTGGTCCCCGAGCACCCGTTCCTGTACGGCGAGCTGACGGTGGCGGAGATGCTCCGCTTCGTGGCCGCCGCGCGCGGGATTGACGATGCCGAGGCGGAAACGGCACGGCTGCTGGAGCTGCTCGGCCTCGCGGGCGCCGAAGGGACGCTGTGCCGCGAGTTGTCGCAGGGGATGGGGCGCAAGACGGCGATCATCGCCGCGCTCCTTCACGGGCCGCGGGTGCTCCTGCTGGACGAGGCGCTCAACGGCCTCGACCGCACTTCGGCGGAGCGGCTGGTGGGGGAGCTGGATGCGCGCCGCCGCGCCGGAGCGGCCGTCCTCGTCTCCAGCCACGACCTGGAGTTCGTGGCGGAATGGTGCGGGCGCGGCCTCTTGCTGCAGGGCGGCAAACCGGTGACGGCGCTCGACGGTGACGAATGGGAGGCGTGGCGGCGGGCACCTTCGCTGCATGGAACATCCCGATAAACAGGAGAGGACATGAAGATTCGTACTGTGTGGACATCGCTCGGGCTCGTGCTGCTGGTGGCGCTTTCGGCCTGCACGGCGGGCTTCCGGCAGCCGCGCGTGGAGCTGGAGGGGATCCAGCTCGGCAGCCTGGGGCTGGGGGGCGGAACGGTGCTGGTGAACGTGCGCATCGAGAACCCCAACCCGGTCGGCTTCCGGGCGGACAGCCTGGAGTACGAGCTGTTCCTGCGCAACTCGGACGCGCAGGGCGACAGCGCGTGGACGCGCTTCGCGCAGGGCGTTCACACGGAGCGGTTCTCCATCGGCGCCAACGACACGGAGACGGTGCAGATCCCCGTGGAGTTCTCCTTCAGCCAGCTCGGAAGCGCCGGGCAGCAGCTCCTCCGCCGCGGCAGCTTCCAGTACCGCGCGGTGGGCAACGTGAACGTGCGCACGTCGTTCGGCGGGCGGCAGGTGCCGTTCCGTAAGACGGGCACCTTTACGCTCTCCGGCGGCGTGCGATGACGCTGGTGCGGCTGCAGGACGCGGGAAAGCAGTTCGGCGACCGATGGGTCCTGCGCAACGTCTCGTTCACGGTTGCGCAGGGCGAGCGCTGGGGGATCGTGGGGCGGAACGGGGTTGGGAAGACGACCCTCTTCCGCATGATGACGGGCGACGACGAGGCCACCGAGGGCGAGATCTGGCGCCACCCGGGGCTGCGCTTCACCCTGATGCGCCAGAACCGCGGGGAGCAGAGCGACGCCAACATCCACGAGGCGGCGATGGCTCCCTTCGCCGACCTCGTGGCGATGGAGCGCCGCCTCCACGATGACATGGAGCGCCTCGCCGGCCTGCCGTCGGGGTCCGCTGAGGCCGACCGGCTCCTGCAGTCGTACGACCGCCACATGGACGAGTTCAGGCGCCGCGGCGGTTACGAGATGCGCGCTCGCGCCGATGCTACGCTGGAGGGCCTCGGCTTTCCGCAGGACACCTGGCCCAAGCCGGTCCGCGCCCTCAGCGGCGGCGAGCTGGGGCGGCTGCGGCTGGTGCAGACCCTCCTCGCCGAGCCCGACGTCCTCCTGCTGGACGAGCCCACCAACCACCTGGACCTGCGCTCCACCGAGTGGCTGGAGGAGTACCTGCGCGCCTACCCGGGCACGGTGCTCGTCGTATCGCACGACCGCGTCTTCCTGGAGCGCCTCGCGGACCACATCCTCCACCTGGAAGAGGGGACGGCGTACGCGTACACGGGCAACTTCGACGCCTTCCTCACCCAGCGCGAGGAGCGGCGGATGGTGCAGCAGAAGCAGTTCGAGCGGCAGCAGGCGCAGATCGCCCGCACCGAGGACTTCATCCGCCGCAACCTGGCCGGCCAGAAGACGAAGCAGGCCAAGAGCCGCCGCACCCTCCTCTCCCGCATGGACCGCGTCTCCGCCGTGTCGGGCGACGAGCGGGCGATGGCGCTCAGCTTCGGCGAGACCTCACGCAGCGGCGGCACGGTGATGCGGATGGACGGCGTGCAGTGCGCGTACGGCGACCGCGTCCTCTTCGCCCCCTTCTCCGGCGAGGTGTCGCGGACGGAGCGCATCGCCGTCATCGGCCCTAACGGCTGCGGCAAGTCGACGCTGATGAGGGTTCTGGCAGGCGTCGCGCAGCCCGCGCGCGGCTCGGTGGTGCTCGGAGCGGGGGTACGGACCGGCTACTACCGCCAGGACTTCACCCACCTGAACCCCGACCACAAGATCCGCGAGGAAGTCGCCCTGGTCGCGCCGCGCATCACCACGCAGGAGCTGCGCAGCCACCTCGGCCGCTTCCTCTTCAGCGGCGACGACGCCGAGTCGCGCGTGGGCGACCTTTCCGGCGGCGAGCAGGCCCGCGTCGCGCTCGCCAAGATCACGCTGGAGCGCGCCAACCTCCTCCTGCTGGACGAGCCCACGAACCACCTGGACCTGGAAAGCCGCGAGGCGCTGGAGGAGTCGCTCGAGGACTTCGACGGCACCGTCATCCTGATCTCCCACGACCGCGCCTTCCTCTCCGCTACGGCGACGCGCGTGTGGGGCTTCCACGACGGCCGCATCGAGGACTTCGCGGGCGGCTACGACGAATGGACGGAGCACGTGAGGCGCCGCGCTGACGCCGTGCCCGCCGCCCGCGCGGCCACATCCTCCGCCACCGCCTCAACGACCGCCCGGACCACGACCGGCCTCTCCAAGAACGAGCAGCGCCGCCGCGAGCGCGAAATGGAGCGCCTCGAAGCCGACATCGCGAAGCTGGAGACGCGCATCGCCGAGATCGAAGCCGCCCTCGGCGACTCCGCGCTCTACGCCCCCGGCAGCGACCCCGACCGTGCCCGCAAGCTCACCGCAGAGCTCGGCGCCGCCCAGTCCAGCCTCGCCGCCGCCTACGAGTCCTGGGAGCGCATGGGTGAGGAGTTGGCGGGGGTGTAGACTTCGTGCCCGCCGGACGGCATCCTTTGCGCAGTGTACGTTGAAGTCATGGAGGCGCGAGTGGATTTCCCGATCGAGATCGAACGCGAGACGGACGGGCGATGGCTCGCGAGCGTTCCCGCGCTTCCGGGTGTGATGGCGTACGGCGATTCGCGAGACGAAGCCGTTGCAGCGGTGAAGGACCTCGCCCGGACAGTGGTCGCCGACCGGCTCGAGCACGGCGAACAAATACCCGCGCAGCACACGCTCAGGAGAGAAGGATGACGAGTTGCCATCAAGTCGTCATCTACTGGAGCGTCGAGGATGCCGCCTTCGTCGCGGAGGTGCCGGAGTTGGCGGGGTGCATGGCGCACGGCGGCACGCGCGCGGAGGCTCTGAGCAACGCGGAGGAGGCCATCGACCTGTGGCTCGACACGACCAAGGACTTCGGCGATCCCATCCCGGAGCCGAAGGGCCGAGGCTGATGTTCGCATGAACAGGCGGTAGATCGATGGATGCTTCTAATCTGGTGATCGAGCGATGCGCCGTGACCGGCCTGTACGTCGGCGACATTCCGGGGTTTGTTGGAGCGCACTCACAAGGAGAAACGGTCGAGGAACTTCGCCGAAACGTCGCCGAGGTCGTCTCGATGCTCATGGAGGACGCGGCCCCCGTAGCTCGCGTGGAGTGACGGGGCGGCGCGCGGTATGCGGCTAAATGAGGCACTTCGGCCTGCGCTGCAAAAGTCACAAATGGAGACGCAACCATCTCTAACAAGCTGATCGAGCTGGCAGTCCCGCGGGAGCGGGCGATCCTCGTGGGGGCGCCGTCGAAGTCGGAGACGGCGCAGGTGACCGAGGAGCACCTGGAGGAGCTGGAGCGCCTGTCGGACACCGCCGGGGTGGACGTGGTCGGGTCGATGATCCAGCGGCTGGACTCGCCGCACCCCAAGTTCTACATCGGCGAGGGGAAGGCGGAGGAGCTGAAGATGCAGGTGGAGGCGGAGGGCGCCACGCTGATCATCTTCGACGACGAGCTCTCGCCAGCGCAGGGGCGCAACCTGGAGAAGCTGGTGGGGACGCGCCTGATGGACCGCGCGGAGCTGATCCTGGACATCTTCGCCACGCGCGCCCGCAGCGCCGAAGCACGCGCGCAGGTGGAGCTGGCGCAGCTCCAGTACCTGCGCCCGCGCCTCACGCGGATGTGGAGCCACCTTTCGCGCGTGCGCGGCGGCGTGGGCATGCGCGGCCCCGGCGAAACGCAGCTCGAGACGGACCGCCGGATGATCGACCACCGCATCGTCCGCCTCAAGGACGAGCTGGAGCGCGTCGCCCGCACCCGCGCCACGCAGCGCAAGGGGCGCACGGGGCAGCTCCGCGCCGCGCTGGTGGGCTACACGAACGCCGGCAAGTCGTCGATCCTGCGCAAGCTGTCGGGGACGGAGGTGTTCGTGGAGGACCGCCTCTTCGCCACGCTCGACCCCACCACGCGCACCGTGGACGCGGGCGAGGGGGCGGTGGCGCTCGTGACGGACACGGTCGGCTTCATCCGCAAGCTGCCGCACCACCTGGTCGCGTCGTTCCGCGCCACGCTGGAGGAGGCGCGCGAGTCGGACGTGCTGCTGCACGTCATCGATTCGTCGCACCACGCGTGGGAGGAGCAGCGCATGGTGGTGGAGCAGGTACTCGCGAGCCTCGGCCTGGCCGACCACCCGACGGTGCTCGTCTTCAACAAGGTGGACCGGCTGACGCACGACGAGGAGGAAGGGCTGCGCGCGCGTGCGCAGGGCCCCGACGCGCCGCCGGCCATCTTCGTCTCGACGCTCGAGGAAGGGAAGCTGGAGTCGCTTTCGAAGCTCCTCAACGACGAGGTGAAGCGGCTGCGGCCGGATGTGTGGCTCACCCTCCCATCGTCGCAGGGCGGGCTGCTGGCGGAGGTGTACCGCGAGGGCGAGGTGCTGGAGCGCGAGGACAAGGGCACCGAGGTCCGCCTCCGCGCCCGCGTGCCGGTGGCCACGCTGGGGCGGCTGCGCAGCCGCGGCGTGCGCGTGTACGGCGACGGTTGAGCGCAGAACGGCTCTGGATCGTCGGCGCCGGACGGTTGGGGCTGGCCCTCGGGCTCGCCCTGCACCGTTCCGGCGCCTTTGCGTCGCTGGCCTTCTCGGGGCGCCGCGCCGATCCGCCGCCGCATCCGTTGTTCGAGGGCGATCCGCCGCCCGCGTCGTACCGCGCGGGGCTGGATGTGCCGCCCGGCGTTCTCGCCGGGATCGTGCTGGCCGTTCCGGATGCCACAATCCCCGAGGTCGCGGCGGCGCTGGCCGAGCTTCCTTTGCCGCGAAGCGTCCCCGTGCTGCACGCGAGCGGCGCGCTCTCGGTGGATGCGCTGGCGCCGCTGGCCGCGCGCGGGCACCCCGTCGGCGGGATGCATGCGCTGGCGGCGATTGCCGATCCGGTGGCGGGAGCGGATCGCCTGCGCGGCGCCACCTTTGGCGTGGAGGGCGAGGGCGACGCGCGCGCGCTGGCCGAGTGCATCGTCCTCGCGTGCGGCGGGCGCGTGCTGGTTGTGCCCTCGGAAGGGAAGCCGCTCTACCACGCGGCGGCGGTCTTCGCGGCCAACTACGCCGTGGTGCTGCTGGGCGTGGCGGAGCGGCTGATGGCGGAGGCCGGAGTCCCGCCGGAGGAGGCGCGGACCGCGCTGGCGGCGCTCGCCGGCGGCGCGATGGAGAACGTGGCTGCGCGCGGCCCGTCCGCCGCGCTCACCGGCCCCGTCGCGCGTGGCGACGCGGAGACGATGCGGCTGCACCTGGCGCGGTTGTCCGGCGCGGACCGGCCGCTATATTCCCTCCTCGCCCGCGAGGCCCTGGCGCTCGCAAAGGACGCCGGCCTCCCGCCCGAGTCCGCCGCCCGCATCGCGACGCTGCTGGACGACGCCGGGGGAGCTGTTCAGGACTGAGCACTAGGCACTTGGCACTTGGCACTTGGCACTGGTTCCCAACGCACTCACGCACTCACGCACCCCTCCCGGCATGAGGCTGTACGTCAACGTCGACCACATCGCCACCGTCCGCCAGGCGCGCGGCACCGACGAGCCGGACCCGG
This sequence comes from Longimicrobium sp., assembly GCA_036398975.1. Taxonomy (GTDB): domain Bacteria; phylum Gemmatimonadota; class Gemmatimonadetes; order Longimicrobiales; family Longimicrobiaceae; genus Longimicrobium. Next base: position 10,197 of record DASWNZ010000183.1, read on the forward strand.
TGCGCGCCGCGGTCCTGTGCGAGCTGGGCGGCGCGGACGGCATCACCGTGCACCTGCGCGAGGACCGGCGCCACATCCAGGACCGCGACGTCCGGCTGCTGCTGGAGACCGCGCGCACCGGCGTGAACCTGGAGCTCGCGGCGGCGTCTGACGTGCTCGCGCTGGCGGAAGAGTGGCGTCCGCTGCAGATCACCCTGGTGCCCGAGCGGCGCCAGGAGATCACCACCGAGGGCGGGCTCTCGCTGGGGGCGGAGGAGGCGCGCCGTGAGATCGGCGCCGCGCTGGAACGGCTGAAGAACGCGGGGTCGCGCACCTCGCTCTTCATCGATCCCGACGACGCCGCCGTGCGCGCCAGCGCGGATCTAGGCGCGGACGCGGTGGAACTGCACACGGGCGAGTACGCCAACGCCCGCGGCGCCGAGCGCGCGCAGCAGCTCGCGCGGCTGGCGAACGCGGCGGCGCTGGCCCGCTCACTCGGGCTCGCGGTGCACGCGGGGCACGGGCTGACGTACGAGAACGTGACGCCGGTGGCCGCCATCGCCGAGATCGAAGAGCTGAACATTGGGCACTCCATCGTGTCGCACGCGGTGCTGGTGGGGATCGAGCGCGCCACGCGCGAGATGGCCGAGATCCTCCGCCGCGCGCGCACGTGACCGACCTCCCATACCCCGGCCCCATCCCATGTCCCAGCCGCTGAGCGAGTACTTCGCCCGGGAAGCGGGCGACTTCCTGGACGAGCTCGACGCCCTCCTCGCCGCCTCCGACACGCCGGACGCCAACCGGCTCTTCCGCCTGGCGCGCGGGGTCCGCGGGAGCGCGCAGATCGCCGGTGTGGAGGGCGTGGCGCGCGTGGCCGAGCGGCTGGAGGACGCGGCGCGCTCCGTCCGCGACGGCTCGCTGCCGTGGGACGGCGCAATGGGCGAGCGGGTGAAGGCCACCGCCGCCGACCTGCGCCGGCTGGTCGCATCGCACGCGGACGGCGGCCCGGGCGACGAGGCGCTGGCCGCCGCGGCGGAGGCGCGCTGGGAGGGCACCGGCACGCACCACCGCGCGGACGACGGCGCGCCTCCCGAGGGGGAGATGCTGGAGTTCGTGCGGCAGGAGATCGGCGGCGTGGTGGACGAGATGGACCGCGCCCTGGTGGAGCTGGCGGCGGCGCCAACGGGCCGCGAGCCGCTCCGTTCGGTCCTTCGCCGGATGCGGCCCGTGCGCGGGGTGGCCGGATTGAGTGCGCTGGGGCCCGTCGTGGAGGTGCTGGAGGGGATCGAGGACACCGCCGCGGACGCCTTCACCCGTACGACCCCGCTGGGCGGCGAGGCGCAGGAGCTCCTGACCGCCGCCCGCGATGCGCTGCGCGCGGCGACCGACCTGCTGGGCGCCGGCGCCGCGCTGGACACCATGTTGGAGCTGGACCGCTTCCGCGAGATCCGCGACCGCGCCGAGGGGGCGGAGGACGAGAGCGACGCCGGGGTCATCCCCATCAGCCGGCTCTTTTTCGAGGACGCGGGACCGCACATCGTCTCCTCCCCGACCGCGCCCGTGGTGGATGCGGAGGGGAACGGCCTGCAGGACGACGTGGATGCCTTCCTGCGCATGGAGGCGACGGGCTTCCTGGACCGCGCGGAGGCGCTGATCGCGGGTGCACCGCAGGCGCGGCGCCGCTTCGGGCGTGTGGCGCGGCAGCTCGCCTCGCTTGCCTCGCACGTGGCCGAGCTGGCGGGGACGTACGCCATGAGCGCCATCGCGGGCGCGGCGCACGCGGCATCGACGGCCCTGCGCACCGCGACCTCGGTGGAGGAGGCGCGCGCCGCCCTGCGCAGCCTGCGCGCCGCGCTCCCCGGCGGCTCGCCCGCCGAGCCGGAAGAGGAGGCGGGCGTGGTTCCCATCGAGTCGCTCCTGTACTCGCCCGAGGATGCATTGCGCGCCGCGCTGGCTCTCCGCGACCGGGCCGTCGCGCTCGCACCGGCCGGGACGCCGCTCCGTGACGTGGTGGACGAGCTGTTCGGATTGCTTGAAGTCGGAGCCGGCGAGACCGCATAAAACCATCACACAGAGGGCACAGAGGGAACCGCGAAGGCACAGAGAACCTTTTTCTGTTCTTTCGGTGCCCTCTGTGTCTCTGTGTGAGGCCCTGTTTTCGGGATCAGGATGAAATCTTATGTCAGGGTGATCGTCGGGGTCGCGGCGACCGCCTTTTTTCTTTGGCTGGCGCTGCGCGACGTGCAGTGGGGCGAGGTGTGGGTGCACGTGCGCTCCGCGAACCTCCCGCTCCTCCTGGCCGCGATCGTGGTGTCCACGCTGGGGCTGCACGTGCGCGCCATGCGCTGGAAGGCGCTCCTGGCACCCATCCGCCCCGACATCCCGTTTGAGCCGCGCATCGCGGGGACGGCGGCTGGGTTCGCGCTCAACAACCTGCTCCCCGCCCGCGTCGGCGAGTTCGCGCGGGCGCTGGTGTGTGCGCGAGTGGGGCGGATCAAGGTCGGCAGCGTCTTCGGCACGCTGGTGGTGGAGCGCGTGCTGGACGCCATCGTGTGCATCGTCCTCCTCTTCGGGGTGATCGCCTTCGAAGGCTTTCCGGGGAGCTCGGAGGGGGTGGCGCTGGCGCAAAAGGCCGCGCGCGGCGTGGCGGTGATCGCGGCGGTGCTGGGGACGGGGCTCATCGTGCTCGCAGCCTTCCCCGAGCGCAGCCTGCGCATCGGCGACGCGATCGCGGAGCGCATCCTGCCAGCCGGCATCCGGCGCCACGTGCTCGATGCGCTGCACGCCTTCGTGGGCGGCCTCGGCGCGCTGCGGGACCCGCGGCTCCTGGCGCAGTCGCTGGCGTGGGTCGTCTTCCAGTGGCTCTTCCTGGGGATCTCCTTCTACCTCGCCTTCAAGGCGTTCGGGATCGACGAGCCGGGGTTCGCAGGGGCGCTCTTCCTCCAGTCGTTCGTCAGCATCGCCGTCGCGCTCCCCTCCGCGCCCGGCTTCTGGGGGCCGTTCGAGTTCGCCAGCAAGTACGGGCTCGACCTATGGGGGGTGGACGAATCGCGCTCGGTGGCGTTCGCGCTCTCGTTCCACGTGGGCGGATGGCTGAGCGTGACGGCGGTGGGGCTGTACTACATCGCCAAGCTGAAGCTGAGCTGGAGCGAGCTGCGCGGGAGCGCGGAACGCGTGGAGGCCGAGGTCGAGGCCGATCCCGAGATCGCGCCGCCGAAGACGGGGCTCGGGCGTGGCTGACGCGGTCTCCATTGAAGCGCCCGCCAAGGTCAACCTCCGCCTGGCGATCCTGGCCCGCGAGGCGAGCGGCTTCCATTCGCTGGAGTCGCTCTTCTGCGCCATCTCGCTGGCCGACCTGCTGACCGTGCGCCGCGCGGATCCCGGCGTCGCGCTGGCGGTGGAGGGCACCGTCGAGACCGGCCCGCCCGAGCGCAACCTGGCGGTGCGGGCGGCGCATCGCTTCTACGAGGAGCTCGGCGAATTGCCCGCCGTCGCCATTCGCCTGGTGAAGCGCATTCCGGCCGCGGCGGGGCTGGGCGGTGGAAGCTCGGATGCGGCGGCCACCCTCCGCGCGCTGAACGCGCTCCACGATGAGCCATTCGATCGCGCCGCGCTCCTGCGCATGGCGATCGAGCTGGGGAGCGACGTGCCGTTCTTCGTCTGCGGGTCGCCGCTGGCGCTCGGCTGGGGGAGGGGAGAGCGCCTCCTGGCCCTGCCGCCGCTTCCCGAGCGCCCCGTGCTGATGGCGCACCCCGGCGTCGCGATGCGCACGCCGGAGGCCTTCGCCGCCATCGCCGAACGCCGCGGCGCCACGCCGCCGCCGCGCGCCTTTGCGCTAGACGCGGCGGAGCTGGGGGATTGGGGCGCGGTGGAGCGGCTGGCGATGAACGACTTCGGCGAGGTGGTGGCGGAACGCATCCCTGTGCTGCGCGACGCCCTCGCCGCCATGCGCGATGCGGGCGCCCGCATCGCGCTGCTGGCCGGGAGCGGCGGCTCCGTCTTCGGCGTGTTCGATGTGGACGAT
>DASWNZ010000184.1:0-4584 GCA_036398975.1 Longimicrobium sp.
CCCTGCGGCGCGAGCTGGAGCGTCCCCCCGCCACTCCCGCCGCCCCCGCGTCGGACGCCGCCGGGCGCGCGTCGCTGCTGGTGGTGACCGATGACGCGGAGCTGGGCGAGCGGGTGGCGATGGAGGCCGAGGGGCGGCAGATCGCGGCGTGGCGGCTGGCCGACCCCGCCGGTGTGCGCCGCGCCCTCGCCGAGCGCACCCCCAACGCGGTGGTGGTGGACCTCTCCCGCACCTGGGCTGGCGAGGCGGGGCTCCGGCTGCTGGACGAGCTCTCCGCCGACGGCGCGGACAGGCCCGTGGTGGTGATCTCCGGGCAGGACGGCTTCGCGGAGCGCATCGAGGCGGCCCGACGCGGGGCGCGCGCCTTCCTCTCCCGTCCCATCCCTCCCCGCGCCGTGGTGGACGCGGTGGCCGCCGCCCTGCGCCTGACCGACGTTGCGGGGAGCCGCGTGCTGGCGGTGGACGACGACCCGCAAATCCTGGCCTCGCTGCGCACCCTGCTGGAGGCGCGCGGGCTCACCGTCACCACGCTGGCCGATCCGCTCCGCTTCTGGGAGACGCTGGAGCGCGCGCGCCCCGACCTGCTGATGGTGGACGAGGACATGCCGCACGTGAGCGGCGTGGAGCTGTGCCGCGTGGTGCGCGCCGACCCCCGCTGGCGCGCCCTCCCGGTCCTCTTCCTCACCGCCCGCACCGACTACGCCTCGGTCAAGCGCATCTTCGACGCGCGCGCGGACGACTACGCCAGCAAGCCCTTCGCCGGCCCGGAGATCGTGGCGCGGGTGGAGAGCCGGCTGGAGCGGGTGCGGCTGGAGCGCACGCTGGCCGAGCGGTCGGAAGGGGGCGGCACGGGCCGCCGGCTGGCGGAGGAGTGCGACCGCGTGCTGGCCATCGCGGGGCGTACGCGCGCACCCGCCGCCTACGCGTTGCTGCGGGTGGACGGGGCGGAGGCGCTGCGCGCGCGGATCGGCGCCCCGCTCTGGGAGCCGGTGGTGCACCGGGTGGCGGCGCTGCTGCGCGACGCCGCCCAGCCGGGAGACGTGGTGGCGCAGTCCGGCGCCGCGGAGCTCACCGCCGCGCTGTACGGCGGCGACCGCGACACGGCCGTGCAGCTGCTGGAGGGGGTGGTGCGGCGCGTGGCGGACGAGGAGGTCCCCGCGCCCGGCGGCGCGGTGCGCGTCTCCCTTTCCGGGGGGGTGGCGGAGTACCCGGCGGATGGCCGCACCCCCGCCGACCTGCGCCTGGCCGCCGACGACGCGCTCCTCCGCGCGCAGGAGCAGGGCGGGGGACGGGTGCTCCCCGCCGGGTGGAGCGCGGACGCGCCCCGCGCCGAGGTGGTGGACGTGGCGGTGGTGGACGACGATCCCGCGCTTGCCGAGCTGCTGCGCCAGGCGCTGGACACGCGTGGCCACACCACGCGCCGCATCACCGACGGGGACGAGGCGGTGGAGCTGCTGGGCGGGCGCCACCCCCGGCTGCGCGCCCGTGTCGTGCTGCTGGACGTGGACCTCCCCGGGCGCGACGGCTTCACCGTGCTGCGCGCGCTGGCCGCGGACGGGGTGGCCGCGCGCACGCACGTCATCATGCTCACCGTGCGCGCCGGCGAGGCGGAGGTGGTGAAGGCGCTGGAGATGGGCGCCGCCGAGCACGTCGCGAAGCCGTTCAGCATCCAGGTGCTGCTGCGGCGCGTGCAGCGCGCCCTGGGCGCGGAGTAGCATGGACGAGCTGCGGCTGCTGCGCGTGACGCTCGTGGTGCTGGCGGTGCTCTTTGCAGCCTCGGTGGCGGGCATCGTGTTCCACGGCGTCTGGCTCAAAGTGCGCCGCCGTCGCCGCGGCGCGCTCCTGGCCGAAGGTCGGGCGGTGATGGCGGGCGTCGCCACCGCGCCCACGCTGGAGCCGGAGGCGGTGCGCCGCCTGCGCGCCCTGCCGCCCGGCGTGCAGAGCCAACTCCTGGTGGAGCTCACCCGCAACCTGGGCGGCTCGGTGCGGGAGCGCGTGGGGGTGCTGGCGCGCGAGCTGGGGCTGCTGGACCGCGCGCGCCGCCTGACCCGCAACCGCTGGTGGTGGCGCCGGCTCCGCGGCCTGCGCCTCCTCACCGCGTTCGGCGGCGACGAGGCGGAGTCGGTGCTCCCCCTCTTCCACGATCCGCACCCGGCGGTGCGCGCGCAGGCAGCCGAGTGGGCGGGGGACCACCCCTCCGATGAAGCCGTCCGCGCGCTCCTGGAGATGCTGGCGGACCCCGCCACCCTATGCCGCTTCGCCGTGCAGGACTCCATCCTGCGCGTGGGACTCCCCGCCGCGGAGCCGCTGGCCGCGCACCTGGGGGCCGCCTCCGGACGCGCCGCCGCACCCGCGCTGGAGGTGGCGGCTTCGCTGGCGCAGCCCTCCTTCGCCGAGCCCGCGCTGCGCCTCTGCCGCGACCCGGACCCGGAGGTGCGCGCGCGCGCCGCGACGGTGGTGGGCGCCGTGCAGCCGCCGGAGTGCGACGCCGTGCTCGCGGGGCTCCTGGCCGACGCCGACCCCGGGGTTAGAGCGGCGGCGGCGGCGGCGCTGGGGCGCATCGGCCACTGGCCCTCCGCCCCCGCCGTGGCGAGGCTCCTGCGCGACCCCGTCTTTCCCGTGCGGCGCGCGGCGGGGCTGGCGCTGCGCGTGCTGGGGAGCCCCGGCATGCTCCTGCTGGGCCGCTACCGCGCGGACGCCGACCCCTTTGCGGCCGACATGGCGCGCCAGGTTCTGGACCTTCCCGACGCATCGCACGGGGCCGCGTGAGCGTGGACCTGGGGCACGTGGCCGAAGTGGTGCTGATCCGCCTGGAGTGGGCGGTCCTCTTCTACTTCCTCGCGGTAAACTCCGTCTACCTGCTCCTGCTGGTGAGCGCGGTGCTGGAGATGCGCGAGCACGTCCTGCTGTCGCGCGGGGAGAGCCGCTGGCGCGTGCTGGGCTCGTCGCTCACCCCCACCATCAGCATGCTGGCCCCCGCTTACAACGAGGAAGCCACCATCGCGGAGAGCCTGCGCTCGCTCCTCTCGCTGAGCTACCCCTCGCTGGAGGTGGTGGTGATCAACGACGGCAGCAAGGACGCGACGATGGAGGTGCTGAAGGAGCACTTCGACCTCGTCCCCATCCACCCGGTGTACGAGCGGGTGATCCCCTGCCAGCCGGTTAAGGGGCTGTACCGGTCGCGCAGCCGCCCCAACCTGGTGGTGGTGGACAAGGAGAACGGCGGCAAGGCGGATGCCCTCAACGCCGGCGTCAACCTCTCCACCGGCGCGCTCGTGTGCGCCATCGACGCGGACACCCTCATCGAGCCGGACTCGCTGCAGCGGATGGTGCGCCCCTTCCTTACGGCGACGGACGTGGTGGCGGCGGGGGGCACGGTGCGCATCGTCAACAACTCGGTGGTGCGCGCGGGGCGGGTGGTGCGCACGCGGGCGCCGCGCAAGCCGGTGCCCGGGTTCCAGGTGGTGGAGTACCTGCGCGCCTTCCTCTTCGGGCGGCTGGGATGGAACCGGCTGGGCGGCAACCTCATCATCTCCGGCGCCTTCGGCCTCTTTCGGCGCGACGCCGTGGTCTCCTCCGGCGGCTACGTGCACGACACGGTGGGCGAAGACATGGAGCTGGTGCTGCGGCTGCGGCGCCTGGGGTACGAGCGCGGCGGCCCCAGCAAGGTGGCGTTCATCCCCGACCCGGTGGCGTGGACGGAGGCCCCCGAGACGCTGCGCGTGCTGGGCCGCCAGCGCGACCGCTGGCAGCGGGGCCTCTCGGACGTGCTCTGGCGGCACCGGGCCGTCCTCTTCAACCCGCGCTACGGGCGGATGGGGATGATCGTATACCCGTACTTCTTCTTCGTGGAGCTGCTGGGGCCGGTGGTAGAGGCGATCGGCATCCTCGGGCTGGTGGCGGGGCTGCTGACGGGCGCGGTCAACGTCCCCTTCGCCATCCTGTTCTTCCTGGTTGCGTACGCGCTGGGCGCGCTCCTCACCGTGATGACGCTGGTGCTGGAGGAGGTGAGCTTCCACCGATACGACCGCTTCATGGACCGCTTTCTGCTCGTGGTGTGGGCGCTGCTGGAGAACGTGGGCTTCCGCCAGCTCACGGTGGTTTGGCGGCTGAGGGGGATGGTGAAGTACCTGCGGGGCCGGCGCGACTGGGGCGCCATGGAGAGGCGCGGCTTCGACGCGCAGACGCAAACACCGACGGGGAGCTGATGCGATGAGGGGATGGACCACGTGCTTCGTGGCGATGGCGCTGCTCACGGCCGCGAGGGCGGCCGCGCAGGAGGCGGGGTGCGAGCCGGGGCCCGGATGCGCCGTTCCCCGGCCGGTGGAGGAAGCGGCCGCGGTGAACCGGGCGTCGCTGGAGTACGGCATCACCTACTTCGGCGGCGGCTCGGAGCCGGAGCCGTGGCACACCGCCAGCGCCGAGCTGTCGCGCAAGATGCGCGCGGTGACGCTCGTGGCCCGCGCCACCGTCGCCGAGCGCTTCGGGCAGCGGGGGGAGCAGTTCGAGGTGGACGCCTATCCCCGCATCTCTCCGCGCTTCTTCGGCTACCTGAACGCCGGCTGGTCGCCCTCGGACATCTTC